>NZ_BCNF01000108.1 GCF_001485495.1 Gordonia desulfuricans NBRC 100010 | reverse complement strand
GACCGACCCATATCCAACGGCACCCGCTCACCGTCGACAATCGTCATCACCACCACACCATCACAACTGGTTTCGAGCAGAGTGCTGTGAGTGATCGACCCACCAAACGCCAACGCCGACTTGCCGGGCGTATCCGCAGGGACCGACAGGTTGATCAACGTCGACGGTAGAGCGGTCACCGACCGGTCCCCGGAACCAGCGGCCATATCCAAGACCATCTCCAACGCGTCCGCGCGACGTCGAGGCGCTTCACGTGGATCTTTCGAACCACCCGGCTGCGGGACCGGCGCCGACAGCTTCTCGATCGCCGTCGCCAACTTTTCCCCGACAACAACATCCAGACTCCCCGAGACAGCAACCCGCCCATCATCGGTCCGCCCGATATCCAGGGCATTCAGGTTGCGGTCTTCTTTCGCCGGTCGTCCGCCCTCGGTATCCGACGAGTGATGATCCCCGAGCTGATGTGCCCGTGCAATCACCTCAGCAGGTTTGGCGCCGGACAGCACCTGCGCCAACAGATCACCCTCGAACTCAGCCCAGGTCTCGACAGTCGGGGGTTCGCCGGCATGTAGTCCGATCTCATTGATCCCGCGCACAATCGCGTCCATATGCTCACCCGAGATGGCCCCGTCGGCAGCGTGTTTCAGCGTGCGTTCCACCACCGCCGATGTCCCGATCCGCTGCATCCGCGCAGCAACGGCTGGCGCGTACCCCATCTCGATCAACAAGGCGATCGGCTTGTGACCATGCCGTTGTGCCAAACCCAGCCGGTCGAGATGCCCGGCGCCGGCGGCGGTGAGCGAATCGACGAGGTTGCGTATGGTGACCAGTTTCTGCATGTCCGTGAACACGACCTGCCCGGTCTG
>NZ_BCNF01000107.1 GCF_001485495.1 Gordonia desulfuricans NBRC 100010 | reverse complement strand
AGAAACGACAATCGATGAGTGCGTCGAGAATGGTCTCCAGCTCCCCCTGCATGTGTTCCATTGTAGCGAACGTATAGGCGATACCCGTCCGAATTCGCAAGTAGAACAATACTTGTGGATAGTTTGCTAAAGCTGTTCACCCTGGGGGTTCGGGTTCACCTGTGGGGTTGTTGGGGACATCGTCGGCTGCGGAGATTTCGACTCGGGTCCTCGCCCTTCCGACTCGGTCCCGGCTCAATCATCGTAGAAGGCGCAACTCATGTTACGCAGATCGGCTCCCCATTTATTCCGTCCGTAACCACTACGAAACACCTCGGGCGTGAACTAGATGACGTAGCGAACGCTACCCCGTTCGGACCGACGTCGCCCCGAACACCAAGCCTTTCAGGCACTGTCGCCTGACCATTATCACCCGTCCGCGCTGTCCACGCACAGGAGCATCCATGTCTGCATTCGACGAGACCATCACCGCCAACATCGCCACCTCGCTCGGCGAGATCCCCCACCCCTCACTCCCCAAGGGCACCAACATCTACGGCGGAACCAAGATCTTCCCCGACTACAAGGCCGAGAACGGTGAGTCCTACTTCACCCTGGTCCACGGTATCGCCCACGAATCCTCCGTCAGCTTCGTCGCCGTACTCCAGGCCACCCGGGCCCTCCGCAAGGGCTTCGAATCCGCCATCTACTTCTACGGCCCCGGCGCCATCAACTGCCTTGCCACCCGCGGCTTCCCCACCACCGGCGATTCGGGCTTCCCCGGCGAACAGAACATCAACGACTCACTCGAAACCTTCATCACCGAAGGCGGCACCGTCTTCTGCTGCCGCTTCGGGCTCGCACTCCACGGCGGACGTGAAGAGGACCTCATCGAAGGCGTCATCCCCGCCCACCCCCTCGACGTCCAGGACGCCATCATCCACTACTCCCGCAAGGGCGCCATCATCAACTCCACCTACATGGTCTGAGACGACGCCACCATGACCACAATCGCCACTGTCGCAGCCAATTTCACCCGCGACCTCGAACAGAACTACCAAGCCATCACCGACCATGTCGCCCGGGCCCGCGCCCAGGGAGTCGACTTCCTCGTCTTCCCCGAAGCCGCCATCGGCGGCTACCTCTCCAGCCTCGGCAACCACGGCGACACCATCAAGAACACCACCCGATCACTACCCCCCGCCATCCGCCTCGACGGTCCCGAAATCGCACGCGTGCAATCGATCATCGGCAACATGGTCGTCGCCATCGGATTCTGCGAGCTCGCCGACGACGGCCACACCCGCTACAACGCCGCCGCCATCCTCGACGGCACCCACGTCTACGGCACCTACCGCAAGGTCCACCAGCCGCTCGGCGAGAACATGTCCTACTCATCCGGAACAGACTGGGATGTCTTCGACACCCCCATCGGTCGCGTCGGACTCCAGATCTGTTACGACAAAGCGTTTCCCGAGGCTGCGCGCGTCATGGCCCTCAAGGGCGCCGAGATCATCGCCAGCCTTTCCGCCTGGCCCGCCGCACGCACCGCCACCGCCGAGAACCTGCAAGACGACCGCTGGACCTACCGCTTCAACCTCTTCGACACCGCCCGCGCCCTCGACAACCAGGTCTTCTGGATCGCATCCAACCAGGCCGGCACCTTCGGCTCACTGCGCTACGTCGCCAACGCCAAGATCGTCGACCCCGGCGGCAACATCCTCGACACCACCCTCCTCGACGAGGGAATGGCCGTCGCCGACATCGACATCGAAGGCACCTTCCGCACCATGCGGGCCGGCATGTTCCACCTTCGCGACCGCCGCCCGGACGCCTACGGTCTGCTCACCGAGACCGACACCGATGCCTCCACCGGAGCACAATGGCGGGCGTTGGCCCATGCCTGAGATGACCTTCAGTGTCCGGTGGCCCGACGGCGCTGTGCAGGAATGCTATTCGCCGAGTCTGGTGATCCATGACCACCTCGAGATCGGCACCACCTACACCGTCGGAGAGTTCCGGACCCGCGCCACCACCGCATTGGGTGAGGCCGCCGAGCGTGTACGGGCGAAGTTCGGCTTCGCCTGCACGTCGGCGGCCGCGAGTGCCGAGGCCATCGACACCGCGGCGCAGCGCTACGACGATCAGTCCACGGTGGACATCATCTCGATGTATCCGCCCCTGCCGGCCTGACCGGCGTCACGACTTCACCGATATCCCTTTCCACACAACACTTTCCCTCCTTGGAGACATCATGGGCACACACGCTCATACCCCTACTCACATCCCGGTCGCCGTCATCGGCGGCGGTCAGGCCGGCCTCGCGGTCAGCTGGTATCTGGGCGAAGCCGACGTCGACCACGTCGTCATCGAATCGCAGACCGCGATGCACGCCTGGGCATCGAAGCGATGGGACAACTTCACCCTGGTCACACCCAACTGGCACTGCCGCCTGCCCGGCCACGCCTACGACGGACCCGAACCCGACGGGTTCATGACCCGCGACGAGGTGGTGTCATGGTTGTCGGACTGGCTGACCACATTCACCCCGCCGCTGCGCGAACACACCACCGTCTCGCGGATCCGCCACACCGACACTGCGGGTTTCGAACTCACGCTGACCACCGACGACGGCGACGAGATCCTCACCGCAGACCAGGTCGTGATCGCGACCGGCGGATATCCGCTGCCGGTGATCCCGCCGTATGCTTCGGCGCTCGATCCGGCTGTGGCACAGATTCATTCCGAGGAGTACTTCAGTCCCGAGCAACTGGCCGACGGGGCGGTGCTCGTGGTGGGTTCGGGCCAGTCCGGTGCACAGATCGCCGAGGACCTGCATCTCGCCGGGCGCGAGGTACACCTCGCGATCGGCAACGCCCCACGGGTCGCCCGCACCTACCGGGGCCGCGACTGCATGACCTGGCTGGCCGACATGGGTCTCTACGACACACCCACCCAGGAGTATCCGGGCGGAAAGGCCGCCCAGGAGAAGACCAACCACTATGTGACCGGACGCGACGGCGGCCGCGACGTCGACCTGCGACAGTTCGCCCTCGAGGGCATGCGGCTCTACGGACTCCTCACCGGCGGCAAGGACTCGACACTCGAGTTCGCCCCGACGCTGACCGAGAGTCTCGATCATGCCGACTCGGTGTACAACTCGATCTGCGCCGACATCGACCGCCACATCGCGACCATCGGCATCGACGCCCCGGAACCGACACGCTACGAACCGGTCTGGACCCCCGACGAGGAACCCGCCCGACTCGACCTCGCCGCCGCCGGGATCACCAGCATCATCTGGGCGATCGGATATCACCCCGACTACCGGTGGATCGAGGCCTCGGCCTTCGACGGCGCCGGCCGGCCCATGCAGACCCGCGGCATCACCCAGGTGGAGGGACTGAGCTTCATCGGTCTCCCGTGGATGCACACCTGGGGGTCGGGACGATTCCTCGGCATCGACCGGGACGCCCGACATCTCGCCGACAAGATCATCGAATCGACGAGTCCGCGTAGGCCGCATCTGCTCTCGACCCATCTGCTGGCATCGGGCCAGTAGTCCAGCCCGGCCCGGAGGTGATCAGCCATGACCCGTCGTTCGATCTCATCGGTGCTCGCCGATCAGGCCGTCTCCCGACCGTCCGACATCGCGGTCATCGACCCCACCGGTCCGATGACCTACCGCGAGTTGGACATCGCAGCCACCCGCCTTGCGCGGACGCTGCTCGACGCGGGAGTAGTGCGCGACGACCTGGTGGAGGTGCTGCTGCCCAACTCGACCGCATTCGTGGTGGCCTGCTTCGCGATCTGGCGTGCCGGTGCCACCCCGATGCCGATCGATCCGGCACTCGACCGGTCCGAACGGCACATGCTCGAGAGCCTCGCCGGACCCCGGGCCGTGATCGGCGGTGCGGCCCTCGCGCCCGGTGTCGTCCTCGTCGACGGCGAGTCGGCGTCAACGGGGTCGGTACGTCCGCTACCGGATAACTGGGCACGAAGCTGGAAGGCCCCGGCGTCGTCGGGCAGCACCGGAACTCCCAAGGTGGTGCTCTCGGCGTCCCCTGCACTGGTCGATCCCGATGCTCGGGTGGCCGCGTTCATCCCGCGTGAGGCAACACAACTGGTGACCGCACCGCTGTGGCACTCCACCGCCTTCACCTACGCGTTCCGGGGACTGACCGCCGGACATCGTGTGGTGATCGAACCCGGCTTCGACGAGTACCGGTTCCTCGCCGCCGTGCAGCGGCACCGGGTGACCTGGACCGTCCTGTCACCGCCGTCGATCCGGCGACTCCTCCGGCTCCCGGCCACCGAGCGGGCCCGTCACGACCTGTCCTCGCTGGAGTCGGTGCTGCACATCGGCGGCCGGTGTCCGATCCCCGACAAACGGGCACTGCTGGACTGGCTGGGAGCCGACCGCGTCGTCGAGGTGTACGCCGGCTCGGAGTCCAACGGACTCACCATGATCGGTGGCCACGACTGGCGCGCCCACCCCGGAAGCGTGGGCCGTGCGATCGGTGGCACCGAGATCGCCATCCGACGCCCCGACGGTACCGGCGCCGACGACGGTGAGATCGGCGAGATCTGGTTGCGCCGAGGCGATCACCCCGCCTACCGGTATCTGGGTGCCGCATCCCGGCGCACCGCGGACGGATGGGACACCCTCGGCGATCTCGGCCACCTCGACGACGGTTGGCTGTACGTGATGGAGCGTGCCGCCGATGCGATCCGGCTACCGGACCGCACGGTCTACCCCGCCGACGTCGAGGCTGCCGTGGAAGCCCACCCCGACGTCCGGGGTGCGGTCGCCTTCTCCCTCGGCACCACCGAAGGCCCCACCGGTGTGGCCGTCCTGGTGGATATCGCCGACGCCGATCGGCTTCCCGACGACATCCACCGGATCATCGTCGCCCAGCTCGGCGATGAGCTGGTACCGACCCAGATCCTGCTGACCCACAGTCCTATCCGCAACGATGCGGGAAAGATCCGCAGGCGGGCACTGTCCGGCTGCGGGACGGGCCCCGCACCGTATTCGGCCCGCACCCGATCGGAGAACGCATCATGACCACCTCCACCCGTGTAGACCTCGCTCTTCTGGGATTCCGGGGCACACCGCCACTCAACCGCACCGGTGGTGCCGGACCCACCGACGACGGCCACCTCGTCGTCGACGGCTTCGATGCCGCCATCCCCCGGAACCCCGACAGCCCCTTCGTCTTCGACGGCAACCGCGTCTTCCGGGACGGGACCGACGTCGGCCTCGACATCGGCGTGATCGGGCGTCCACGGTTCTACGATCTGCACACCGCCGACGGTGTGTCGTACGAGAAGATCGCAAAGCTCCACGGCCGCAACGTACTCGCGACCACCGTGCTGCAGACCTGTATCCGCTACGGCGAGGATCAGCGCTGCCGGTTCTGCTCCATCGAGGAGTCGTTGCGATCGGATACCACCGTCGCGGTCAAGCGACCCGAACAGCTCGCGGAGGTGGCCCGCGCCGCAGTCGATCTGGACGGCGTGGCCCAGATGGTGATGACCACCGGGACCTCCGCCGGGAAGGACCGCGGCGCACGGCATCTGGCGCGTTGTGTCCGCGCGGTGAAGGACGCGGTGCCGGAGCTGCCGATCCAGGTGCAGTGTGAGCCACCGGCCGATCTCGCCACCATCACCGAACTGTACGAAGCCGGTGCCGATGCGATCGGCATCCACGTCGAATCACTCGACGACGATGTCCGACGCCGGTGGATGCCGGGCAAGTCGACGGTGCCGTTGTCGGAGTATCGCGCGGCGTGGGCCGAGGCGGTGCGCGTGTTCGGCCGCAACCGGGTGTCCACCTATCTGCTCGTCGGCCTCGGGGAGAACCCGGACGAGATGATCGCCGGCGCAAACGAGCTCGCCGACATGGGCGTGTATCCCTTTGTGGTGCCGTTCCGTCCGCATGCCGGTACGCTCGCGGTGGATGTGGACGGCGCCCCGGCCCCGGATCCCGCGCTGGTGGAGAAGATCAGTCGGGAGGTCGGGCGGCACCTGGAGTCGATCGGCATGGCCGGTGCCGATCAGGGCGCCGGGTGTGCTGCATGCGGGGCCTGCAGCATCCTGCAGACCGTGGGAGGCTGAGGCGATGCTCGAGGGTCTGCCGCACACCACGATCTCCACGCCCGGAGCCCGTACCCGCGATCTGTCGATCCTCGCCGGGCCGGAACTGTCCACCCCGCCGGATCACCTGGTCACGGTGGCCGACGACGCGCGCATGCTCGCCGGGTACCACGGACTGCGCCACACCGAGTTCGTCGAGCGCCAGGGGCTTTTCGCCACCTCCGACCACGATGACGTGGACGATGATCCACGGACCGTCGTGCTGGTGGCGGTCTCCGCCGACGGTCACGTTGTCGGTGGGGTTCGCGTCGCCCCCTGCACCGACACCGACATCGGCTGGTGGGCCGGTAGTCGCCTTGTGGTCGCCGACACCGCGCACGCCGGCGGGATCGGACGAGCACTGATCCGTGCGGCCTGCGCACATGTGGAGGGTGCCGGGGTACTGCGCTTCGATGCCACCATCCAGGAGCGCTATCTGCGGCTGTTCACCATGCTGGGCTGGACCGACCGCGGTCCCGGTCCGACCATCGGCGGTTGTGCCCACCGCCGGATGGGCTGGCCCATCGGCCGGATCCAGCGCACGGCCGACACCACCAAGGCGATGCTCGCCGACGTCCTGGCCCCGCTGGGTCGTCAGCCGGGTGGCCTGGGCCCGGCCGGATTCCGCGGCGACGACGGGGTTCCGGTGCCGGGCTCCGACCTGATCGCGGCGTGCGATGCGGTGCTGCCGGCGATGGTGGAGCGTGACCCCGAGTGGGCCGGATGGTGTTCGGTGCTGGTCAATCTCAACGATCTCGCCGCGATGGGTGCCGCCCCGGTGGGACTGCTCGACGCGGTCGCCGCACCCACCACCTCCCATCTCACCCGGATCATCCGCGGTATCTCGACCGCCGCGCAGGCGTGGGGCACACCGGTCCTCGGTGGCCACACACAGGTCGGTGTGCACGCATCGTTGTCGGTCACCGCGCTCGGCCAGACCCCCCATCCGCTCGCCGCAGGCGGCGGACGCGTGGGCGATGTGGTCTCGGTGATCGCCGACCTCGGCGGTTCGTGGCGGCCGGGATACCGGGGCCGCCAATGGGACAGCACCAGTTCACGTTCCGGGGAACAGCTTCGGGCGATGGGTTCGCTCGTCGCCGATCTGCGCCCGCATGCGGCCAAGGATGTGAGCATGGCCGGACTGGTCGGCACCCTCGGTATGCTCGCCGAGTCCTCGGGTACCGGTGCCGAACTCGACGTCTCGGCGATCCCCCGGCCGCACGACTCGACCCTCGGCGAATGGTTGACCTGTTTCCCCGGCTTCGCGATGCTCACCGCCGACGATCATCCCGTCCGCGAGGTTCCCGGACCCGCGGTCGCCGCCCCGTGCGGACGGCTCACCGCCGGTGCCGGCGTGCGACTGCGGTGGCCGGACGGAGAGGTCACCGGCGCGGTGGCGTCCACGGTCACCGGGCTGGGGGCAGCATGAGCTGTCGTATCGGCGGCACCGGTAGGGTGCGGTGACATGAGGACGGTGACCCTCGGCGCACTCGCCGGACACTTCGGACGTGACGTCACCCGAGGCGTGTCCAAGGCCGTGGGAATCATCGAGGCCGCAGCCCGAGACGGCGTCGACCTGCTCGTCTTCCCCGACGCGACCCTCGGCGGCTACATCGGTGATCTGCGCTCCCCCGATCCCGACGACCTCCCACCGGCCCTCGATCCGAACGGCCCCGAGCTGGCGGCGATCGCGCAGGCGGCGGGTCCGATGACGGTGTGCATCGGCTACACCGAGGCAGCCGGGGACACCCGCTACAACGCCGCGATCTGTGTCTCCGGCGACGGCGTGCTCGGCACGCACCGCAAGGTGCATCAGCCGGCCGGGGAATCGTTGGCGTATGGGGCCGGTGACTCCTTTCGCACGTTCGACACCCCGATCGGGCCGTTGGGCATGCTGATCGACTACGACAAGACCTTCCCCGAATCAGCCCGCAAACTCGCCCTCGACGGCGCGCGGGTGATCGCCGCGCTCTCGGCGTGGCCGGCCAGCGTCACCGATCGGGCCGCGCGGCTCCCCGCCGATCGGCAGTCCCGACTGTTCGACCTGTACGACTGTGCCCGTGCCGCCGAGAACCAGGTGTTCGTGGTGTCGTCGAATCTCACCGGGGTGACCGGCTCACTGCAGTTCCTGGGGCAGGCGAAGGTGGTGGGTCCCGGTGGGGATGTCCTCGCCACCACCCGATCCAAGGGCGGACTGGCCAAGGTGCAGGTGGACGTCGAGGCCGAGACCGAACGAGCACGACGCGTACTCAACCATCTTGCCGAACTGCGCCCGGAGATCTACGGCAACGAACGAAAGAGGTGACACCCCATGCGGATCGCGTTGCTGACGTATTCGACCAAACCGCGCGGCGGGGTGGTGCACACGTTGAATCTGGCCGAGTCGTTGAGCCGTCTGGGTGCCGATGTCACGGTGTGGAGTCTGGCCCGCGGCGGCGACCAGGGGTTCTTCCGCAGCGTCGACCCGGCGGTACGCATCGAGCTGCTCCCGTTCGACGACGTGGCCGGTGAGGATGTCACCGAGCGTATCGTCCGGTCCATCGACACACTCCGATCCGGTTTTCGGCCAGGCGATTTCGACATCGTGCATGCCCAGGACTGCATCAGCGCCAATGCGGTGGGTGTGTGTATCCGGACCATCCATCATCTCGATCACTTCACCACGCCCGTCCTCGTCGACTGCCACGAGAAGGCGGTGACCACCCCCTACGCCCGGATCTGTGTGTCGCAGGCGGTCGCCAGCGAGGTGGAGGACGGTTGGGGGCTGCATCCCACGGTGATTCCCAACGGCGTGGCCTATGACCGGTTCGCCGACGCCGCAGCCGATTCCGAGGACTCCGCGAGGGCCCGCGACGTCTGGCGAGAACAACTGGGCCGGTATGTTCTTGCGGTCGGCGGGATCGAACCCCGCAAGGGCAGCATCGACCTCCTCGAGGCGTTCGCGATCCGTCGCCGCCGGGATCCCGGCCTGAACCTGGTGTTCGCCGGCGGCGAGACGCTGTTCGACTATCGCGACTATCGCGCCGGTTTCGAACGGCGACAACGCGAACTCGGCATCGAACCCATCGTGCTGGGGGCCGTCGGCGAGTCCGACCTGCCCTCGCTCGTCGCCGCCTGCGAGGTGTTCGCATTTCCCTCCACCAAAGAGGGATTCGGGCTGGCCGCGATGGAGGCACTGGCGGCGGGCCGACCGGTGGTCACCCGTGATCTACCGATCCTCCGCGAGGTCTTCGGCGACACCGTCACCTACGCCGCGGATGTCGATGCGCTGGCGGCAGCACTGGTCGCGGCCCGCACGCCGGATGCCGGACGTCGAGGGCGGGGCGACGCGCTGGCCCGCTCACTGACATGGGAGCAGGCGGCGAAGGCGCATCTGGACTTCTACGCCGACCACCCTCACCCGATGGCGTGAGCGGCATCACCCGAGTCGCGCCGCAGATGAGCTCGGATCGAAATACGCTGTAGACAAGCCTTTTCATCCCACCTCTCGGCATGTTTGATACTCGTCGTCCGGATCCACGATGCCCCCAGTGGTTCTCGCAGTCAACATGCGCGGACATCCACTGTCACAGATCATTCGTCGCCGGCCTGTCGCGTTCCGTCACAGGCTCTCGGCTTCCCTGCCATCGGCGCACAGGCGAAGGTCTCCGCACCCCGGGGACCTTGGACCCCAATTCACCTGGACGCCGATCACAGCCCCCCTCGGAGGTTTCGGACCATCGGCGCAGGTCGACCGACAATCCGGCCGCTTTTTCCTGCTACTCGCGGTCACTGACACCTGTTGCGGCGGTCCCCCGATCGTGCTTGTGTCGCTGTATCGCGGCACCACCGGAACACCACGTGAAGGCAAATCCCGACTGGCACAGGATTGTTCACAACGTGGCCCGGCTCACCTCGTCCGAATGTAGAGATCGAACCATCGTGGGCGTCGAGGGGTGACGCGGTGTGCAACACGTTCACGAGTCAACGAAGAGGCAACCGGATGGGTCGCCGGGGCAGGAACCGGTGCGGTACTGGGCGGAACGGTCGGAGCCGGAGCCGGTATCGGGGCCGGGACCACGGCCGGCCTGGTGGTCGGACCCATCGTCGGAGCCACCTCGGGCGTGGTGGCCGGATGCATCGCCGGTGCACCCGCACTCCTGGTGGGCTGCCTTCCCGGTGCCGTGATCGGCGGCATCATCGTCGGTGTCGCCGGCACAGCGGTGGGACCGGTGGCGGGCGCCGCGGCCGGCGGTCTGATGGGGGCCGCCGGTGGAGCGGTCGTCGGTGGAGCCCTCGGAGCCCCGTTGGGCGCCGTCGTCGGTGCCACCATCGGTGCTGCGACCGCGGCATCCGAGGCGAATCAGGGTTACGCCCAACAGAATCTCGATGATCTCGAGGGATTCGTGTACCGACGCTGAGAATCAGCGGAGGATACGTTCTGAATCCCTTGTCCAAGAACGTCTGTCCGGATCATCCCGTCCCCCAAACCCGGTCCGGGCAGATGAATGAGGCCTCCGGTGGTGAGTGGCTCCACTCGTGGACCATCCACCATCGGAGGTCGTCGGGTGCCGCTACCGGAGCGGATGCGCTGGTGCCCAACGGAACCGACGTCTGCTCCGAGGTCGAGCGCCGGCCACCCCCTCACAACGACGAAGGTGGCGGGTGCAGTCGTCACGACCTGCACCCGCCACCTCTCGTGCGATCCCCGCCTCGAACGATCCCCGCTCAGCCGATGGGTCGGCTGCTCGGCAACTGCACCCAGCTCGGGTTGGCCGGATCGAGCAGCACGTGCTCGGGCTTGAGACCACTGTCGTGACTGATCGGGCCGAAGCTCACCGCCCGCGGCGCATTGAACGCGTACACACTCACCCGCACCCGATGGCCACGCTTGATGAGCGCGTCGGTGCCGAGGGTCCCGATGTCGAGGTACTGCACCGCACCCGGCTTCACCAGGTCGCGGCGATAGGCGTCGAGTGCGTAGATCGGGTCCACCAGGTCACCGTTGGGTGCGTATCGCGATGCGGCGCGGTCGATCTGGTTACGGATCGACACCGTCATCGACCCGGTGGTGAGCACCTTCGAGGTGCCGTCGGGTGCCACGTCGGAGACCACGGCGACGTAGAAACCGTCGGTGGCGTCGACCTGCGTGCGCAGGTGCACGTTGATCGGGCCGTTGATCGAGGTGGCCTGCGGGACCGCCGGTGAGGTGAAGGTCAGTGCGCCGCGTTCGGCGATCCGGTTGTCTCCGGTGCAGAAGTCGAACGAACTCAGGAAGCCGATCTGATCACGGTTGGTGTCGCCCGAGCACAGGGTGGTGACACCGGGGCTGACCGTCCACCGGGCAGTGGTCTTCGGGCCACTCGCCGACAGCGAGCCGTCGCGCACCGAGGTCGGCGACGTGCCGCTGCGTGCCGGTGTCAGGTAGAGCCGACGATGCTGCTGGTCGCCACGCGGGAACTGCTGCGACTGCACCCAGCCGCCACCCTGCTGGTGGCTTGTGGCGGAAGGATATTCGTCGATGCGGTTGGGAACACCCTTGATCCAGCGGTCGAACCAGGCTCGCTGCAGCACCGCCATCGACGGCGGTTGCCCGGGGGCGCCGCGCATGTCCCAGCCGTTGGTCATGTGCTCACCGGTGCTCATCACCAGCTTCTTCTGCGCGGCCGGCACACCGCTGAGCTGGTCGAGCGCACGCCACTCCATGTTGGTGAACAGATCCTGCCAGCCACCCACCACGAAGGTCGGGATCTGGATGCGTGCGGCGTCGGTGGTCAGCGCCTTGCGATAGGTCGAATCCAGTTGCACAAGTTCACGAGTGCGTCCGCTCAGCGAGTTCACGTCGGTGGCGGTGAGCCCTTCGAGATATTCCTTGACGAACACCGCGGGATCGTTCAGGCGGTCACGCAACCAGATGGGATCGAATTGTCCGCGAAGCAGACTCGGTACGTCGGGGATCACCTTGGTGGCGTTCACCGCGAACAGCCACAGCGCCAGGAAGCCGGCCCCGTATCCGGAGCCCGGCGCGACGACGTCGGCGACGATGTCGGTCATCGGCGCGGCCGGGAAGATCGCCTTGAGTCCCTTGGGACGCTTCGACGCAGCCTGCAGCTGATTGATCGCGGAGTACGAGTACCCCGACATACCGAGGTCTCCGTTGGAGTACGGAAGGGTGCGCGCCCAGTCGAGAACCTCGACGGTGTCCTTCTGCTCACGGTTGCCGAAAACATCCCAGACGCCCTGGGAGGTACCGGTACCGCGGACGTCGACGACGATCTGCGTGTAGCCGCTGCGCACCAGCTTCGGGTCCACCGAGAACACGCTCGGCAGTCCACCGTTGGCCACCTTCAGCAGCCGTTCGGTGCCCGAGATCGGCGTACCGGACAGGTTGATGCTCGCGAGCAGGTCGAACATCGGCTGCGAGAGCCCCGGCACGTTCGACCCGGCGGCCGCGATCATCGCGATCAGCTTGTTGTACGGGGTCAGGTTGACGATGACGGGGTTCTTGTCCCGGGTCGCCCGCCCCGCACCATCGGCCGGACGATAGATGTCCGCACGGAGGACCGTGCCGTCCGACATCTTGATCGGCACACTCGGGGTGACCGAGATGCCGGCATACTTCTGCCGTTCGGAATCATGGGACTTGGTCCACTGCAACGGATTCAGACCCAATGGCGCAGCGTCGGCCGGTGGTGGCGGGATCACGAACCCGGCGACCACCACTGCCAGCAGCGTGGTGAGCACCGCACCTCGGCGGATCCTCCCCGATCCTCCGTGCATGCCTCGACCCCGCCACATCCCACGATCCCGCGGGACCCCTCGACCCCGCGGCACTCCCCGACCCAGCTGCATACCCCGACCCCCGTGTCCTTCGGTCTGTCCGACACCCCACCGCGTCGTACCCCACACTGCTACGACGTCCCCGGGTGTGACTGGCGCCCGTCACGGATTATGTGGTGACGCGCGCCATAGATCTTGTTACCGGCTGGTAATTCTGTCAAGCCGGGTCCTGGTGTCCAGTTGTCCGAAGCCGACCGGCGCCTCGATCGCGGCGGCGAGCAGGGAGCCACCTGCAGCGGGCGCGGTATCGTCGACGAGGTGTTCCGATCCGTCCGACGCCCTGCCGCCATCCGCCCCCTGATCGCCGCGATGGCCCTGACCAGCCTGGGAGCGATGTCGGCGTGGGCCACCGCACCGGCCCACGCGGCACCGGAGACCGCCGGCCTCGACCCGGCGCTGGCCACCGCCTACGAGCAGGCTTCCACCACCGCGCACACCGAGGGCGTCGACCTCTGGATCACCTCGGGTAAGCGGTCGCGCGCCGAGCAGCAGCAGATGTGGCGCGATGGTCTCGCCCGGTACGGGAGTGCGGCCGAAGCCCGCAAGTGGGTGTTGCCGCCGAACGAGTCCACGCATGTCAGCGGGCATGCGATCGACGTCGGCCCGCAGGCCGGTGCGGCCTGGCTCGAACGCTACGGGTACCGCTGGGGCCTGTGTCGCACCTTCACCAACGAGTGGTGGCACTTCGAGAAGACGTCGATCCCGGGCGTGCCTTGTCCGGCGATGTGGCCGAACGCGGCGGTCCGCGCCGACCAGATGGGCCCGGCCCTGCCGTAACCCTTCGCGCCGCCGGCAGCCGTAACCCCTTTCAGGCCCCGACCGCCGTAGCCCTCCCGGGACCCCCGGCAGACGGCTCAGCCGCCGGCCTGGGTGCGCCGGCGCAGCGCCCAGGGTTCGTCGCGCAGTCTCGCCGCGGCCTCCTCGACCGGGACCCGATGCCCGTCGGCGCACCACACCTGGGCCGACAGCGGTGCGTCGCAGCCGCGGTGCACCAGCTGCACGCCGGTGCGGCTGTCGTCCCGGAGCCCGTCGCCCCAGTCGATGAGTGCGACGAAGATCGTGTACAGCTCACGGCCACGCTCGGTGAGCACATACTCGTAGCGCGTGCGCTTACCCGGCTCCTGATAGGGCCGCCGGTCGACGACGCCATCGGCATAGAGCTGTTTGAGTCGCCCCGCGGCGACCGCCTCACTCAGACCCGCGCGTCGGGCCAGCTCGTCGAATCGGTGGGCGCCATAGAGCAATTCGCGAACCAGCACCATCGACGACCTGGTTCCGACCACCTCCAGGGCCCGCTCCATCCGGCAGAATCCCTTGGCCGTCCACGCATCGCGATCGGCATAGGCACCCTCCAGCCGGAGCACCTCGTCCGCCGATTCCGCCGGTCCGGCCGCGTCGTCGGCCGGACCGGCCGCACCCTGTTCGCCCTGTGACATTCCCCCATCGTAGCGCTCGCTTTGCAAATCCATAGTCAGCCTGTACCGTTCGGGCTATGGGATTGCATAGCCAGCCCATGATCACCCCCACAGAGTTCCGTTCCGCACGGTTTCAGATCCGGGAGGAAACACCATGAACACCGCAGTCATCGTGGATGCCGTACGTACGCCGGTGGCCAAGGGCAAGCCCGGCGGCGCCTATGCCGACGTCCACCCCGTCGACCTGCACGCACACGTCCTCGCCGCGCTCGTCGACCGCACCGGGATCGACCCGGCGATCGTCGACGACGTGATCAGTGGCGTGGTCGGCCAGGCCGGCGAGCAATCCGGCAACACCGCACGCTGGGCGCTCCTCGGCGCGGGATTCCCCGAGTCCGTCCCGGGTGTGACCGTCGACCGCCAGTGCGGCTCCAGCCAGCAGGCCCTGCACTTCGCCGCGCAGGGCGTGATCGCCGGCGCCTATGACGTGGTGATCGCCTCGGGGATCGAGTCGATGAGCCACATCCCGATCGGGTCGCAGTCACTCGGCCGCGACGTCACCGGCGGCAGGGTGACCGCTCGATACTCGGACGGTCTTGTGCCCCAGGGCATCAGTGCCGAGCTGATCGCCCGGAGATGGTCGTTGTCGCGCACCGAGCTCGACGACTTCTCGGCGCGCTCGCACCAGCGGGCCGCCACCGCCTGGAAGGACGGTGTGTTCGACTCGCAGGTCACCCACGTCACCGACCTGCGCACCGACGAGACCATCCGCGCCGACTCCACGGTGGAGTCGCTGGGCGGGTTGCGCCCGGCGTTCCGCAGCGCGTACTGGGAGCAACGGCACCCCGATCTCGACTGGAACGTCACCGCAGGCAACAGTTCACCGATCAACGACGGCTCGGCGGCGGTGCTGATCGCGAGCGAGGAGGCCGCGGCCCGCCTGGGACTGACCCCGCGGGCCCGTGTCCATTCGTTCGCCGTGGTCGGCGACGACCCCATCCTGATGCTCACCGGCATCATCCCGGCCACCGCGAAAGTGCTGGCCAGGGCCGGACTGACGATCGACGACATCGACGCCTTCGAGGTCAACGAGGCCTTTGCGTCGGTGGTGCTGTCGTGGCTGCGCGAGACCGGCGCCGACCCCGCCCGGGTCAACATCAACGGCGGTGCCATCGCCATCGGCCATCCCCTCGGCGCGTCCGGGGCGCGACTGATGACCACCCTGCTGGGCAACCTCGAGCAGGGCGGCGGCCGCTTCGGCCTGCAGGTCATGTGCGAGGCCGGCGGCCTGGCCAATGCCACCATCATCGAAAGGATCTGAACACCATGACATCTCTGCAGGACTCGGTGGTGCTGGTGACCGGCGCCAACGGCGGCCTCGGCAACCACTTCGTCCATCAGGCACTCGACCGCGGCGCCGCCAAGGTCTATGCATCGGCCCGCCGGCCGATGCAGTGGGAGGACTCGCGGGTGGTGCCCCTGCCCCTCGACGTCACCGATCGCGACTCGGTGACCGCTGCCGCAGCATCGGCACCGGACGTCGGCATCGTGATCAACAATGCCGGGATCTCCAACGGCGCGAGCGTGATCGGTGATCACACCGATCTCCGGGCGATGTTCGAGACGAACTTCTTCGGCGCACTCGGCGTGGCCGACGCCTTCACCCCCGCGCTGCGCACCCACGGCGGGACGTTGCTGAACGTGCTGTCGGTGCTGAGCTGGATCGGGATCGGCGACGGCTACAGCGCCTCGAAGGCGGCACTGTGGTCGGCAACCAACACCCTGCGACTCATCCTGTCCCGTCAGGGTGTTCACGTCGCAGCCCTCCATCTCGGCTACACCGACACCCCGATGACGGCCGGCGTCGATGCACCCAAGAACGATCCGGCCGACGTCGTGCGCCTCGCCTACGACGGCATCGAGGCCGGGGCCGCCGAGATCCTCGCCGACGACATCAGCAGGCAGGTCAAGGCCGGTCTGGCCGCACCGATCGAGACGCTCTACCCGCAACTGGCCACCCGCTGAGCCGACGACCCCCACCGAGGAGACATCGATGAGTTCCGAAACAGACACCACCGCACCCGATCTGGAGAATGCGAGTGACTTCGTCCGGGCCGCCGGACTCCGGATCGCCGAGGCAGGTCCCGAGCGGGTGGTCGGGTGGATCGACCTGGGTCCGGCACATCACACCCCGTGGGGTGTCGTCCACGGCGGGGTGTTCCTCAGCGCGGTGGAGTCCGCGGCGAGCATCGGGGCGAGTGCCGCCGTCGCCGATCGCGGACTGATCGCGGTGGGTGTGCACAACGGCACCGACTTCGTCCGCGGAGCCTACGACGGGCGAGCCGATGTGGTGGCCACGCCGCTGCAGCAGGGTTCGGGACAACAGCTGTGGCAGGTGCTGATCACGCGGGCATCGGATGGAAAGACGCTGGCGCACGGGAAACTACGTCTACAGAATGTCGCGCCCCGGGCCCGCGGTTGAGGGTCAGGCCGGCGTCGAACAGGCGAATCCACCGTAGTCACCACGGTGGAAGATCAACGGCGACACCGGGTTCGTGACGGCCATGTCGTGAACCTCACACAGGACGATCAGGTGGTCTCCGGCCTCGACGGTCTCGCGGATCCGGGTGTCGATCCAGGCGACCGAATCGGCGAGCACCGCGTCGCCGGACGGCGAGGCGAACCACTCGATACCGTCGAGCTTGTTCTCCCAACGCTTGGCCAGGGTGCGCACCACATCCTGCTGATCTTCTCCGACGACGTTGACGCACAACGATTCACATCGACTGAGGCGATCGAAGGTGCGCGAGGACTTCATCGGCATGAACGACACCAGGGGCGGATCCATCGACACGGAACTGAACGTCCCGACAACCAGTGCCAGGTGCTCACCGTCGTCGGCGCGTCCGGTGACGACGGCGACGCCGGTCGGATAGTGCCCCAGCACTTCGCGGTACACCTGGCCGTCGATGTTCTTGACTGCTGACTCGGACATTCGTTGCTTCCTCGGTCTCGGTGGACACCGACATCCCGCTGTGTGGATGTCGCTGTCACCGAACCTAAGTCAGCCCGGAGATCAACGGTAGAAGGGATATCTTTACCGCTCGGTCGGGAATTCGTCTGGAGCGACCGGACAATCCACCGGGCTCGCGGTGAGACCCCCTGCCACACCCGGGCGCCGGACGTCGCGGGGTGCTCACTCGGTCGTCCGCCGTCACCTCCAGGCCGCCGCCGTGGGATTCACTACCGTCGGGACAGGGATACCTTTACTGTCGCGACGGACCCAAAGAGGGCAGACTGGTTCGGTACGTATCAGAGGAGGAATGGTGACCCCGGCCCAGTGGACCCAGCCCATCGGCGATCAGGTGACCGCCGTCCATGACGGTGTGGTGACCGCAGAAACGCTCGCCCTGCAGGTGCGCGAGGAGATCAGACGACGCGAACCCGACCTGCACGCCTGGGTGTGCCTGGCCGACGATCTCGATACCCAAGCGCACCGTCAGGATCACGCGTCCGGCACCCGCCCGCTGCGCGGTGTGTCCGTCGGGGTCAAGGACCTCATCGACGTCGCCGGCCTGCCCACCCGATCGGGTTCGGTGGTGACCTCCGCCGACCCCGCCGGCTCCGACGCCCCCTGCATCACGCGGCTCCGTGAGCTGGGCGCCGTGATCCAGGGCAAGACGGTCACCACCGAGTTCGGATACTTCGCACCGGGCCCTACGCGCAATCCTCACGACCCCGGCCACACTCCCGGCGGATCGTCGAGCGGTTCGGCCGCCGCGGTGGGCGCCGGCACCGTCCCGGTGGCCCTGGGAACCCAGACCGCGGGGTCGCTGACCCGTCCCGCGTCGTACTGTGGGGCGGCGGGCATGGTGCTCGCCCAGGGAACCACCAGCATGGCGGGGATCTCCGGGCTCAGCGAAACCCTCGACTCGCTCGGTTTCCTGACCCGCACCACCGACGATCTGGCATATCTGTTCGACGCCTTCACCGGACGGACCGCGGCCCCGGTCGGGTCGAGTGCCGTGACCACCGCCCATCTGTGGGCAGGCAGCGGCCTCGACACGCTGCATCCCGACATGACCGAACTCCTCCAGATCCTCCCCGCACTGCTGGCCGACGCCGGGGTGCGAACCGATACCTTCGCCGGAGACGACCACGTCCGGACGCTCGCCGACGACCACCTGACCGTAATGTCGGTGGAGGCCGCGGCCACCCTGCATGACGTGTTCGATCATCATGCGGCACAACTGAGTCAGCCGTTGCAGGCGTTGGTCGAGCAGGGGCGCCGAACCACCGCCGACGCACGCTCCGCGGCGCTGATCCGACGTGACCAGTCCCAGCAGATGATCCGGGAGATGCTCGCCGACAACGCGATCGTCATCGGCCCCGCAGCCCCCGGCCCCGCGCCCGCAGGACTGTCGGCGACCGGCTCGCCCATCCTGAGCCGCCCGTGGCAGCTGCTCGGCTGCCCGGTCGTGATCGTGCCCGGAGCACTGAGCCGCGAGGGACTACCGCTGGGAGTCCAATTGATCGGACTACCAGGACTCGAGGATCACCTCTTCGAGGTGGCCCGCAAGCTGGAACCCCTGCTGCGCTCTCACACCGAACATCGCGCGCAGCAACCCGCGTGAGCAGAAAGGACGCGCCGACATGGCCATGAAGCCACGCCCGGTCACCCACCACCGCATGTTCCTCACCTGCTACGAGGACACGTTCAACTACGGGTGGCATCACGTCGACCTGTTCGTGCACGACGAGTACGGCCGCGAGGTCAACTGGGTGCACTGGACGGTGGAGGCCGACGGCCCGGAGGCCGCCGACGAGTCGGTTCGCCGCGAGGAACCGTGGTTGCGGAGGACCTCGCCGTGGGAGCACCGGGTCAGCGTCGTCGGCATGAACTATTGGACGGCCGATGCGGCCTGGGATGACGTCGCCGCCGATGCGACGACCGACTGGGCGCCGGCCGGATGACGGCCGACTCTCGAACACCGAATGCCGGGGTCGATTCCGACCCCGGCACGGTCGTCTATGTGGTCGACGACGATCCTGAACTGTGCGACTCGGTGGACTGGCTGCTCGGCAGCATCGGGATCTCGCCCCGGATCTGTCACAGCGCCGCCGCATTCCTGGAGACCTACACCGGAGATCACCCGGCATGCATCGTGCTCGACATGCGCATGCCGCAGATGAGTGGTACCCGGCTACAGGAGAAGCTCAACGAGATCGCCCCGCACGTGGCGATCATCTTTGTCTCGGCGCACGGGGACATCCGGATGTCGGTGTCGACGATGCAGGCCGGCGCACTGGACTTCCTGGAGAAGCCCTACGATCCGCAGCGGCTGCTCGACGCGGTGCAGTCCGGGATGGAGAAGGCCGCCGAGCGTTTCCACTCCTACCGGGCGCATCATTCGGTGGCCGAGAAGGTCGCGTCACTCACCCCACGCGAACGCGAGATCCTCGCCCTGGTGGTGGAGGGACTGCCCAGCCAGAACATCGCCCGCAAGCTGGGCATGAGCGCGAAAACCGTTGATGTGCACCGTGCCCGGATCAAGAGCAAGACCGACGCCGACAGTATCAGCACACTGGTCCGCGACATCCTGCGCTACGACGTCGCCGTACCCATCGACCCCCGTTCCTGATCACCCCCGACATTCGGTGATCAGGAACGGGGTCGGTTCGGGAACACCCCATTCGGCCGATCAGTAGTAGTCGAGGACCATCCGCTCGCCCTGTGCGCGGGACACACAGGTGGCGATGACCTCACCGGAGTCCTTCTCGGACTTGGACAGAACGTTGTCACGGTGTTCGGGGGTACCGGAGAGAACCGACATGATGCAGGTACCGCAGATCCCCTCTTGACAGGAGGTGTCGACGTCGCAGCCGTTCTCGTTGAGGACGTCGACGATGCTCTTGTCGGCGGGGATCTCGTAGACCTCGCCGTCGAGCTCCACCTCGAAGGCCGAGTTGGCCGATGCGTCGGGTTGTTCTGCGGCGTGGAAGTTCTCGATGTGCACGGCCTCGGCCGGCACGTACTGCTCGGCCACGGCCACCATCTTGTCCATGAAACCCTCGGGGCCACAGACATAGACATGCGACCCGGACGGTGCCGCGATCAGTGCGTCACCGAGCAGTTGCGACTGACTGTCACGCCCCACGCCGAGGTGGGCGTGCACCTTGTCCGGGCACCGATCGCGCAGGAGGGGCAGGAATGCCGCCTCCTGCTCCGAGCGGGCGAAGTAGTGCAGTTCGAACGATCCGCCGGCCACGTCGAGATGGCGCGCCATGCTGAGCATGGGCGTGATCCCGATCCCGGCAGCGATCAGGACATGATGCGCTGCACTGCTGTCGATCTCGAGCAGGTTCCGGGGCTCACTGATCTGCAGTGCGTCACCCTCGGCGACGTCGTGCAGTGCCGCCGACCCGCCCCGGGAGTTCTCCTCACGCTTGATTGCCACCGCGAACGGCTCCCGGCCGTCGGGCGCCGAGCACAGCGAGTACTGGCGGGTGATCGCGGTGGGCCCCACCACGTCGATGTGTGCACCCGGGGTGTAGGCACCGATCGAGGTGCCGTCGGGTTTCGTCAGATAGAACGTCTTGACCGTGGGGGTCTCCTGGACGATCCGTGAGACGACGACGTCGATGAGGGGCATGAGTGAGTTCTCCTGGGGCAGCGGTCAGTACACACGTGTCGTCAGGGCACGTGGGGTCGGGGCGCGTGCGTCAGCGGACGTAGAGACCGCCGTTGACGTCCCAGCACGCACCGGTGGCGAAGTAGGCGTTCTCTGCGGTGAGCAACGCCACCATGTCGGCGACGAAGGCCGGGTCGCCGAGGCGTCCCACCGGGATTCCGCCGATCATCGCGTCCACCTTGTCGGCCGGGATGGTCTTGCGGAACACCGGAAGATCCAGCGGGCCGGGGGCGATGGCGTTCACCGTGACCCCCCTGCCCGCGAGTTCGCGGGCGAACACCTTGGTGGCGGTGAGGATCGCACCCTTGGACGCGGCATAGTGCGCACCCGTGGCCGTGCCGCCGTTCTGGCCGGCCAGCGAGGCCAGGTTGACGATCCGACCGAATCCGTTGTCGGCCATCGCCGAACCGAACACCTGGCAGCCGAAGAAGATGCTGTTCACGTTGGTGTTGAGCACCTCGGTGAACTCTTCCTCACCGACGGTCAGAACGTCCGCGGTCTGGGTGCGGGCAGCATTGTTGACGACGATCGACGGTGTGCCCCAGACCTTCTCGATCTCCGCCAGGGCGGACTCGAAGTTCGCCTTGTGGGATACGTCCAATTCGAGGGCCATGGCCGTCGAGCCGTCGGCCGACAGTTCGGCGGCCACCGCGGTGGCATCCTCGATCGCGATGTCGGCCAGCACTACTCGGTGTCCCTGCGCGTGCAGACGACGGGCCACGAAGGCGCCGAGTCCGCCGGCCGCACCGGTCACCACCGCGATCCGTCCGGTGTCGGTGACGGTCTCGCCGGTGATCACGGCGCTCACAGGAGGAACCCGGAGGCACTCACGGCGTCCTCGCTGTCGATCAGGCGGGCCACCTTGAGACTGATCCTGTCGCCGTCGTCGGACAGCGCGATGGTATGGGTCATCTCCGCACCGATCGTCGAGAAGGCATTACGCTTGAACGCGTTGAGGATCTGGGCCGAGCGGATCGTCACCGAGGTGTCGCTGACCTCGGAGACGGTGAACCGCGAGACCACCCGCACCGTGCGGGCCGCGGCAACCGCCGACGGGGCGTAGCCCTGCATCATCCGTTCCACACGCAGGTGGCGCATCCGCTTGTCGTCGTAGACCATGTTCAGCGACGCCGCGAAGTCGTCGGTGTCCGGGTCGATGGGGATGACGTACATCGCGTCGTCGGTGTACATCTCCTCCCATGCCGGGTAGTCCTTGGCGTCGAGCACCTCGGCCTCGCGCCAGATCAGGGCGATCGCCCGCTGCACGCGGGTGTCGGTGAACGTCAGCACCTCAGTCATCGGTCATCATCTTCTTCCACATCTCGTAGGACTCCCGCATACCCGTCTCATCGGTGACATGCGATGTGGCCCAGCCTTCTTCGGTGACGTACTCGCGGTTCTCCCCGCGGTTCACCAGGATCGGCATGTTGGGGTTGCCGCCGGCGCCGATCTGCACCCGGTCCCAGCCCTCGGCGTCGTCGGGGCTGCCGAAGCCGAACGGCCCCTGGAAGTGCTCGTGGATACGCAGGCGCTCGCGATTGATCGACTCGGGGCCACCATCCATGCCGATCGCCATGTGCCACACCTCGGTGACGTCCACGCTGATCGGGATGAGCAGACGGAAGAACGACGACGACATCGCGATGTTGGGGAACATGTTGAGGTTGAACCCACAGCCGTGCATCGAGCGCATATAGCGACGGATGCGTTCGGGGCTCTCCCCGGCGGCCTCGAGTTCTTCGACGAGGTGGGCGAATCGCGGCTGGATCTCCTCGTCCCCGTCGTCGATGTCGAGGTCGGCGTGTGCGGCGGCCATGACGGCCACGCTGTGACCGTTGCCGAGGGCATGCGTCTCGGCCTTGGGGTCGTCCATGAACGACATCATGTTGGCGGTCTCGGCATCGACCGAGGCCATCCACGACTTGTGCACCATCGGGAAGTGGTAGCCGTCGGTGGTGTTCTCCAACTGGATCTTCCAGTTCCCGCGGAAGCGGAACTTGTGGATGCCGATCACCTTGGTGGGGAATCCGTTGGACTGCTTGAGGAATCGCTCCATCCAGATCTTCGCGTCACCGAGGTAGTCCTCGAGTGGCTCGATATCGGGGTTGAATGTCGCGAAGACCATGCCGAGGTAGCTCTCGGTGCGCAGGGTCTGCAGCGGGTAGTCCTTCTTGTCCACGACGCCCTCGTAGCCGTCGGGGTAGGGGATGCCGCGCAGCCGACCGTCGAGAGTGTAGGACCAGTTGTGGTACGGGCAGGTGAAGCCATTGGCCTTACCACTGCGCTGATCGCACACCGTGGCACCGCGATGGCGGCACCGGTTGAGCATGGTGTTGATGTTGCCCTTGCGATCTCGCGCCACGATCACCGGCTGGTCGCCGACCTGGGTGGTCTTGAACGAGCCCGCCTCCGGGATCTCGCTCTCGTGGGCAACCCAGACCCAGGTGCGGTAGAAGATCTTCTGCATCTCCTCGGCGAAGATCTCGGGGTCGGTGTAGAGCTGTCCGGCGACGCGGTCGTTCTCGGCGAGATCGGCGAATCGACGGGTGGGCCGTTCGGTGGTTGTCATGATCAGTTCTTTCCTTGCTGGCACCGGAATTGCGTTCCGTGGGTGTGGTTCTGGAATTCGACGGGCCTGACTTGGGCGGTCAGGGTTCGACAGTCAGAGTTCGACGTCGTCGCGAATCGTCAGTTCACGGCCCATCCGTGCCTCGATCGTGAAGTACTTCCACAGCGCGTACTCGCCGACCATGGTGGTACGCAACAGATTGCACGCCGCCTTGACGGTGGGCTGATCCACCACGTCGGCGAGCACATAGAACGTCCAAGGCCATCCCGCCGACGGACCGACCATGTGGGCGTCGTCGTCCATCGTGCCGATCACCTCGACACCGTCCATGGCCTTGAGGGCACCGAGGAACTCCTGGGTGGCCTCCCACACCGGACCGATCTCGGCCTTGGGCAGGTCGAAGAAGTTCTGGTTGTTGCCGACGCAGAACAGGGTGCGTAACGGTTCGGATGTCATGAGTGGGGCTCTCCTGGATGGTGGGACTGAGACGGTCGGAGATCGGGCGGTGCAACGCCGATCACGGAAAACTGGGGATGCCGGCGTCGAGACCGAGCAGGACGGCACCGGCCGCCTCGTAGGTGCCGGTCTGCAGCATGGCGTGTTGGGCCGGCACCATCGCGTCCTGCAGATAGCGCTGCAGCGGATGGGTGTCGTAGATGGCACCGGTGCCGGCGAGGTCGAACACGTCGAGCGCAACGCGTCGTCCGACGTGGGCGGCGTGGGTGGCGGCCAGGCGCAGCATCGCGGTGTCGGAGGACGAGATCGGTTGCCCGGCAACCGCCTTGTCCCAGATCTGCGCGGTGGTGTCGTAGAAGAAGGCACGCGCCGAACGCAGCTCGGCCTCGGCGCGCGCCACGCCGGTCTTGTAGAAAGACCGATTCCCCTTGACCTGTCCACCGGTGATCGAGGTGCGGGCGGCACCCACCTCGACGGCATAGTCCAGGGCGCCGCGGGCGGCACCGAGGGTGACCACCGCGAGGACCTGCGCCGCATAGGCCAGACCCGGATAGCGGGTGATGGGCTCGTCGATCTGCGGTGTTCCGCCCCGCACGAACACCATCTCGTCGGGGACGAAGAGCCTGTCGGCTCGCACCGAGTGCGAACCGGTTGCCTTCATGCCGGCCACATTCCAGTTCTCCACGATGTCGACGTCGGCCGGATCGACCAGTGCGGTCAGCGGCTTGCCCGCGGTGTCGGGTCCACCCGCGAGGCCGATCCCGAGGATGTCGGCTCCCATACAACCGGAGGCGAACTGCCACACACCGGTGCACACATAGCCGCCGTCGACCTTCTCGGCCTCCTGCATCGGGAACAGGCCGCCGGCGTAGGCGACGTCGGGACCGGACGCGTAGATCGTGGCCTGGCTGGCCGGCGGCAGCGCGGCGAAGTACACCAGCGACGACCCGAAGCTCGCCACCCACCCGGTGGCCGGATCGACTGCCGAGATCTGCTCGACCATCGACATGAAGTCGGCCGGCGCCATCGGCTCGCCACCGAACTCGGTGGGCGTGGACGCCCGGTACATACCGGCCCGCTTGAGCAGGGCGATGAAGTCGCGGGAGACGTAGCGCTGCGCCTCGAACTCGTCACGCCGATCCCGCAGGACGTCGAGCGCGTGGGCGAATGCCGCCTCACGGGCGGGTCCCGCCGGTTCGGCCACCACGCGCTCGGTCATACTCTCGGCGGTCATTGACTGTCTCCGTTCAGATTCGGAATTCCTCTCCAGCGCTACACTATGGAGATCCAGAGGCCACCGGTATCGGGATTATCTGCCCCGGGGGTAAGTGATCCTTTAGTCGTCGGCCTCGGCCGCGACGAGATGGGAGGTCAGACGCGATGTTCCCGGAGCGGCGTGACTTCGAACAGATGATCCGCAACACCGGAACCGGCATCCTCATCCACGAGGCGGCGTCGAAGAACATCCTGTGGGCCAATCCTGCCGCCTGCCGCATGTTCGGGTTCACGATCGAGGAACTGAAACCGCTCAAGGCCCACCACATGAGTGCGCAGGAGCGGCAATACCGGCGCGAGGTGGGTGTGGCGTGGCTGCAGTCGGCGGTGGTCCACGGGTCGAGCCGAAAGCAGTGGAAATACCGTGCCAAGGACGGCACCGAGTTCCTCACCGATGCACGGGCAACACTGGTCCATTGCGTGGACGGACCGGTGGTGATGGTCGAGTTCCGCAACATCGATGACGAGGTGGAGCTACAGGAGGAGCTGACCTGGGTGTCGGCGTCGCTGCAACGCATCATGACCCACACTGCGGCCGGTGTGGTGGTGCTCGACGAGGACAACTGCATCGACGACATCTCCCCTCTGGCCGCCCAGTTGTTCGGGCGTACCCCCGCCGAGTTGTCGGGGGTGTACCTGGAGGACCTGGGCCGGTGCGAACCCCGTCTCGCCAGCGATCACGTGATCGGCAGGCTCGGCAGCGGGCACGGCTCGGTGAGTATCCTGCAGGAGGTCGCCAAGGCCGACGGGTCCACGTCGTGGTTGGCCGGTGAGCTGGAGATCGTCGCGCACGACGGAATGCGTTCACGGGTGCTCACCGTGCGTGATGTCACCGATCGGGTCGAGTGGGAACGCCGAAACGCCTATCAGGAGGCCAACCTGCAGTACCTGAGCAGGTACAACGCGATGGGCGACATGGCGATGATCCTCGCCCACGAGCTGGGCCAGCCCCTGGCCGCGTCGACCAACTATCTCAGCGGTCTGCGCGCCCGCCTGAGCGGGGACGATCCCGATCCGCAACGCCTGGCCTACGGAATCGACCAGATCGAGAAGCAGTTGCAGCGTGCCGCCGACATCGTGGGCTCGGTGAAACGCTATGTGCGGCGGATCGAGAGCACCTCGACGCTGATGGATCTCAACGAAACGGTCGAGGAGAGTTTGTATTTCGTGCGTCTTCGGGCCGCCGAGCAGGGCGTACGCGTCTTCGCCGACATCCTCGACCGGGACATGCTGATCGAGGGCGAGAGCGTTCTGATCGGGCAGGTGATCATCAACATCTGCGTCAACGCCATCGACGAGATCGCCAAACCGGGCACCGAGGTCAAAGAGTTGTCGGTGACCACCGACGTCGATGACGGCAATGCCGTGGTCTACATCCGTGACCAGGGCGGTGGCATGCAGTCCGCCCAGCCGTCGGACCGGTTGGCCTCGGGCGCGTTCAGCGCCAAGCAGGACGGTTCGGGGATCGGCTTGATCATCTCCGAGCACATCGTCGAACGCCACGGCGGGACCATCCGGTATCTCCCGAACGAACCCCGCGGCACCACGGTCGCGGTGACGCTGCCGCTCGCCGGCCCCGACGACGCTGCGCGGTAAAGGATTCCCCTATCGCGGCGTTGGTAACACCCAGTGGTCGCCGGTGTTTTCGGCCGATAGCGTGAGAGCACGGCACTCATGCCGCCATCCCGAGACCTGACAGCGTGGTCGATGTCTTGTGGCCAGTTACCCCCGGTCGGCGCCCACCGGCGTCTTCTCGTCCGCGCATGCCCCGACCGCTAAGGAGAATCCATGCAGACTCCCGATGTTCTCGTGCTGGGCGCGGGCACAGCCGGTTCCATCATCACCCGCCGCCTCCTCGACGCCGGCCTGGTCGTCACCCTCGTGGAAGCCGGCGGACACGACACCAATCCGGCCATCCACGACATGTCGCGGGTCGGCGAACTGTGGCTCGGCCCCGAGGACTGGGGCTATTTCTCAGCGCCACAACGTAATGCCCAGGACCGTCGACTCCACATCCCGCGCGGCAAGGTGGTCGGCGGCTCCAATCAGCTCAACGGCACCATCTGGGTCCACGGTTCACCGTGGGACTACGACCAGTGGGCCGCGGCCGGCAACACCGGCTGGGACTGGGAGTCGGTGGCGCCGATCTTCAAGCGACTCGAGGCGGTCGACGCCGACAGCCACATGGATGTCGTCGAGCCCACCCTCTCGCCGATCCAGCAGGCGATCCTGGATTCCGCCGTCTCCCATGGCCTTCCGCTGAACCCGGACTACAACTCCGGCGTCCAGGAGGGTTCATCGCGGATGAAGCTGAATCTCCGTGACGGCAAGCGCCTTTCGACATGGGCCGCGTACATGAGGCCGGTGCTCGACCATCCGCGGCTGACCCTCGAGGTGAACTCGCTGATCGACTCGCTGATCGTCACCGACGGTGCGGTTCGCGGTGTGGTGGTGGTCGGTGCGGATGGATCCCGCCGCGAGTTGCTCGCCGGCCAGGTGGTCTTGGCCGCCGGCGCCCTGGGCTCCCCGGCCATACTGTTGCGCAGCGGCATCGGCCCGGCCGCCGAGCTCGAGTCGCTGGGCGTCGACGTCGTCGCCGACGCGGCCGGGGTGGGTCGCAACCTGCAGGATCACTTCCTGGTGCCGGTGATCTTCGGCACCGAGAAGCCGATCGATCCGCCACAGCCGTTCCAGCCGGTCACCCAGACCCACTGGTTCTGGAAGAGCGATCCGTCGCAGCCGGTACCCGACACCCAGCCGATCAACTTCAGCATCCCGTTCT
Organism: Gordonia desulfuricans NBRC 100010; assembly: GCF_001485495.1. Lineage (GTDB taxonomy): Bacteria > Actinomycetota > Actinomycetes > Mycobacteriales > Mycobacteriaceae > Gordonia > Gordonia desulfuricans. The sequence continues at coordinate 2,104 of NZ_BCNF01000107.1, read as the reverse complement.
ACTACGACCAGGGAATGACCGGTCCGGCTTCGGGATTCACTCTTCATGCCGGCTTGATCCGGCCGCGCTCCACCGGCACCGTGACGCTGTCGAGTACGGCCCCGGACGCCGAACCGGTGATCGACTTCAACCTCTTCGACGACGAGCGCGACCTCGCTGCGCTGGTGGCGTCGGTGCGCCAGTGCCGCGAGGTGGCCCGCCAGGGCGCACTCGCCGACGAGTGGGGTGCCTCCGAGGCGCTGCCCGGTCCCGACGTGGACGACAGCGATGAGGCGATCGCCACCTGGGTGCGCCGAGCGGTCAACACCTACCACCACCAGACCAGCACCTGCCGGATGGGTGTCGACGCCGATGCCGTCGTGACCCCCGGTCTGAAGGCCCACGCGGTGGACAACCTGATGATCGCCGACGCCTCGGTGATGCCGTTCGTCACCACCGGAAACACCAACGCACCGGCGGCGATGATCGCCGAACGTGCCGCCGACATCATCATCGCCGGCTGAGCCCGCCGGCAGAATCGAGGAGCAGTTCATGATCGACATCTCAGGCGTACGGACCGGCCTGTTCATCGGTGGCGAATGGCTTGCCGCCCAAGACACCTTCACCACCCACAACCCGGCCACCGGCGCACCGCTGGTGGAGTTGGGTGCGGCGAGCACCGCCGACGTCGACGCCGCGGTCGCCGCGGCCACCGCAGCCTTCCGTGGTGAGTGGGGTGCCACGGCACCGTCGGCCAAGAGCGCACTGATCAACAAGCTCGCCGATCTGGTGGAGCGTGATCTCGACGAGCTCGCCGCGCTGGAATCGATCGACATGGGGCGTCCGGTCGGGGTGAGCGCGGCCATGATGGTGCCCAACCTGATTGGGTCACTCCGGTACTACGCCGGGTGGGCAGACAAGATCAACGGTGAGTTGATCACCAACGACGGCTACATGGGGATGGCCCCCACGCATGCCTACACCAAGCGGGAGCCGCTGGGCGTGGTCGCGGCGATCATCCCGTGGAACGCACCGCTGATGATCCTGGGATGGAAGCTGGGCCCGGCACTCGCCTGCGGCAACACGGTGATCATCAAGCCGGCCGAGGACGCGTCACTGTCGATCCTGAAGTTCGCCGAGCTGGTCGCCGAGGCCGGCTTCCCGGCCGGCACCGTCAACGTGCTGCCCGGCCGTGGTGCGGTGGCCGGTGAGGCGCTGTCGCTGCATCCCGGCGTCAAGAAGATCTCGTTCACCGGTTCCACCGCAACCGGCCGCCGGATTCTGCAGAACTCGGCGGCGACGTTCAAGCGCACCGCCCTCGAACTCGGCGGCAAGGCGCCGCAGATCGTGTTCGAGGACGCGAATCTCGAAGCGGCCATCCAGGGTTGCGCGATCGGGTTGTTCATGAACCAGGGTGAGGTGTGTGCCGCGGGTACCCGCATCCTGGCGCACCGTTCGGTCTATGACGCCGTGGTCGACGGTCTCAAGGGTGCCGCACAGGCGCAGGTGGTGGGCGATCCCTTCGATCCGGCCACCACGATGGGCCCGCTGGTCAACGCGTCCCAGCGCGACAAGGTCGCCGGGTACCTGAAGAAGGGTGCCGACGAGGGTGCGCAGGTGGTCGCCGGCGGTTCGGTACCCGACGTTCCGGGGTATTTCGTGGAGCCGACGGTGTTCGCCGGGACCAACGAGATGACCGTCGCCCGCGAGGAGATCTTCGGCCCGGTCGGCATCGTGATCCCGTTCGACTCCGACGAGCAGGCGGTGGCGTTGGCCAACGACAACGAATACGGGCTGTCGGCCACCATCTGGACCCGTGATCTGTCTCGCGCACATACGGTGTCGGGCCAGATCGAGTCCGGGGCCATCGGTGTCAACGGCTGGTCGCCGTTGGCCCCGCAGTTGCCCTGGGGCGGAGTGAAGTCCAGCGGCATCGGTCGTGAGCTCGGCTACGAGGGAATCCTCGCCTACACCGAGCCCAAGACCGTCACGATCGTTCTCTAGTTCTGGGGTGTTCTCCCTGCGGAGAGCACCTGTCGTGAGACATCGGGGCGGACGGCGTGTGGGGCATACCGCCGTCCGCCCCGATCCCATTCACCGGTCGAGTGGTGACCCGTGCATCCGG
>NZ_BCNF01000106.1 GCF_001485495.1 Gordonia desulfuricans NBRC 100010 | reverse complement strand
CTAGTTTGTGTCGGATTCGTCAGGTATCCGGGATCACGGATCCCGGTGACTTCCTCCGCATTTGCGACATGACAAGGAACGGACAATGACAAAGTCCTCGGTCAAGAAACTCGGTCTCACACGGCGCGTCGTCGCCTCCTCTGGTATCGCGGCGGCATTGTTCGCGGCCGGTCCCGTCGCCGTCGCACTGGCCGACGACGGCGGTGCGGGTTCCGGTACGAGCGTCGAGAAAACGGATGACGGTACCGATTCCGTTGATGTGGAGGATGATTCCGGGTCGGGTGGGCCGGGGTCCGCGGATTCCGGCGCGTCGGGCTCCGGGACCGGCGATGCGGGTGCCTCGGACGGCGGGACGTCCGAGGCGGGGGCCGAGGGGTCGCCGGCCTCGACCGGTGTGCCCGGTGATTCGACGGCTGATGACACCGGGGAGACGGAAACGGCTGTCGCCGAACCGGTGTCGGGTGACCCATCCGAACCCGGTGCGACCGGTCCGGAACCGTCGACGACGACCAGCGTCCCGACCCAGGGTGCACCGGTCACCGGATCACAACTCGGATCGCCTGTCGTGGCGGACTCCGACGCCCACGAAACGCCCACCACGCCACCGCGGCATCGGCTCCCGGGCGGACGGCATGCCGCCACACCCGCCCCGGCGGCCGCCGGGCAGCCCCGTACCGGTCAGGGGGCCGGGACCGTTGCCGGCGGGTCGGAGCTGATCGAGATCCCGGTGGGGGCGATCGAGTCGCCGGAGGAGCCGGAAGGGCTGATCGGCAAGCTGTTCTACCGGCTGACCGGCGGCAGTGGCACCGAAGGGCTGATCCTGGTCAACCAGGCCGCCGTGGTCGCCGGGGTGCTCAACCGGCGCAGCCGTCACGACGGATCGGACTACCTCGGACTGGTCGGACCGGGTGAGAAGCAGTTCGTCCCCAAGGCCACCATCGCCGAACTGGTCCTCGGTCGGCACGCCCCGAAAGCCGACCTCGAATCCTTCGACCTGACCGCGTCGAGTGTGCCGAATGCATTGGCGCGCAGCCTGATCGCGATGGCCGCGCAGGTCGCACCGGATGACCGGTTCTGGCAGACCGACGATCCGGCCACGACCGGATACTGGCCTGCAGACGGTGTCGGCGTACACGACGAGAACGTGTACTACACCGTTGACGACGGCGCGATCGTCGTGCACAACGACTCCGACCACGACATCGCGGTCAGCGTCTACTCGACCGCGGACGGCTCGACCCTGCAGTTCGACGAGCTCGTGGTGATCGGTGCAGGTCAGACCCACTCGTCGAGCGCCACCGACGATCGGTCCCGGGTCATCGTCGTCCAGGCACCCAAGGAGACCACGGGGCCGAATGCCGGTAAGGCGCAGATCTACGGTGCCATCCTCCGGGTCGCTCCGTCGGCAGGATCGCCCGGGTACGTGCTCCCATACGACGCGTACTTCGGCGATGGTGTTCCGGGGTTGTCCGACCCGGTCTGGGGCCCGCTGGACCCCGATGATCACTTCTGGTCGCCCAACGAGGCCCTGACCGCGGCAGTGGCCGGCGACAACCACGGCGTGCACTACGGGTACTCCGCCGAGGACGGCACGATCACGTTCACCAACGACTCCGACGAGACGGTCGCGGTGGTCGCCTATGACGCGTTCCTGCAGCCGGTCGGCCCCGGGATGGCCATTCTGGCCCCCGGCCAGTCGGCGACCCTCCAGGTGCCGCCCACCGGGCAGGTCGCGTACATGGTGCAGCAGGAACGGGATGCGTCGGGCGCCATCCGAATCATCGGCGCGCTCACCTCGGTCGACGGTCAGGTGTCGCCGGCGAGCGGTCAGTACCCGCTCAAGACCGATGCCGAGTATGCCCTCGATCCCGACGATCGCTTCTGGGATGTCAAGGAGGGCACGTCCAGCGTGAGCAACGGCGTGCTGCCGAGCACCATGGTGGGTGCCAACGGTGTCGCCGAAGGCATCTACTACACGCGCGATGGCGACATCGTCACGATCCACAACGACAGTGACCACGACATCGCCGTGAGCTGGATGGCGTACGACCACAGCCACTCGGAATTCGTCGTCATCGCCCCGGGGGGGAACCTACGACGCCCCGACCGCCGCTTCCGGGGGCACCGGCTTCGCCGTGGTCCAAGGTCCCAAGGCCACGACCGGCACCCATGCCGGTGTTCCGGTCGTCTACGGTGTCATCGCCCATTCGCGCGGCACGGTGCAGTCACTCGATCCGATCGCCGGGGACGGGAATCCCGCACTGACCCTGGGGGACTGGCGTGGTGTCGACCCGGGCGACCGGTACTGGACGCCGGCGGACTCCGACGAGACCAAGCTCGTCGCGAGCAACACGACGATCCCGCGTTTCGGCGATCGCACCACGCTGACCGGAGCAGGGGTGGCCTATGCCCTCGACGATGCCGGTCAGGTCGTGATCACCAACAACGGAACCGCACCGATCAGCGTGATCGAGTACGACTCCACGCATCAGCCCGTCGCCTTCCACCTGATCGAGGCCGGAGGTAGCCAGACCTTCACCCGCGACAGCGACGGCTACAACTACCGCACGACCGCGTATGTGGTTCAAGGGGAACGGAATGCGGCCGGTCAGCCGGTGCTGGCCGGGATCATCACGGCAGTTTCCAGCGGAGGCGATACGTGGTTGGACGGTGCGGACGGGACCGACTTCCCGACGAATGAGAGTCCATGGGTCCAGATCGCCCAGACGGGCACCACCACCGGCGTCCTGTACGGGTTGGATCCCGACGCCGACGTCATCACCTACTCGGTGTCCACCGAGCCCGAGCACGGCACGGTCACCTTGGCGCCGTATCTGGGCGGCAACTTCGCGGGGACCACTCTGTACGTGTACACCTATACGCCGAGTGCCGAGGCGGCCCATGCCGCGGCGGCCGGCGGTGCGACGCAGGACTTCTTCGAGGTGAGCTACACCGACGGGTACGGACAGGCCCAGACGATCCGGGTGGACGTCGGCATCGTCGGACAGAATGCCGGACCGGCGGGGCCGTCGGCGGTGTCCGGCGGCGAGACCGGCTCGCTGGGTGTGACCGATCCGGACGGCGACACCCTCACCTACGAGGTCACCACGCAACCGGGATCGGGTGGTGCGGTGGTCGATTCCTCCGGCACGTACACCTACATTCCGGCGACCGCACCGGTACACGGTGAGACACTGCAGGATTCGTTCGAGGTCACGGTCCGCGACGGACACGGCGGTGTGCTGGTGGTGCCGGTTTCGGTGTCGATCACGGCCAACCAGGCGCCCACGGTCACCGAGGTGGTGCAGGACGGGTACACCGGCACGATCGTCGCCGCCGATGCCGACGACGACGAGCTGCAGTTCGACGTCACCTCCGATCCCACGCACGGCAAGGTGGTCGTGGGGCCGGACGGGTCGTTCGTCTACACCCCGGATGCGGGGGTGGAACATGCCGCTGCCGGTGGTGGCGTGACGTCGGATTCGTTCGTGGTGACGGTCTCGGATGGGCATGGTGGGCTGACGCCGGTGACGGTGAACGTGGGTATCGACCCGGCCAACGAGTCGCCGACCGTCGCCACCAGCCAGGGTGCGCCGTCGGCCGAGACCGGGGCGGTGGTGGTCTCGGTGGTCACCGCCGACGCCGACGCCGACGCGGTGACCGTCACGACGACCGATCCCGCACACGGCACCCTGACCGACAACGGCGACGGAACCCTCACCTACACACCGGATCCGGTCAAGCGTGCCGCGGGCGACTTCACCGACAGCTTCACCGTCACCGTCGACGACGGGCACGGCGGAACGGCCACTAAGACGGTGACCGTCACGGTGACCAAGCCGGTCGTCGTGGAGCCGGAGCAGCCGACCCGGTCGGTGTTCGACCAGTTGGTGTCGGCGATCCGGTCCGGGTTCTCGTCGGTGTCGTCGGCGGTGTCGCAGGCATGGCAGAGTTTCCTCACCTGGCTGCAGTCGCTGTTCGCGAACAACAACACCACCCGGGTGTGAGTGCGGCGGTGGCCGGGCGTTCGGGCCCGGTCACCGAATCCGTCTGTGTTCTCGGTGAGTTCCTGGTTCTAGGTGAGTTCCTGCGCGTCGATCCGGAAACCGGCGGCCCGCAGACGGTCCACCAGTGCCTCGCCCATCGCCGCAGCCGGCGTGAGCACACCGGTCCGGGCAGGCAGGGCGGCACGGTCGAGGGCCAGGGTCAGCGCGCTCTCGCCCAGCATCACCGCGGTGGCCTTGTAACCGGGATCGCCCTGGGCGCGCATCTGCGAACGGTAGCGGCGGCCGCTGCTGGTGCGGGTGAACGTCTGGGTGACGAAATGGCCCTTGTCCCTGCTCTTCTCGCTCGGTCCCTGCCCGGGATCGGGGAGCACCTTGTCGAGCAGCCGACGGGTGGGGCCGAAGCTCATCGCCCCCAGGAAGGCCCCGGTACCCACGCCCACGACACCGGCGATCAGCGTCGAGAGTCCGGGTACGCCACCGACGTTCATCGTCTCGGAGTAGTGGAAGTCCGGGCCGTAGGCGCCGTCGAGCAGCGCATCGGACCGGCGGACGACGCGAGTGTTGTACGAGGACATGAAGAACGGGGCGAGCGTCCCTGACAACGACGGGTCGACCTTCTTGCCGCGGACGATCGCGATGTCGCTCGGCTCGCTCGACATCGACACCTTCGGGGTGTCGGCGGGTGTGCCCGAGAGTGCTTGCGGATTGAGCAGCAGCCGGCGGACCTGCGGGTCCTTGGCCTGCTCGGCGATCACCCGCATCGAATCGATGGTGCCGCCGGAGAGGCCACCGCGCATCGACCGCACCACCATGGTGGTGTCGGTGAGGGTGCCGGCGTCGTCGTCGGAAACCTTGCGGTAGAGCACATAGGTGCCGAGATCGGACGGGACGGAGTCGAAGCCACAGGAATGGACGATGCGTGCGCCGGTCGCGACGGCCGTGTCGTGGGCCTTGGCGATGGAGAAGTGGACGAACGGCACCTCACCGGTGAGGTCGACGTAGTCGGTGCCGGCCGATGCTGCGGCCACCACCAGGGCCTCGCCGTAGCGCAGGTACGGGCCGACGGTCGTGCAGATCACGCGGGTGCGGGCGACCATCGCATCCAGTGAGCTCGGCGAGCCGGCGTCGGCGACCACCAGCGGCCACGACGCCGCGGTGGCCGGGAGCCGTCGGCGCACCTCGGCGAGTTTGGTCTCGGTGCGCCCGGCCAGTGCGATCCGTGTCCCGGCGGGGGCGTGCTCGGCCAGGTAGCGGGCGGTCAGCTCGCCGACGAAGCCGGTGGCGCCGAAGACGATGACGTCGAACTCACGGTCGGACGATGAAGCTGTGGATTCCCCGTTCATGGTGCCGAGAGTAACCGTTACGCGACGTAGGTCACAGTTGCGCTAGGTACTCATCCGGCGGGCGGCCCATCGTGCCGCGAACGGCGCGACGAACAACATGAGCAGAACCCGCAGGATCTGCGCCGCGACCACGAATGCGACATTCCCGCCGGCTGCGGTCGCCGCCGCCAGCACCGCATAGATGCCACCCGGGGTGGTGGCGAGATAGCAGTCGAACATCGACTCGTGCGTCCACACGGACAACAGCACGCCCAGTGCGGCACAGCCCACGCCGATCCCGACGATCAGGACGACCGCCAGGGGCAGCACCCGGCCGATCGCGCGCAGTCTGGGCATGGTGAAACCGAGCCCGGCCTGCCAGCCGATCACCGCATACGCCACGGCCAGCAGCACGGGGGAGACCTCGGCGTTCGCGGCGATGCCGGTCAGTTCGGCGACGGTGGTCAAGGCCATCGGGCCGAGCAGACCCGCGGCCGGCAGATGCAGCCGGCGCCCGAGCGGGGCGCCGATCCCGATGCACACGGCGAGCAGGAGCAGACCCCACGCCTGGTCGACGAGGCCCGGGCCCGCCGCGCTGACCGGTGCCGACGACGCACCGAACACCCACGACGAGATGATCGGGATGGTCACCGTGACCAGGGCGACCCGCAGATACTGGATGACCGCGACCATCCGCTCGTCGCCGCCGAGTTCGCGGGTCAGCGCGACCAGACCGGACGCCCCGCCGGCCACCAGTGCGAGCGCACCGGTCAGGGTGTCGACCTGTTTGTGCAGGCCCAGCAGGGTGCCGCCGGCCACCGACAACACCAGCGTGCCCAAACCCATGACCAGCACCGGGAACCACGACGACCCCAGGCCCGACAGTATGTCCGGGTCGGCCATGGTGCCGATGAAGACACCGAGGACACCCTGCGCCGACAAGAAGACCGGTCGCGGGACGATCGGGGTGTCGGGGGTGTCGGTGTCGTCGGGGTTCGGGGCCGCGGTGGCCCGAGGTGCACAACCCGCGATCGCGAGCACCGCTGCCACCACGAGGCCGGCGAAGAGAGCGGCGGCGTCGACGTCGGCGAGTTCGAGCAGAAACGTCCCGGCTGCGGTCAGCGTGATGAGCAGAATCCAGCGGGGCACCGGGTACAGGGTAGGGGTGCGTCCCCCGAATGTCCGGGTGAGGGGTCGGCGCCGGGTTGTGAGCACTTGGGAGGTGGTTGTGTTCCGGCGTGGGCTGCGGAGGTTTCGACGGCCGGTCGGCCTCGCTGCGCGAGGACGTCCTGCTCAACCATCAAATGGCTGCGGAGGTTTCGACGGTCGGTCGGCCTCACTAGCGCGAGGTCGTCCTGGTCCGTCGGATTGAGCTTGTCGAAATCAACCATCGGTGCGGAAGCGTCGTGAAGAGTGTTGCGCGGCAGTCACGTTGATTGAGCCGATGAGGAGCGTAGCGACGAGGCGTGTCGAAATCTCCGTCGGCCGACGTTGGGAGGTGACCAGTTCTGAGGTGGGTATGTTCCAGCGCCAGGTGGCAGAGGTTTCGACGGCCGGTCGGCCTCGCTAGCGCGAGGACGTCCTGCTCAACCATCGTGTGGGGTGCGGAGGTTTCGACGGCCGGTCGGCCTCGCTAGCGCGAGGACGTCCTGCTCCGTCGGATTGAGCTTGTCGAAATCAACCATCGATGCGGAAGCGTCGTGAAGAGTGTTGCGCGGCAGTCACGTTGATTGAGCCGATGAGGAGCGTAGCGACGAGTCGTGTCGAAATCTCCGTCGGCCGAGTTCGGGGGGTGACCACCTCAGAGGTGGTTGCGTTCCATCAAATGTCTGTGGGTGTGGCGGTCCCGAGGCTGAGTGCGCCGTAGGGCCGGGGAACGCCGCGTTGGTAGAACTGGTCGATGCCGGTGACCGTGAAACCGTTGTCGGCGAGCAGTTTCGGGATGTCGCGGGTGAGGTGGCAACCGCCGGCGATCCGCTTCTGGATCGGTTCGAGGCGTCGTTGCCACCGCTGTACCGCGGTGTCGGGTGCGTGGCCGTGTTCGAGGAAGCAGAATGACGCGCCCGGGCGCAGTACCCGGGCGAGCTCGTGCAGCGCGGCCGGCAGGTCGGCGATGGTGCACAGGGTGAACGTCGACAGCGCCGCGTCGAAGGTGTCGTCGCCGAACGGCAGCCGCTGCCCGTCGAGGCCGCCACGCTCGATCGGGACCGGGGAGCCGGCGACCCGGGAGCCGGCCATCTGCCAGGCGACGTCGGACGGTTCCACCGCCACCACCCGGGAGACGGCGTCGGGGTAGCGGCCGACGTTGCGGCCCGACCCGAAACCGATCTCGAGTACCTCACCGGACAGCCCGGTGCAGGTCCGGGCACGCAGGGGATCGAGCATCGAGGACCCGCAGGTCAGGTCGATGACGTGGGGCAGGACGCGGTCGTCGTAGAAACCCATCACCACCAGCCTAATACTGTGGGAGCCATGAATCCCTCGACTTTGCAGGCGCGGGTGATCGTCGACGAGATGATCCGTGGCGGTGTCCGCGAGGCGGTGCTGTGTCCCGGCTCGCGCAATGCGCCGCTCGCCTACGCGCTGCATGCCGCCGACACCGCCGGACGGTTGCGGCTGCACGTGCGTATCGACGAACGGTCGGCGGGATATCTCGCACTGGGGCTGGCGGTGTCGTCGCGGCGGCCGGTGCCGATCATCATGACCAGCGGCACCGCGGTGGCCAACATGAGTCCGGCGGTGTTCGAGGCCAACTATGCCCGCGTCCCGCTGGTGGTGGTCAGCGCCAACCGGCCGTACGAGCTGCTCGGGTCGGGGGCCAACCAGACCGTCGAACAGTTCGGCATCTTCGGCACGCAGGTGCGGGCGACGATCAGTCTGGGGCTGGCCGAATCCGATCTCGACACCAACAGTCAGTGGCGGTCGGCGGTGGGCCGGGTCCTGGCCGCCGCGCGCGGCGCCCGCACCGGCAACGCGGGCCCGGTGCAGTTCGACATCCCGCTGCGTGAACCCCTCGTCCCCGACCCCGAGACCTTCCCCGACGACGACCTCGGGAGCTGCGCCGGCCGCCCCGACGGCATGCCGTGGACGCAGGCACCGGTCGGCAGACTCGACATCCCGCTGCCCATCGATCTGTCCGCCGACACCGTCGTCATCGCCGGTCACGGCGCCGGACACCATCCGGCACTCGACGGCATCCCGACCATCGCCGAACCGACCGCACCGCATCCGGCCACCCCGCTGCACCCACTCGCGCTCGACCACATCACGCCCCGGCAGGCGATCATCTGCGGCCGCCCCACCCTGCACCGCGGGGTGTCGCGACTGCTCGCCGACCCGCAGGTCAAGGTGTATGCGGTCACCACCGGCCCGCGCTGGCCGGACGTGTCGGGCAATGTCTACGCCACCGGCACCCGCGTGGAGGCGATCGCCGAACCCCGCGAGGACTGGCTCAAGGACTGCGCATCGGTGCACCAGCGGGTCCTCGACGCGGTGGACGCCGAACTCGACGCCCCCGGCTCGACGACCGGCCTGCACGTGGCGCGGGCGGTGTCGGCGGCGATGGGCCCCGGCGAACAGCTCGTCGTCGGCGCCAGCAACCCGATCCGCGACATCGCCCTGGCCGGCCGGCTCGGGCAGGGGGTGACGGTGCTGTCCAACCGTGGGGTGGCCGGCATCGACGGCACCAACTCCACCGCGATCGGCGCGGCGCTGGCCCGCGACGCCGAACACCCGGGCACGCGGACCGTCGCGCTGATGGGGGACCTGACCTTCATCCACGACGCGACCGGGCTGATCGTCGGACCGGGTGAGCCGCGGCCGCACCGGCTGACGATCGTGGTGGCCAACGATGACGGCGGGGGCATCTTCAGCATGCTCGAGCAGGGCGATCCGCGGTTCAACACCGGCGCCTACGCCGGGGCCTACGAGCGGGTGTTCGGGACGCCGCACCACACCGACATCGCCTCGCTGTGCGCCGGATTCCACATCCCGCACCGGCTCGTCGGACTCGACGGACTGCCGTCGGCCCTGGCCGCCGACGCCGACACCGGTATCGAGGTGATCGAGGTGAGCACCGACCGCGACCGGCTGCGCGCGGTACACGCCGGGATCGGTGCGCGGCTGCGCTGAACGGGCTCCGGGACGGGGCTGAGTATCCTGGGCGACATGAGTCCGGTCATCCTGCGTCGTGTCCAGAAGACGCTGTTGGTGATCGGGCTGATCGTGACGGTGCTGTCGGCGTGCATCGTCGTCGCCGCCTATCGCAACGATGCGGCGATCGACGCGAACAAGGGCACCGTGATGGCCGACATCGTCTCGGCCGACCGCCTGCACGCCGTCGCCTACTTCCAGACCCCCGACGGGCAGATCGTCAGCCCGCGTCTTGGCCTGCTGTACCCGACGGAGCTGGGCACCGGACAGCGGATCAGCGTCGAATACGACACCACCAACCCCGACCTGGCACGCCCGGCCGGACGCGACTGGACGCTGTCGATCATCCCGGCGGCGTCGGTCGCGGTGATCGGCTGGATCGTGGTGGTGGCACTGATGCTGCTGATCGCCGAGGGCAACCGCCGGTGGGTGCGCTGGTCGCAGCGCCGGGCCGCCGCCGCCGACGAGGGGCCACGGCCCGAGCCCGGGCCGGCCGATGAGCGGGAGACCGTCGACGCCTGAGGGGTGAGGCCGTGTGACGCCGGACATTCGCGGACAGTTCGCGTCGGCGTCATGTCCGGCCACCACCACCGTCACCGCCTCTCGGGACGATGCCCTCATGCGCGTCGCGATCGTCGCCGAGAGTTTCCTGCCCCAGGTCAACGGGGTCGTCAATTCGGTGCTGCGGGTGGTGGACCACCTGGAACGCACCGGTCACACGGCCGTGGTGATCGCCCCGGACTCGGTCCGGGACGGCCACACCGCACCGCCACAGGTGGGTCGGCGCACCCCGGTCCACACCGTCCCGTCGATGCGGTTCCCCGGCGTGACCTCCCTGCCGATCGGGGTGCCCACCCCGGCGCTCTACCGCACGCTGCGCGACGTCCGCCCCGACGTGGTGCATCTGGCATCCCCGTTCGTCGTCGGCGGTGCCGGGGCGGTGGCCGCCCGCACGCTGCGGGTGCCCACGGTGGCGGTGTTCCAGACCGACGTCGCCGGATTCGCCGAGGCCTACAAGATGGAACTCGCCGGCCGCGCCGCCTGGCAGTACACCCGGCTGCTGCACACCCTGTGCGCGCGGACGCTGGTGCCGTCGTCGGCGACGATGGCCGAACTCGCCTCGCGTGGGGTGCCGCGGCTGCACCGGTGGGCCCGCGGGGTGGACACCGAGCAGTTCTCCCCGGCCCATCGGGACGAGCGGCTGCGGTCGGAGTGGACCGGGGGAGCCGACCGGCTGATCGTCGGCTTCGTCGGCCGGCTCGCCCCGGAGAAGCATGTCGAGCGGCTCGCCCCGCTCGACGCCGACCCCGGCGTGCAGCTGGTGATCGTCGGCGACGGCCCCGAACGTGCGCGGCTGGGCCGGCTGTGCCCGAATGCGGTGTTCACCGGCGAACTGCGGGGCGCCGAGCTGGCGCGCGCCTATGCGAGCCTCGACGTGTTCGCGCACGCCGGCGAGCACGAGACGTTCTGCCAGGCCATCCAGGAGGCCATGGCGTCGGGGCTGCCGGTGGTGGGACCCGACGCCGGTGGGCCGCGTGATCTGGTGACGCCGATGGCCACCGGGTTCCTGCTGGCACCCGGCGAGTACGAGGCGCGGATCGGTGAGGCCATCGACGCGCTGCGCGATCCGGTGCAGCGGACCGCGATGGGCCGGGCCGGACTCGCGGCGGTGCGCACCCGCACCTGGCCGGCGCTGTGCGAGGAACTCGTCGGGCACTACCGTGCGGTGATCGCCGAGAGCCGCGGCGAGGGCGGGTTGACGTCCGAGGGGATTCGGCTCGCCGGGTAGCGTGGTCGGCATGGCCGATACCGATCGTGCCGGCACCGATACCGCCGGCAACGACCACGAACACGTCGATCGCGCGAGTCTGGACAAGGATCCCGCCGAGGTGGCGGCGATGTTCGACGGCGTCGCCAAGCGCTACGACATCACCAACACCGTGCTGTCGTTCGCGCAGGATCGGCGCTGGCGCAAGGCGACCCGCAAGGCCCTGGCACTGACCCGCGACGACATCGTGCTCGATCTGGCGGCCGGGACGGCCGTCTCGACGGTGGAGCTCGCGTCGTCGGGGGCGCGGTGTGTGGCCGCCGACTTCTCGCTCGGCATGCTCAAGGCCGGGGCACAGCGCGACGTCCCGAAGGTCGCGGCCGATGCGCTGGCATTGCCGTTCGCCGACGGGTCGTTCGATGCGGCCACCATCTCCTTCGGTCTGCGCAACGTGCACGACGTCCCGCAGGCATTGAGCGAACTCCACCGTGTTCTCAAACCCGGTGGGCGCCTGGTGATCTGCGAGTTCTCCACGCCGACGCTGCGACCGTTCCGCACGGTCTACATGGAGTACCTGATGAAGGCGCTGCCGGCGGTGGCCACGCGGGTCTCGTCGAATCCGGCCGCGTATGTCTATCTGGCGGAATCGATCCGGGCGTGGCCCGACCAGTTCGGCCTCGGCGATCTGATCCGCGGCGCCGGATTCGACAACGTCCGCTGGGAGAACCTCACCGGCGGTATCGCGGCGATCCACTCCGGGGTGCGTGTCTGAGTCTCGTTGTTCTGCAGCGGATATCAGGAAAATGGTGGGCGGTCGTCCACGCGGCTGGAGAGATGACCCACCGACCGCCAGGCCCGGGCGACGAGGTCGGCGTCGTCGGGGGTGATCAGGTTGCCCATGACGCGCACCACCATCGACATCAGCCGCTGTGACCGGATTCCGGGGCGCCCCAGGATCGGCACGGTGCGCGGCATGGTGAGCAAGCCGGCCAGGCGACGGGCCGCGGAGAACGCCGTCCCGTAGTGCTCGACGAGTTCGGCCCGCCACGCCTCGGTGTGATCGCCGGCGCCCAGACGTGCCACCGCCAGACGGGCGGTCTCCAGGGCGTAGTCGATGCCCTCGCCGTTGAGTGGGTTCACACATGCCGCGGCGTCGCCGACGAGCATCCAGTTGGGGCCGGCGACCCCGCTGACCGCCCCGCCCATCGGCAGCAGCGCGGACGCGATCCGCACCGGGTTTCCGGTGATCTGCCACTCGTCGCCGACCATTCGCGCGTAGTGCTCGAGGATCGGCCGCAACGCCATGCTCGCCGGTCGTTCGGCCGTGGCCAGCGCACCCACGCCGACGTTGAGCAGGCCGGTCGACCCGAGCGGGAACACCCAGCCGTAGCCGGGCAGCAACTCGCCGTCGGGACCGCGCAACTCCAGATGCGAGCCCATCACCCGTGCATCCGACAGCGGCGACGGCACATACGCGCGGGCGGCGACGCCGTAGGCGGTGTCGCGATGCCAGGTGCGCCCGAGGATCTTGCCCAGCCCGGACCGCACCCCGTCGGCGACGATCACCTGGCCGACGCGGATGCGGTGCCGCCCGGCCGGGGTGTCGAGGACGACCGAGGTGATCCGGCCACCGTCGAGGACGACGTCGACGGCCTTGGCGGGTGCGGCCATCCGCGCACCGCGGCCGAGCGCGAACCGGCGGATCGCGTCGTCGAGTTCGGTGCGTGCGATGGCGCTGCCGTAGGTGGGGAAGCGGCCCGACGGCCACGGCACGTACACCGACCGTCCCCAGCCGTTGAGCTGCAGACCGTCCAGGCGCGGACGGCCGTCGAGCAGATCACCCATGCCCAGGGTGTCCAGCTCGGCCACCGCCCGCGGCGTCAGGCCGTCGCCGCAGGTCTTGTCGCGGGGGAAGGCGGCGGCGTCGGCGAGCACGACGTCGTACCCGGCGGCGGCGGCGTGGGCGGCGGCGGCCGACCCACCCGGACCCGCGCCGACCACCAGGACGTCGGCGGAGGTGGGGATGTCGATACGCGGCGCGTCGGTGGTCACCGGACAAGTATGTCGGCGCGCGGGTGGCCCACGTCGATCGGGCGGTGGGAGGGGCAACGGATAGGCTGCTTGCAGAAGTGCCCAGGCTCGGCGCGCCGACACCGGCGTCACGGGCAGGGCTGTCCACGTTCTCGAGGGGAGCGGCGCAACACGTGAAGTCGACATTCACCGGGGTAGACCTCGTGACCGACGAGTTCGCCGAGACGGTTCGATCGTCACTGGCGCGGGTCGAGGACCTGCTGCTGACCGAGCTGGCGTCGGGCGACGACGTGATGACCGAGGCGGCCACGCACCTGGCCAAGGCCGGCGGCAAACGGTTCCGGCCCATGTTCGCGATCCTGGCCGCCCAGTTCGGGCCCCAGGCCGGCAGCGACGACGTGATCACCTCGGCCACCGTCGTCGAGATGATCCACCTGGCCACGCTGTACCACGACGACGTGATGGACGAGGCGCCCATGCGACGTGGCGCACAGAGCGCGAATGCGCGCTGGACCAACTCGATCGCGATCCTCGCCGGCGACTTCCTGTTCGCCCGCGCCTCGCGGCTGGTGTCGACGCTGGGGCCCGAGGCGGTGCGCATCATCGCCGAGACCTTCGCCGAACTGGTCACCGGGCAGATGCGCGAGACCGTGGGTGCGGGGGAGGGCGTCGACCCGATCGACCACTACCTGAAGGTGGTGTGGGAGAAGACCGGCTCGCTGATCGCGGCCGCCGCCCGATTCGGTGCGATGGCCTCGGGTGCGTCGGCGACCGACACCGACCGGCTCTCCCGGATCGGCGACCTGGTCGGCACGGCCTTCCAGGTGTCCGACGACATCATCGACATCAGTTCTGCCACAGGCGATTCCGGTAAGACTCCGGGGACCGACCTGCGGGAGGGCGTGCACACCCTGCCGGTGTTGTACGCGGTGCGCGAGCAGGGCGCCGACGCCGACCGGCTGCGGGCGCTGCTGCTCACCGACTCCGGGGCGCCACGACCGCTGACCGACGACGACGAGGTGGCCGAGGCGCTGACGCTGCTGAACGCCTCGCCGGGGATGGCCGCGGCCCACGCCAAGATGGACGAGCTGGCCGCGCAGGCGCGTGCCGAACTCGCCCAGTTGCCCGACATCCCGGCCAATCAGGCGATGCGGTCGCTGGTCACCTACACCGTGGACCGGATCGGGTAGAGCGGGCGCGGACGTGCACATGGCGGGGGTAGGGAAACCAAACCGGACCCCGGATCGTTTGAGACACTGGATGGCGTTTGGCGCGCCAGGAGATCGAACGAGGGATTGATGCACTTCAACGGACTGAAAACGGCGGCCCTGCTGGGGTTGATGTCGGCGATCATCGTCGGGATCGGCGCAGCCTTCCGCAACCCCACCATCCTGTGGGGATCGGTGATCCTCGCGATCGCGGTGAACGGCTACGTGTATTTCAACAGCGCCAAGATGTCGTTGAAGGCGATGCACGCGCAACCGGTCACCGAGGTCGAGGCGCCGGTGCTGTACCGGATCGTCCGTGAGCTGGCGACGTCGGCGCGCCAGCCGATGCCCGCGCTCTACATCAGTCCCACCGAATCACCGAATGCCTTTGCCACCGGCCGTAACCCGAAGAATGCGGCGGTGTGCTGCACGGCCGGTATCCTCCGCCTGCTCGACGAGCGGGAACTGCGCGCGGTGCTCGGCCACGAACTCTCGCACGTGTACAACCGCGACATCCTGATCTCCTCGATCGCCGGTGCGATGGCCGCGGTGATCAGCGGCCTGGCCAACTTCGCGATGTTCTTCGGGGCCTTCGGCGGCAACCGCGGCAACGGGCCCAACCCTCTCGTGCTGATCCTGATCAGCTTCCTCGGGCCGATCGCGGCGACGGTGGTGAAGATGGCCGTCTCGCGGTCGCGTGAGTACCAGGCCGACGAGTCCGGCGCCGAGCTCACCGGTGACCCCCTCGCCCTGGCGTCGGCGCTGGCGAAGATCTCCGGCGGCATCCAGGCCGCGCCGCTGCCGCCGCAACCCGACATCGCCGCCCAGCAGCACGCGATGATCGAGAGCCCGTTCCGGGCCAGCGATCGGATGGCGAAGATGTTCTCCACCCACCCGCCGACCGAGGACCGCATCCGCCGGCTGCACGAGATGGCCCGGCGCGGGACGGGCGGCAGCGCCCACTGAACGAGTTCGGGTGCCCGGTGAACGTGTTCGGGTGCCCGGTGAACGTGTTCGGGCGCCCGGTCGACGGCTGGGTACGCAACAGCGCCCACCCGAGTCGTCGAGTGGGCGCTGTGGTCGGTGTGGCCCGGGGAGCCGGTGTGGCCCGGGAATCAGGGGCCACGGCCGGGCGGCGGTTGGGGTCTAGCGGTAGTTGACGAACTGCAGGGCGATCCCGAAGTCCTCGCCCTTGAGCAGTGCGATGACGGCCTGCAGGTCGTCGCGCTTCTTGCTCGACACCCGCAGCTCCTCGCCCTGGATCTGCGCCTTGACGCCCTTGGGTCCCTCGTCGCGGATCTTCTTGGAGATCTTCTTGGCGTGCTCGGAGTCGATGCCCTGCACGAGGCTGCCGGAGATCTTGAACTGCTTACCGGAGCCGACCGGCTCGCCGGCGTCGAACGCCTTGAGCGAGATGTCGCGGCGGATCAGCTTCTCCTTGAACACCTCGAGGCCCGCGAGGACACGCTCCTCGGCGTCGGAGGTGATGATGATCACCTCCTCGCCGGACCACGCGATGTCGGTGTTGGTGCCACGGAAGTCATAGCGCTGGGACAGTTCCTTGGCGGCCTGGTTGAGGGCGTTGTCGACTTCCTGGCGGTCGACCTTGCTCACGACGTCGAACGATGAATCAGCCATGTCCGACAGCATAGCCGCGTTCGGTTGCCCCGCGACGACCCTTCTGACCAGCTGGTTTGCATTCCTGGGCGGGGGTCGTTGTATTGTTCTCAGGCGTTGATCGAACGGAGCTCGCGAGCCCCGGAGGATCGACACGGCAGGTTGCCCGAGCGGCCAAAGGGAGCGGATTGTAAATCCGTCGCGCAAGCTACATAGGTTCGAATCCTATACCTGCCACGACGTGGTTCTCGTCGTCCGCGACGAGCCCCGAAATCGCCCCGAACAGGCGATTTGGAGCTCAGACGGCCGAGTGTGTAACCTCGAAAAGGCTCTCGGGCCGGAAAGCATCAGCCAGATGCGCCACACCGAGAAACGCCCCCTTAGCTCAGTCGGCAGAGCGTTTCCATGGTAAGGAAAAGGTCGACGGTTCGATTCCGTCAGGGGGCTCGCTGGACTTGGATACCCGGTTCGGGTTTTTCAAGCCGCCATGGCGGTGTAGCTCAGCTGGTTAGAGCGCACGACTCATAATCGTGAGGTCGAGGGATCGAGTCCCTCCACCGCTACACAACTGCAGCGCCCGCGGCGGCTCGGTGAACACGGGAGCGCGAGCGAGACAAACAGCAAACCCGTGAAAGAAGGACACAGTGGCTTCCTCAACCGATGTGCGGCCCAAGATCACCTTGGCCTGTGAGGTGTGCAAGCACCGCAACTACATCACCAAGAAGAACCGTCGTAACGATCCCGATCGCCTCGAGATCAAGAAGTTCTGCCCGAACTGCGGCAAGCACCAGGCGCACAAGGAATCGCGCTGACCTCAGCGTCGGCGTTTCCGACACAGAGACAACACGTACGGACCGCCTCCACGAGGCGGTCCGTACGTGTTTTCGCCCAGTAGTGGGTGGCAGGGTGGCCTCACCGGCGCGGACCAGCCCTCGACGACCGACACGGCCGCAGCCCGGCCGGAGTGACGCAGGTAAGGAGCCCAGTATGTCGCAGATCACCGACGCCGAGATCCAGGAACGGATCGTGGCACTCAAGAACGGCGTGAAGCTCACCCCGGAGGAGATCGCCGAGCACACCAAGGAGATGGTGGGCTACAACTACACCGTCGACGACTACTACGAGGTCGGCCGGGAAGAGGTGCGCAAGCATGCGCGCGCGGTGCAGGACGACCATCCGGTGCACTGGGACGAGGAAGCCGCCAAGGCGATGGGGCATCCCGGCCTGATCGCCGCCCCGACCTTCGTGTCGGTGCTCGGCATCATCGCGCAGCGTCGTCTCTTCGAGGACATCGTCACCGGCTACGACCTGTGGCAGATCATGCAGACCGATCAGCGGCTGGTGTTCCACAAGCCGATCACCGTCGGCGATCGGCTCATCTGTGACGTCTCGCTCGACTCCTTCCGGCAGATGGCCGGCACCGACGTGATGGTGACCAAGAACGTCATCTGGAACCAGCACGACGAACCGGTGATGACCACCTGGACGTCGCTGGTCGCCCGACCGGCCGTCGAGGTCGATCCGGAGGTCGTCGACGAGCTCGAGCACGTGATGATGAACGTCGACCGCGAGCCGGTCCTGCCCAAGACCGTCCACGGACCGTTCGACCGGTACCACCAGCCCGACCCGGTGGTGGAGCCCAAGGCGTACAGCGCGATCTCCTTCGACGACCTCGAGGTCGGCCAGGAGCTGCCGCCGCTCACCAAGACGCTCACCCGCGGCAACCTGGTGAACTATGCGGGCGTGGCCGGCGATCCCAACCCGATCCACTTCTCCGACGAGGTGGCCAAGGTGATCGGGATGGAGACCGTCGTCGCCCACGGCATGCAGACGATGGGTCTGGGTGCGTCGTTCATCACCCGATTCGTCGGTGATCCGGCCGCGATCTTCGAGTACAACGTGCGCTTCACCAGCCCGGTGTACGTCTACCCGGACACCTACGCGAACGTCGACTTCACCGGCAAGATCAAGTCGCTGGATCCCGAGACCCGTCGCGGCGTGATCGCGATCGTCGCCAAGCAGGGCGACCGCAAGATCTTCGGTCGCGCGCTGGCGCACGTGCAGTTCAACTGATCCGGCTGCGGACGGTGAACGCCGCGCAGGCGATCACCGCCAGACCGCCGATGACCAGCGCCGGGGTCGGCGTCTCGCCGAGCAGCACCACCGACCAGCCGACGCTGAGCACCGGCTGCACCAGTTGGGTCTGCGACACGGTGGTGATCGGGCCGATCGCCAGGCCGCGATACCAGGCGAAGAACCCGAGGAACATGCTGACCGCCGCGAGGTAGCCGAAGGCCGCCCACTGGCCGGTGGTGGCCTGCGGTGGATGGGCGACGACGTCGGCACCGGCGACCACCGCCATCACCGGGGCGGCGAGCACGAGCGCCCAGCAGATCGTCTGCCACGAACCCAGCTCGCGCGACATCCGCCCGCCCTGGGCGTAACCGATCGCCGCGGCGACCACCGCACCCGCGAGGTAGAGGTCGGCGAGACCTCCACCGGTGACCGACCCGTGGGCGAGCACGGTGAAGGCGACGGTGACGAGCACCCCGGCCGTCGCCCCCACCCAGAACCGCGGGCTGGGCCGTTCGCCGGTGAGCAGTACCGCCACGACCGCCGTCGCGGCGGGCAGCACCCCGATCACGACCGCCGCATGTCCGGCGGGCACCTGTGGCAGGGCCATGGACGTGAGCAGCGGGAAACCCGCCACCACGCCGAAGGACACCGGGAGCAGCCGGATGATCTGTCGTCGCGTGGGCGGGCGCACGCGGCACGCCACGAGGACGGCGACGGCGAGCAGGGCGGCGACCACGGCGCGGCCGGCGGCGAGCTGGACCGGGGTGAGACCGGTGCCGCCGTCGTGCCGGACGGCGATCGCGGTGAACGGCACGGTGAACGAGAACGCCACGACACCGACCAGGCCCCACCCGATCCCGGACGACAGTCGGGGACCCGGCGATGCGGTGGGGGTGGATGACGACCGTGGACGTGTCGGCCCCGGCGGTATCACCGGGCCCGCCATCCCGATAGCGCTACTATGTTGATCCATGTCAGACGATAGCAGTGTGCGCATCGCGAGTCATCTGCGTTCGGTGGCCGCCGAACGCGGCCCCGGCGCGAAGTTGCCGTCGACGCGTGAACTCGCGGCGAGGTTCGGCGCGGGACCGGTGACGGTGCAGCGTGCGCTGGCGCGCCTCGTGGCCGAGGGGGTCGTCGAAACACGCTCGGGTGCAGGTACATACGTTCGGCGGGCGCCACGCGCCACGGTGTCCGGTGATCTCTCGTGGCAGACCGCGGCACTCGGGCCTGCACGCAGCGGGCCGTCGGCGGTGGGTTCGACGATGCGCTCGGTCCCGCACGACACCATCGCGCTGCACGGCGGCTACCCCGACACCACCCTGCTGCCGATGCGGGAGATCGCAAGCGCTTTCACGAGACTGACACGTGGCGGAGGCCGTCCCGAAGCGTTCGCCCGGCCGCCCACCGCGGGGCTGCCGGATCTGCGGCGCTGGTTTGTCGACGACCTCGACGCCGACGACTGGCGCGACTCCGATGCGCTGATCACCTCCGGCGGGCAGGCGGCGCTGGTGGCGACGTTCGGCGCGCTCGCGCGTCCCGGCGAGGCGATCGTCATGGAGTCGCCGACGTACTGGGGTGCGATCGCCGCGGCCCGGCAGGCGGGGCTGGTGATCGTGCCGGTGCCGCGGACCGGTGGTGCGCCGTCGGCGGCCGATCTCGATGCCGCGTTCGCGTCGTCGGGCGCACGCCTGGCCTATGTGCAGCCGAACTTCGCCAATCCCACCGGCGACGTCTGGACCGCGGCACAGCGCGAGGCGGTACTCGACGTGGTGCGGGCACATCGCACATTCCTGGTGGAGGACGACTGGGCGCACGACTTCGCGATGGACATCACACCCCGCCCGCTGGTGTGTGATGACACCGACGGACATGTGATCTACATCCGGTCGCTCACCAAGAGTCTGTCGCCGACCGTGCGGGTGGCCGGGGTGCTCGCCCGTGGCCCGGCCCGCGCACGGATCGGCACCGCGCTGACCGTCTCGGATCTGTACGTCTCGCCGGTACTGCAGGCGGTGGCCCTCGACGTCGTGGCCCGTCCCGCCTGGCGCTCTCACCTGCACCGTCTGGCTCGGGCGCTGCAGGGGCGGCGTGATGCGCTGGTGTCGGCGCTGGCGGTGGGGGCGCCCATGATCGAGGTGCCTGCGGTGCCCCGTGGCGGGCTGAACCTGTGGGCGGCGCTGCCGGCGAACACCGCCGACGGCACGCCGACCGACCCGGGTCTGGTGGCCGCGCGGGCCCTGGCCCTCGGCGTGGCGATCTCGCCCGGTCCGGAGTGGTTCCCGACCGAACCGACCGGTCCGTTCATCCGGCTGAACTTCGCCGCGGCGGGGCCCGAACGCTACGACGAGGCGGTCGCGATCCTGGCCGCGGCGGTCGATCCGGTGTGAGCCGGGACGTGCCGACGGGGCATGACCAGCAGCGGGGCGTCGCGAGCCGGGGCGTTTTGGGTTCCGTGGGGAAGGTGTTCTACACTGAAGTGTCTCGATTGATCTTGACTTGCGCGCTACCCCAAGGGTGGCGCGTTGGTTTTGTCAGAGGACCGCACTCGGCCGTAAGGTCGTGGACGGTTCCGTAGGGTGGATCGGGACAGGTGGTCGCACGGCCGGACGGGAGTGATCCCGCACCGGGCAGGTGACCGCAAAGGGGCGTAGCTCAACTGGCAGAGCAGCGGTCTCCAAAACCGCAGGTTGCAGGTTCAAGTCCTGTCGCCCCTGCCCTGGAGAGGGCACACGTTGACGAGAGGAACCTCGAAGGTGAGCAAGCGAGACCGAGCTGCCCGCGCCAAAGACGCCGGACAGGACGTCACGGCTTCGGCCGCCGACGAGCTCGAGGTCTCCGACGACACCGCCGCCGACGCGGCCGAGGGCACGGAGTCCGCAGAACTCCGGCCGTCCGGCAAGCGTTCGGGACGGGGACGCCGCTCGGCAGCGTCTGCCTCCGACACCGCCGATGACGACGCCGCTTCCGAAGGCGGGACCGCGGTAGCCGTCAAGGAACGCAAGAAGAAGGCCTCGCCGGAGGAGAGTCGGAATCCGTTCGTTCGGATCTGGCTGTTCCTGCAGCAGGTCGTCGCCGAACTGAAGAAGGTCATCTGGCCCACGCGGCGCGAGATGATCACCTACACGGTGGTCGTGCTGGTGTTCGTGATCGCCGTGACCGCCTTCATCTTCGGCATCGACATCGCTTTCGCCAAGGGCGTCCTCTGGCTGTTCGGCTAGCGACTCATCGCGGTGAGTCGTCCGGTCGGGCGTAGACGACGTCGACCGGAACTGTGAGAAAGAGGAGCGTGGGCAGCGTGAGCACCCCGGACAACATCGAATCGGCCGACGAGGCCGTCGTGGACGAGGCGATCTCCGCAACCGTCGACGAGACCGAGGACTCGGACGTCGAGGCCTTCGCCGACGACGCCGACGACGACATCGAGGCTGCTGACGCCGACGAGGACGATTCCGACGAGGAAGCCGTCGAGGCCGAGGCCCCGGCCGAGCCCGTCGAGGAGGATCCGGTCGAGGAGCTGCGCAAGCAGCTGCGTCGCGCTCCCGGCGAGTGGTACGTCGTGCACAGCTACGCCGGATACGAGAACAAGGTCAAGGCCAACCTCGAGACCCGCGTCCAGAACCTGGACGTCGGCGACTACATCTTCCAGGTCGAGGTCCCGACCGAAGAGGTCACCGAGATCAAGAACGGCCAGCCCAAGAAGGTCAACCGCAAGGTGCTGCCCGGCTACATCCTGGTGCGCATGGACCTCAACGACGAGTCGTGGGGCGCGGTGCGCAACACCCCGGGTGTGACCGGATTCGTCGGGATGACCAGCAAGCCGTCGCCGCTGAGCCTCAACGAGGTGATGCAGTTCCTGATGCCGCGCACCGAGGCCAAGAAGCCCACCAAGGCCGCATCGGTCGGCGAGAGTGTCGAGGCCGCAGCCGCCGCCGTCAGCGCCACCATCGAGGTGGACTTCGAGGTCGGCGAGTCGGTCACCGTCATGGACGGTCCGTTCGCCACCCTGCCCGCGTCGATCAGCGAGGTCAACGCCGAACAGCGCAAGGTCAAGGTGCTCGTCTCGATCTTCGGTCGCGAGACCCCGGTCGAGCTCGGATTCAATCAGGTCGAGAAGATCTGATCGGCGCCTGACAAGAGGTCCCGGGCCACTGCGTGACCGAGGGATCACCAGACTTCCACGCCTCCAGCGGACGTGGATCAGCAAGGAAACAACCAAGGAACACAGATGCCTCCCAAGAAGAAGAAGCTCGCCGGGATCATCAAGCTCCAGATCCAGGCAGGCCAGGCCAACCCGGCTCCGCCCGTGGGTCCGGCGCTCGGTCAGCACGGCGTGAACATCATGGAGTTCTGCAAGGCGTACAACGCGGCGACCGAGTCGCAGCGTGGCAACGTCGTGCCGGTCGAGATCTTCGTGTACGAAGACCGCTCGTTCGACTTCAAGCTGAAGACCCCGCCGGCCGCGAAGCTGCTGCTCAAGGCCGCAGGTCTGCAGAAGGGCTCCGGCGAGCCGCACGTCAAGAAGGTCGGCAAGGTCTCGATGGACCAGGTCCGCGAGATCGCCAAGACCAAGGCCGAAGACCTCAATGCCAACGACATCGACCAGGCCGCGAAGATCATCGCCGGTACTGCTCGGTCGATGGGTATCACGGTCGAGTGAGCTTGCGACCTCGCAAGCACACCGAGTGAGTTCGCGAACTCGCGAGCACACGAGGTTTGATCCAAACATTTTTCAGTGTGGGAGGGCCGGCTCGGTCCGCACCACCAACCCGCTGTGGTGATCACGGCGGAGAAGGAACAGAGCGATGAGCAAGAAGAGCAAGGCCTACCAGGCCGCGGCCGAAAAGGTCGACAAGACCAAGCTCTACAGCCCGCTGGAGGCTGCTGAGCTGGCCAAGGAAACGTCGTCGAAGAAGACCGACGCCACCGTCGAGGTCGCGATCCGGCTGGGCGTCGACCCCCGTAAGGCAGACCAGATGGTTCGAGGCACCGTCAACCTGCCGCACGGCACGGGTAAGACCGCCCGCGTGATCGTGTTCGCCGCCGGCGACAAGGCCGCCGAGGCCACCGCCGCCGGTGCCGACGAGGTCGGCGCCGAGGACCTGATCGAGAAGATCCAGGGCGGCTGGCTCGAGTTCGACGCAGCGATCGCCACCCCGGACCAGATGGCCAAGGTCGGTCGTATCGCCCGCGTCCTGGGCCCGCGTGGTCTGATGCCGAACCCGAAGACCGGCACCGTCACCACCGACGTGACCAAGGCCGTCAACGAGATCAAGGGCGGCAAGATCAACTTCCGCGTCGACAAGGCAGCCAACCTGCACTTCGTCATCGGCAAGGCATCGTTCGGTGCCGAGCAGCTGGCCGAGAACTACGGTGCGGCGTTCGACGAGATCATGCGTGCGAAGCCGTCTGCGGCCAAGGGCCGGTACGTCAAGAAGGTGACCGTCTCCACCACCACCGGTCCGGGTATCCCGGTCGACCCGTCGGTGACCCGGAACTTCACCGAGGCCGCTCAGGCCTGAGCGTCGTAAGATGTGAGACCCGCGAAGGGCCCGACACCACACGGTGTCGGGCCCTTCGTGCATGATCGGACTATTCGCCCACGCATGATCGACGACGACCGGTGCGGCGATGGAGATCCTTGGAGGTCGGTAGTGCTCAAGCGTTGGGTTCGTGGCGTGCCCGTACTCGTGGCGTTGCTCGTGTCGCTGGTGGTGTTGGTCGCCGGCTGTGGCAACTCCGACTCGGGGTCGGGGACGTCGACGAGCAGTGCGGCGGCGTCGGATATCGCGCGGATCGTGTCGCTGAGTCCGACCGCCACCGAGATGCTCTACGCGGTGGGCGCCGGCGACCAGGTGGTCGCCGTCGACGACCAGTCGGACTATCCGACCAGCGCACCGCGCACCTCGTTGTCGGGGTACACCCCCAACGTCGAGGCGATCCTCGGATACGACCCCGACCTGGTGGTCCTCTCCGACGACAACAACGACGTCGTGGCCGGGTTGAAGCGCGTGGGTGTGCAGGTACTCGAACTCCCCGCAGCCAAGACGCTCGACGACACGTACGCCCAGATCGAGAAGGTCGGTACGGTCACCGGGCACGAGACGAAGGCCGGCGAGGTGGTGTCGTCGATGCGCACGCAGATCGAGGAGATCGTGCGCAGCGTACCCGAGCGTGAGGTGCCGCTGACCTACTATCACGAGCTCGACGACACCTTCTACACCGTCACCGACGACACCTACATCGGGCAGATCTACCGGATGCTCGGGTTGACGTCGATCGCCAAGGGACAGAACGGGTATCCGCAGCTGTCGGCGGAGTACATCATCGAGCAGGACCCGCAGGTGATCTTCCTGGCCGACGCCCAGTGCTGTGGGGTGACGCCGGAGAAGGTCGCCGCCCGCCCGGGCTGGGGTGACCTGCGTGCGGTGGTCGATCACGACATCTACGTCCTCGACGCCGACATCGCCAGCCGGTGGGGTCCGCGGATCGTCGACTTCATGCGGTCGGTCGCCCAGTTCGTCGCGGGCATCGACACCCAGCAGTGACCCGTCGCCACGTCGTCGTCCTGATCGGGGCGGTGGTCGTCCTGTTCGGCTCCTGTCTGCTGGCGGTGATGGTGGGACCGGCGGGGTTGTCGGCCAAGGGGGTGCTGCTCGATCTGCTCGACGGTCTGCCGCTGGTGGATGTGGAGTCCGGGTTGTCCGGCAGGCAGCACATCATCCTGTGGGAGGTGCGGATGCCGCGGGTGGCACTCGCGGTGCTCGTCGGGATGATGCTGGCCGTCGCCGGCGCCGCCTATCAGGGGGTGTTCCGCAATCCGCTCGCCGACCCCTATCTGCTGGGTGTATCCAGCGGTGCCGGGCTCGGGGCGACCGTGGCGATCGTCGCCGGCGGGGTGATCGGCTCGGTCGGGCTGCCGGTGGCGGCGTTCGTCGGCGGGCTGGTCGCGGTGGCCGCGACCTATGCGCTGGGCAGATCGGTCGGTGGGGTGCGGTCGGAGGTGGTGATCATCCTCGCCGGCGTGGCGGTGGCGGCGTTCGCCAATGCCATCCAGACCTTCCTGATGCAGCAGCACGACGACACCCTGCGGCAGGTGTACAACTGGATGCTCGGGCGGCTGGCCACCGACGGCTGGAACGACGTCGTGACGGTGCTGCCGTATGTGGCGGTGTGCGTGGTGATCATCGTGGCGTCGGCGCGGATCCTGGACGTGATGGCGGTCGGCGACATCGAGGCGTCGAGCCTGGGTATCCGGCCGGAGCGGGTGCGGCTGGGGCTGGTGTGCGTGGCCACCCTGGGGACGGCCGCGGTGGTCTCGGTGAGCGGACTGATCGGATTCGTGGGCATCGTGATCCCGCATGCCGTGCGGATTCTGGTGGGGCCGGGGCATCGGCTGTTGCTGCCGTTGTCGATGGTGGTGGGTGCGGCGTTCCTGGTGCTCGCCGATGTGGTGGCCCGGACGGCGATGGCGCCCGCGGAGTTGCCGATCGGTGTGGTGACCGCCGCGATCGGGGCGCCGTTCTTCCTCGTCGTGCTGCGCCGGACCGGGCGGGGGATGAGCTGATGGGCGACGGTCACGGGATGGGTGTCGACGCGGGCACCGGGAGCGGTGTGCGGTGTCGCGGGCTGTCGGTGGCGCGTGGCACGGTGGCGGTGCTGCACGAGATCGACCTGGAGATCGCGCAGGGGACCTGGGTGTCGCTGGTCGGACCCAACGGGTCGGGCAAGACGACGCTGCTGCATGCATTGGCCGGGCTGGTGCCGGCCGCCGGGGAGATCGAGCTGGCCGGGGTGAGACCGGGCAGCAGCCGACGCCGGGCGATCGCGCGGGCGGTGGCGCTGATGCCGCAGCGGCCGGTGGTGCCCGAGGGGACCACCGTGCGCGAGCTGATCGCATTGGGGCGCACCCCGCACATCCCGCGGTTCGGGGCCGAGACCCGCCACGACCGTGACGTGATCGACGACATCATCGCCCGGCTCGACCTGGAGGAGCTCGCATCGCGTCAGGCGACAGCGCTCTCCGGTGGCGAACTGCAGCGGGTGGTGCTCGCCCGGGCCCTGACCCAGCAGCCGCAGGTGCTGCTGCTCGACGAACCGACCAGCGCCCTCGACATCGGCCACCAGCAGCAGGTGCTCGACCTGGTCGACTCGCTGCGCGTCGAGGCCGACCTCACCGTGCTGGCCGCCATGCACGACCTGACCTCGGCCGCCCACTACGGCGAGCGACTGGTGTTGCTGGAACAGGGCCGGATCGTCGCCGACGGAAAGCCGTCGGAGGTACTCACCGAGGAACGCATCGACGCCGTCTACGGCGCACGCGTGGAGATCCTGCACCGCGCCGACGGACCGGCGGTGCTGCCGTTGCGGTCGCGGGGTTCCGGGAGCTGATCGGTCAGGACACGGGTATGTGTCAGAGGTCACTGTTAGCGTTGCGACGTCACCTGATCGCGGATCCGGAGGAAACATGGCACTGAGGGAAGTCGAGTTCACGTCGAGCAACGGACGGGACACCATCTACGGCTGGATCTACGAGCCGGTGCGTCCGGCCCGCGGGATCATCCAGCTCGTGCACGGTCTGGGCGAGCACTCCCGGCGCTACCTTCGCTTGATCACCGAACTGCTCGACGCCGGATTCGTGGTGGCCGCCGACGACCATGCCGGGCACGGCAAGACGGCGATGACCTCAGGGGTGTGGGCCGACGCCGGTCACGGTGCCGACCGGGTCGTCGTCGACGACGAACGTACCCTGCGCGACGCCGTCCGCGAGTTGCATCCGGAACTGCCGTACATCGTCTTCGGTCATTCGTGGGGGTCGATGATCGCGCGTGGGCTGGTCGGCGGCGACAGCGATCCGGTGGCCGGGCTGATCCTGTGCGGTATCGCCGCCGGAATCGGTGGCATCGAACATGTCCTCGACCGCGAAGCCCTTGCCGCCGAACCCGATCCGGAAGCGCCCGCCGGCGAGACCTATGTGGTCTCGGTGTTCGACGGCTTCATCTCCCGGTACGGGCCCGGGGCGGGGCCGACCGCATGGGTGGCCCGCGATCCCGAGGTCGTCGCCGATCACGCGATCGACCCGCTGAACAACTTCGGCGCACCGATGTCGGTGCGGTTCCTGCAGGGGTTCGTGGACCTCTACGACGAGGTGAACGCCGAGGACTGGTATCCGAGCGTCCGCGCCGATCTTCCGGTGCTGATCCTCGCCGGCGACGCCGATCCCGTCACGAACTACGGCGAGGGTGCCTACCACGTCGCCAACCGGCTGATCGAGACCGGCCATCCCGACGTACGGACCCGCGTCTACAGCGGATTCCGGCACGAGGTGCACAACGAGCCGGAGATCCGCGACGACGTGGCCGGGGAGATCATCGCGTTTGCCGACCGGTGCGTGGACGCCGGCTGACCGGTGACCGATCCGGTGGCTGCGACGGACGTGTAGCGGACCGCCGTCCCGCGACTGTTCGGAAGATGTTGTGTGCGTCTCGAGTGCGCGACGGATGGCGTCACTGACCCAGGCGAAGGTCAGACGGTGGGACACGGCAGGGGGCTGTGGTACCACTGGGAGCCGGATGGATGACGCCGGGTCGACGTGCGAGAGGGGGCGCCGTGAAGGTGGTGCTGCTCGGGACCGGATCGGCCGATGGCTGGCCGAATCCGTTCTGTCGCTGCGAGTCCTGCGCAGACGCGGTGCGTCACGGTGAGATCCGCGGACAGACCGCGGCGCTCGTCGACGATGTCCTGATGCTCGACATCGGACCGGACGCACCCGGCGCCGCGGTACGTCAGGGGCATTCGCTGGCCGGCGTGCGTCATGTGCTGATCACGCACGCACACTCCGATCATCTCGGACCGCAGGCACTGCTGACGCGATCATGGGTGGCCGGGCTCGATGCGCTCGAGGTGTACGGCCCGGCCGATGCACTCGAGATGTGCCGCCCCTGGGTGGGGCCGGGTGACCCGGTGCGGTTCATCCCGGTGTCGGCTGGGGACCGGATATGTGTGGGGGAGTACGAGGTGCGGGTACTTCCGGCGCGGCACAGCGTCTTTCGTGAGGGTGATGCGGTGCTCTACGACGTGGCCGGCCCGGACGGGACGCGCATGCTGTGGGCGACGGACACCGGGGTGTGGCCGGCCGGCTGGTATGCGGCCGTGGACGGTGCGGGGTTCGATGCGGTGTTCCTGGAGGAGACGTTCGGGGATCGGGGCGAGTTGTCGGCGGGACATCTGGGGCTGGCGGGTTTCGCCGAGGTACTCGGGGAGTTGCGTTCGGTCGGGGCGGTGGATGAGTCGTCGGACATCGTGGCCGTGCACCTGGGACATCACAATCCCGGTGTCGTCGAATTGCGGGAACGGCTGGCGGTGCTGGGTGCGCGGCCCGGCGTCGACGGGGAGGTGGTGATGGTCGGCGGTGGGCGGGGCGGGTCTCGGACGCTCGTTGTCGGGGGAGCGCGGTCGGGGAAGTCGCGATATGCCGAACACCTGATGCGTGCGCAGCCGGCGGTCACCTATGTGGCGACCGGAGGCGGCTCCACCGATGATCCGGGGCGGGCCGGCGATGGTGAATGGGCCGAGCGGATCGCCCGGCATCGGGCGGATCGGCCGTCGTGGTGGGAGACCATCGAGACCCACGATGTCGTCGGAGTGCTGCGGACGGCGGAGGCGCCGATCGTGATCGATTGTCTGGGAACGTGGTTGACCGCGCGACTGGATATGCACGGGGTGTGGTCGGGTGGTGGCATCACGCCGGTGGAGGCCGACGTCGAGGAGTTGTTGTCGGCGTGGCGGGACTGTGCGGTTCCCGTGGTCGCGGTGACCAACGAGGTCGGCAGCGGTGTGGTTCCAGGGTCGGCGTCGGGCAGATTGTTCCGGGATCTGCTGGGGCGGTTGAATGCCGCGATGGCACAGGAATCGGATTCGGTGGTGCTGATGGTTGCCGGGCAGCCACTCGTGGTGCGGGGCGAATCGCCGGATAAGCCCCGAAGTGACATACAGCCTCGGGTGAAACCTCGGTGACAACCTCGGCGGCCGACGGGCGGGACGCGACCAGATGCGATAGGACGGGAGGGAACGCTGTCGATCGGCCGAAACCCAGAGTCTTGATCAACGAGGAGTTGCGATGAACGCCCACGGGACCAAACTGTCGATCATCGGGGCCGGTGCGGTCGGGACGGCGGTGGCATATGCATCGTTGATCCGCGGGGTGGCGCGCACGATCGCGCTGATGGACATCGACACCAAGAAGGTCGAGGCGGAGGTGCTCGACCTGTCGCACGGCCTGGAATTCGTGCCGCGCACCGACATCATCGGCGGCGACACGATGGACGTGGTGGCCGACTCCGATGTCGTGGTGTTCACCGCAGGCGCCAAACAGAAACCGGGACAGTCGCGGCTCGAACTGGCCGAGGCCACCATCGGGCTGACCCGCACGATCCTGCCGAAGGCCGTCGAGGTGGCACCGAATGCGGTGTTCATCATGGTGACCAACCCGGTGGACATCGTCACCAGTGCGGCCCTGAAGATCAGTGGGCTGCCGAACAATCAGCTGTTCGGCTCGGGCACCGTCCTGGACAGTTCACGCCTGCGGTTCCTGATCGCCAAGCATGCCGGTGTGGCCGTGCAGAACGTGCACGCATACATCGTGGGTGAGCACGGGGATTCCGAGATCCCGCTGTGGAGCTCGGCGTCGATCGGTGGTGTGCCGGTGACGGATTGGGATGCACTGCCCGGTCACGGCGCCTTCGACGAGGAGGTGCGGGATCGGATTGCGCACGAGGTGGTCAATGCCGCGTACAAGATCATCGAGGGCAAGGGTGCCACCAACTATGCGATCGGCCTCGCGGCCACCCGCATCGTCGAGGCCGTGCTCAAGAACGAGCATCGCGTACTGCCGGTCTCGACGCTGGCCACCGGTGTCGAGGGGCTCGACGATGTGTGTCTCTCGTTGCCGTCGCTGGTCGACCGCAGCGGCTGCGCACGCCGACTCGATGTGAGCGTCGACGACGCCGAGCGGGCCGGGCTGATGAAGTCGGCGCAAACCCTGCGGGAGATGCAGGCGCGCTTCGGATTGTGAGTTCGGGTTTCGGACGGCATCGGCACGCGTAGTGCTCAGAGTCCCATCCCTTCCAGGATCTCGACCAGGCGGGTCTCGATCGGCCCGACGGGGGTGATGACTTCTCGGATGGGGAGTCTCAACCCAGTGTCTGTCGGGTCCGGGTTCGGGGTGATGTCGATGGGTGGTTCGATGTGGATGGGTGGGTCGAACACCTTGATCACCAGGGCATCGTCGTCGATCATGACGTACCCGTCGTCGGTGGTGCTGTCGAGGGTCACCTTGGCGGACTGGCCGGCCTCGGTGGTGGTGGTGGTGGTTTCGGTGCCGTGGATTTCGGCACGCACTTGTGCCAGGTGTTCCACATACTGTTGTCCGACATCCGGGAGCCGGTTGACTTGTTTCTCGTTCTGGGGTTGGCCGGGTTTGGCGTTGCGTTGCCACCAGGTGCGGCCCTCATCCGGGCCCGACCTGATCTTCCCGGTGGTGTACTGGCCGGGTTGGTCACCGACCATCCGGTGGTGGGTGGGACAGGCCGGTGCCAACTCGATGATGTCGGTGCGGCCGCCGTCGGCGAAGTCGTTGACCGCGTGATGGATTTCGACGTGCGCGGCTGCCCGGTCGCATCCGGGTGCCGAGCAGTGATGGCCGTCGGGGGCGGAAAACAACATCAATCGTTGATGTTTGGTGGCTATCCGTTTGGCTTGCCCGAAGTACAGGGGGATCGCGGTGTGGTCTTTGAACACCGACAAATACATTTGGGCATCCGCGGCGAGATCCACCAGGTCCGACATGGGGATCAGGGTTCCGGTCGCGGTGATGGCATACCCGGCTTCGCGGATCAGGTCGTTGACATCGGTTTTGACGATCAACTGGATCGGGACACCCATGTTGGTTTTGCCGAGCATCCCGTCGGCGAGCACGGCGGTCAGCAGGGCGTTCACCGCATCGTGGTTGCGTTGGGGTTGGGTACGCATGTCTTTGACCGCGCCGGCTTCCAAACCCTCGGGGTCGACGATCTCGGCGGTGCGGCTGTCGCCGTTCAGACCGTTCGGATGGTCGGGGTTGTTGACGCCGTGTTTGCCCCAGGCGGCGAAGAGTGTTTCGAGTCGGGCCCGCAGGATGGGGTCGACGTAGCCGGTCACTTTGGACATGCCGTCGGCGCCTTGTTTGCCGAGGGTGATTCCGCGTCGACGATCCCGGTCTTTCTTCTCGATGAGTTCGCCGTCGGGGTCGATGTGGGCGATGATGCGGGAGCCGCAGGTGCCGAGTGCAGACGCCCCGAATTCGGTGGCATGTCCGGCGAGGGTACGTTCCGCGGCGATC
>NZ_BCNF01000105.1 GCF_001485495.1 Gordonia desulfuricans NBRC 100010 | reverse complement strand
GGGCCACCCCATTTTGCAACAGCCCCCTTCGGGCTCGGTCCCGGCTCAATCATCAAGGGGTGGTGGGTGCTTGGGCCGGTGAAGGACGGCTCGCGGCTCGATCATCAAGGGGTGGTGGGTGCTTGGGCCGGTGGAGGACGACTCGCGGCTCGATCATCAAGGGGTGGTGGGTGCTTGGGCCGGTGGAGGACGACTCGCGGCTCGATCGTCGAGGGGACGTGGGTGGTTGAGCCGATGAGGAGCGGAGCGACGAGGCGTGTCGAAACCTCGGAGGCCGACGACGCGAGGCGACCACCAGGGGACAACGGGAAACAGAAAGGGCCGGACACTGCGAGGATCGCCCGCGGTGTCCGGCCCAGGTCTGTGGTGATGTCTACTCTGCGGTGATGCTCACGGGGCCCAGGTCCGGGGTGCGGCGTCGGCGGCCTCGGGTGCTGCGGCGGTCACCCGGTGTGCCCGGTTGACGGCGGAGACGACGGCCCGCAGCGACGCGGTGGTGATCGACGACGCGACACCCACGCCCCACACGGTCTCGCCGTTGACCTCGGCCTCCACATACGACGCGGCATTGGCGTCGCCGCCGGCGGTCATCGCGTGCTCGCTGTAGTCCAGTACCCGGACCTCGAAGCCGACGGTGCCCAGGGCGTCGACGAATGCGGCCAGCGGCCCGTTGCCCGACCCGGAGATCTCCTTCTCCGCGCCGTCGACCTTGACCACCGCGGTGATGTGGTCGTCGCCGTCGTCGGTCTCCGATGCGTCGACCTTCTGGCGCATGCGCTCCAGCGGCAGGATCGGATGCAGGTACTCGTCGGCGAAGACGTCCCACATCTCCTTCGGTGAGACCTCGCCACCCTCACCGTCGGTCAGCTTCTGGATCTCGCGGCTGAACTCGATCTGCAGGCGCCGCGGCAGGTTCATGCCGTGGTCGGTCTTCATGATGTAGGCGACGCCGCCCTTGCCGGACTGGCTGTTGACCCGGATGACGGCCTCGTAGTTGCGGCCCACGTCCTTCGGGTCGATCGGCAGATACGGTACGGCCCAGGTGATGTCGTCGATGTCGGCGTCGGCCGCGTCGGCGTCGAACTTCATCTGGTCCAGGCCCTTGTTGATCGCGTCCTGGTGGCTGCCGGAGAACGCGGTGTAGACCAGGTCGCCGCCGTACGGGTGACGCTCGGGCACGTTCAGCTGGTTGCAGTACTCGACGGTGCGACGGATCTCGTCGATGTCGGAGAAGCTGATCTGCGGGTCGACACCGCGGCTGAACATGTTCATGCCCAGGGTCACCAGGCACACGTTGCCAGTGCGCTCACCATTGCCGAACAGGCAGCCCTCGATGCGGTCGGCACCGGCCTGGTAGCCCAGTTCGGCTGCGGCAACGGCGGTTCCGCGGTCGTTGTGCGGATGCAGGCTCAGGATGATCGAATCGCGGCGGGCCAGATTGCGGCTCATCCACTCGATCGAGTCGGCGTACACGTTGGGGGTGGCCATCTCCACCGTCGCCGGTAGGTTGATGATCATCGGCTTCTCCGGAGTGGGGGCGATGATCTCGGTGACCGCGTCGCACACCTCCTTGGCGTAGCTCAGCTCGGTGCCCGTGTAGGACTCCGGCGAGTACTCGTAGCGCCAATTGGTGTCGGGGAACTTCTTCTCCTCCTCCAGCACCTTGTGCGCGGCATGTGTGGCGATCTCGGTGATCTTGTCCTTCTCGGCGCGGAAGACCACGCGTCGCTGCAGAACCGAGGTGGAGTTGTAGAAGTGCACGATCACGTTGGACGCGCCCTGGCAGGCCTCGAAGGTGCGCTCGATCAGCTCGTCACGGCACTGGGTCAGCACCTGGATGGTGACATCGTCGGGGATGGCGCCGTCTTCGATGATCTCGCGGACGAAGTCGAAGTCGGTCTGGCTCGCCGACGGGAAACCGACCTCGATCTCCTTGTAGCCCATCCGAACCAGCAGCCCGAACATGCGCCGCTTGCGGGCCGGGCTCATCGGGTCGATCAGCGCCTGGTTGCCGTCACGCAGGTCGACGGCGCACCACAGCGGTGCGCGGCCGATCACCTTGTCGGGCCAGGTGCGGTCGGGGACCGACACCTTCTCCACCTCGTCGGCGAACGGGCGGTAGCGATGGACGGGCATCGCCGAATTGCGTTGGGGGTTCCACACGGGCTGGCCGGCGGGGATGGGTCCGGCGGGCTCGACGATACGGCTCGCGCCCGAGGTGAAGCTGTCTGCTGGTGCCATTGGTCAATCTCCGAGATCTGGAAGAAAAAGGGGGAAGATGACCGGCGCATGATGGGGCCCCGCGACGGAGGGCCGGTCGTTCAGACCCCGCCGCGGCAACCGAGAAGGAGCGCGCGCTGCATGCATTCGACCTTACTCCTCGCGTTACGGCCAGATCAAATGACCCCATTTACCGTGGCGCCCGCCCCGACTGCGCGCCGGGGTCGGCCGGGATTGCCGGATTGGTCGATATTGTGCCTGTGACCTGCGGAAATTGTCAGGAGATCGGCAGGGTCGGGACCGCTCCGAGACGCCTCGACGCGCCTAGCGTGGAAGGTGTCACCGTCCCCCGACCGAACGAGGACCACCAGGGCCCGCACGGGGGTGACGGTCAGGAGGAGATCATGTCCACTCTCAGCCGTCCGCTGGTCCGACGCTGCGCATCGGTGCTTGCCGGAACCGCGGTCGCCGCGGCCGGAATCGGGCTCGCCGCCGGTACCGCGAGC
The DNA here is from genome assembly GCF_001485495.1 of Gordonia desulfuricans NBRC 100010. GTDB lineage: Bacteria > Actinomycetota > Actinomycetes > Mycobacteriales > Mycobacteriaceae > Gordonia > Gordonia desulfuricans. Next base: position 8,870 of record NZ_BCNF01000105.1, on the reverse strand, counting down.
GCCGACGCGGGGCCGTCCACACCGATGGCGGGTACCAACTGCGTCGTCGCACAGGGGGAACGCGCGCTCCGCGCCGAGGCGCCCGACATCTACGCCCACATCGAGCAGTACCCGACGTCGGCGCAGGGCCTGGAGAACGTCTTGGCCCTGAGTCCGGGCGACCGTGCCGACGATCTGTCGATCGCGCATCCCTACAACGACTCCGGGCTCATGAAGTTCCTGGGTGTGTCCGGGTGGTCGCATGACGAACGCCATGCCGCGACGGCGGCGATCGAACAGGCGGCAGCCGATTGCGCCGCCTACTGACCGCCGCAACCTACTGACCGCCGCAACCTACTGACCGCCGCAACGGGTCAGGACGCGCGGACCCGCATGTCGACGACGGTGCCGCCCGGCCGCAGCCGACGGACCAGTCCGTCGATGACGGTGCCGATGACGGCGTCGGCGGCCGGCCGTGCCGGATACCGCACGCGCAACTCCAGCCCGTGATGACCGCGGGAGAACCACAGCTGGGCGGTGTCGGTGGAGGTGACCGCTGAGATGTGCTGTGCACCAGGCAATGCCGGCCCCAGCTTGCGGTAGTCGAGGTAGGACACCATGAAGATGTCCTCCGAGACGAACTGCGGTGCACACTCGGCGAGCACCTGCTCGAGCGGCAGCGTCGACAACCCGGCCGCGTGCCGCAGCCAGGCGTCGGCGGAATCGGGGTTCCCGGCCTCGACGACCACCGGCGCATTGGAGACCATCCAGCCCGCGGTGTTGTGCCACCCGGATCGGGAACCGCCACGGGTGTGGATCGGGATCAGCGTGGCCAACCGGTCGGGTCCGCCGGCATCGGCGACCGCCGCGGCCAGCTCGGCGAGGATCGTGGCGAACGGCCGCGAGCTCAGGGCGGTCTCGGCGGCGTCGGCATCCAGGATGTGGATCACCGTGGTGTGCTGCGGATCCCGGCCCTCGCCGAGCGGGATCGGGAAGGCCGGCAGGGCGCCGTCGGTGGCGGCGAAGAAGTCCTGCCAGACACCCATCAGCTCGGCGCGCCGCTCGGCGGTGAGATCGGCCAGGATCGAACCGGTTCCGTCCTCGGCGCAGCAGCGCTCGGCGAAGTCCTCGCCGGGGCGGGCGGCGCTGTCCGGATCGGCGTACAGCTCGGCCATCCGGCGCAGCACCAGATCGATGGTCAGCGCGTCGGCGTGTGCGTGGTCGAAGGCGCACACGAGGGTGCTGCCCAGCAGTCCGAAGAACAGCCCCGGGACCCGTCCGGCATGGCAGCGTTCGTTGATCAGCGATGTCACGAAGCTGTGCCACACCCGGCCCACCAGGCGCGGACGCACCGACACCTGATCGGGCTCGAAGACGTCCTGGCGCGGGTGATCGCCCACCGTGAACCGGGCCCGGAGTGCGTCGTGCTCACCGAGGAACCGCTCGACAGCCGTGGCGACCTTCGCCGGATCGTTTGCCGCACCGGGCAATTCGACGGTACCGGCCAGCCATGCGCCGCGTCCGAGCTGTTGGGCGCGCAGGTGATTGCCCTGGTTGAACGCGACCGGCAGATCTCGTCGCGGCGGTTCACCGGTCCACGACACCACGAGTTCGGTCAACTGCCCGGACAGGTCGATGACATCCATCGCGGTCACATGCATCAGGCCACCTCACCCTCGAGCGCCACGGCTGTGGCGATGACGTCGCGCACCGTGGCGAAGAATCGGGTGACCGATTCCTGTGCCACCGGATTGCCGGGATACTGCGTTCCGATATGCAGACCGTCGGCGGTCCGCCACGCCCACATCGACGCATTGCGGGTGCGTCCCTCACCGGTGAACACCACCAGATCGCGGGTGTTCGGCGCGGTGGGGAACCACCGGAAGTCGAGCAGGTTGACCATCTGGGGGCTGACCACCACGGACGGGTCGATCACGCCCTGCATCAACAGGATTCCCAGCACGGCGTGGACCGGGTCGGCCGATGCACGCTTCATCGCCTCCACCGCGGGCCCGGCCTGGGCGAGGACCTCGGCGAAGTCGGTCGACGGGACCGGGAAGCCGAGCGGCGCGAAGTTGACATACCAGCCCTGCGACGCCATGTGCTCGCCGGTGCGGCTGCTGAGAACCGTTGCCGTGGCATACCATTCGCGGTCGTCGACGAGTCGGCCGGCGATCGCCAGCGCGGTGTGCAGCACGGCGGTGAGTCCGGTCCCGTGCTGCTTGGCGAGGGCGACCAGGCGGTCGGTGTCCTCGGCGTCGGACAACTTCTGCTCGGCAAACCACACCGGTTGGGGCTCATCGTTTTCCAGCCCGAGTGGGAGCGGGAACGCCGGGATTCGGCCGCCGGATTCGGTCAGCACGTGGCGCCACCGGGCCACCGACTCCGAGTCCGGCGTGACCTGACCCGCACGGCCGTATTCGTCGGTGATGTAGTCGATGTGGCTGCCGTGCGTCGTCACCAGCGGCGACGCGGAGTCGCCCCGGTAGCGGGCCAGGATCTCGACGAGTCCGAGAACCTGCGAGGCGCCGTCGCCGTAGGCGTGATCGATCCCGAAGTACAGATCGAACGATCCGGGGCGGCTGACCGCGCCGACCGCGCAGCCGGGAAAGGTGTCGAAGACCGCCTCGGTGGGCAGACGCCGGTCGAGGTGCGCGAGCGGATCGGTGTCCTCCGACGGTGTCGCCACCAGCGAGATGTCGGCGGCGTCGACCACGTACCGGATCGGTTGACCGTCGTCACCGATCCGGAACGACGACCGCAAACCCTCATGGGCACCGAGGAATTCGGTGAGGGCAGTCGTCATCCGGTCGATGTCGAGACTTTCGTCGACGTGCACGGTGCTGCAGGTGTAGCCGCGGTGCACCCGGCCGTCGGCGCGCTGGACGAGCACCGCGGAGATGTGATCGCGCTGCAGGAACGACGGTCCCACCGGATGGGCGGGTGCCGCGGCCGCCGCGGCGAGGGTCGCCGCCGACGGCGACCAGTCGAGGATGGTCCCGGGTTCCGGCGACCAGTCGTCGTCGTCGATCAGCCTCACAGCTGCTCCACCGCGTCGGGTGACCCGGCGGCTTCGGAGGTGTCGGTCAGCTGCAGGTCACCGTTGGTCGCGACATCGCGCAGGACCGCCGCGAACTCGCCGATCATGGCGTGGATCGATGCCGCGGCGACCTCGTTGTTCGGGAAGCGCAGCGAGATGTTCATGCCCTCGGTGGTGCGGTTGACCCAGATGTAGACCTCGTCGTTGTTCGCGATCCGGCTCCGCAGGGCGCGGTCGCGGTCGGTCCAGGTGGCCGCGCCCGGGAGGAACCGGGCGTCGACGAAGGAGACCGCGAAGCGCGGGGTGTCGAGCATGCCGGCGAGCGCGGCGATCCGCGGGTACGGCTGATGGGTGAGGGCGGCGTGACGGCGTACACCGGCGTCCACCGAGGCGAGGGCGGCCGAGAACGACGGGGCGTCGCCCAGGGTGATCGACGCCGGGACCAGGCCCACGTACCAACCGGCCGCGGCGAACGACTCGGGGGTGGTGCGGGTGTGCATGGGCATCACGAAGCGGGTCTCGCGCTTGCCGGTGAGGCGGTGCAGCGCGGTGGTGAGGGCGGTGAACGCCCCGGTCGACAGCGACGCGCCGTGCCGCTTGCAGGCGGCGTTGAAGGCGTTGGTCTCCTCGGCCGACAACAGCCACAGCGACAGGCTCGACTGCTGGCCCGCGACGTCGTCGGTGGGGACGGCCGGCTGGGTGGGCAGCGGGAACCGCGGCATGGCGGGGACGTCGGAGCCGTCGTCCCAGAATTCCTGCCAGGGTGCGAGCGCGGAATGGTCGGCGTCGATGCCCAGGCCGGCCTCGTGCTCGGTCACGCAGTAGTCGACATAGGAGCCGCAGGCCGGCAGCTCGGGTGCGCGACCCTCGCCGAGAGCCTGGTAGAACTCGTTGATCTCGGTGATCAGGAGGAGCTGGCTGTAGGCGTCCATCACGGAGTGGTCGGCGGCGAGCACGACGATGACGCCTTCGGCGGCCTCGATCATCGAGTCGGGTTCGATGGTGACCGCCACCACGTGCGGCCAGTGGGCGGCGCTCAGATCACGTGCGAAGAAGTCCTCGATGTGGCCGCAGATGTCGCTGCCCGGGTCCCGCTCGGCCGGGCGGGAGGTGACGGTGACCGCATCCGGCGAGATGCCGAAGCGCTGCAGCCCCTGATCGGTGAGGCGGGCGGAGGTGCGGAACGCGTCGTGGCGGGCGATCCACAGTGCCAGCGCATCGGCGAAGCGCTGCGGGTCGAAGGCGCCGATCAGGCGGAACGCGGTGCCGATCCACGAACCCAGGGGGTCGACGTGATCGGAGGTCAGCGCGTGTCCGAGGTGCGCCTCGTGGTTGGGTGACAGAGGTCGCTCATCCGGTTGCCACGCCCCGGAGTCGACGGCGGGGATCCATTCGGTGATCCGGCCGGTGGGCAATGGATAGTCGGCGAGTTCGGTGTACTCCATGGCGATCCCCCTGGGGTGATGAGTCAAAACGGGTTGGCACGCGAGGACGGCTTGCACCGCACGCAGACGCGTGTCGTCGGGGGGTGTGGAAACCGGAGTACCAGCATGTATTCCACGAACACCGCCCCGCACTCGGTGAGACCCGTCACGCGGGGAACCACCGGAATGCGGTTGTGTCAACACCGCCGGCGACGTTGCGCGACAGCTGTCCGGCGCCCTTCAGCCCCAACTCTGAAAGGCGTCGCGGAAAAGACATTAACCCGAAAACGTCAGCGGTTTCCAGTGCAAACAATCCGGTATTTGCACCCTTGCCTCACGGAATCGCATGGGGCACAATCAATGCTCCCAATTCTCGGCCGACACCTGCGAAGACGGATCCTGCGGAGGTCGTGATGGTTGTCACGATCAGGGTGAACCGGAAATGAATTCAGGGAATCCTACTGTGAATTAAAGTTACAGAAACCCTGGGGAAACGTGAGTTCACAGCGACTTGGCAGCGATCATATTGGATCACTCGATCAGGCATGTGTCTTTTGCCCCGCTCAGCAGGCTGTCCTACACTCCGGATCGGGACAAGGCGGGGGTCGCGTCCCACATCGGAGGCACGTTCGCGTTTTGCGATCGACAATTGTCGGTGTGGAGATGAAGCACCGTGATTGCCATACCCAACAATGGGTTCTGCAAAATCAACCGTGGAGGACGTGAGATAGTGACCTCGAGCACAGGGTCGGCGGATAGTGCCGGACCGTCCTCTGAGGGGGACGCCACCCGGGTGCGACTGTCGGTCGTCATCCCGGTCTACAACGAGCAGGACACCATCGGAGAGTGCCTCGGCCTGCTGATCAAGCAGATCGAGCACATCGCCGAGGTCGTCGTCGTGGACAACAACTCCACCGACCGCAGCCGCAAGATCGTCGAGGACGCGATGAGTGGCTGCCCGGTGATCACCATGATCGACGAGACCCGGCAAGGGCTCGTCTACGCCCGAAACGCCGGCCTCGACGCCGCCACCGGGGATGTCATCGCGCGGATCGACGCCGACACCCGGGTGCCCGAACGGTGGGCGCAGACCATCGTCGAGTTCTTCGAACACGACGCGGAGAAGGAGTGGGCGGCCCTCTGTGGTCGCGGCGCGGCATACGGTCTGCCGTTCGAGGGGTGGACCAGCAAGTGGAAGGCGCGACTGCGTCCGGTCTTCGACGCCCTGCCATCGCGGTCCACCGCGGCCGCCCCGGAGGACATCGCCGTCCGCGAATCGCCGGTGCTCTACGGCTCCAACATGGTGGTCCGCCGGGAGACCTGGGCGGCCATCCGGGACACCGTCAGCATGCGCCGCGATGTCTTCGAAGATGTCGACATGGGGTTGTGCGTTCGAGATATCAACGGTCGCAACGCCTTCCTCACCTCCATCACGGTCGGCGTCTCGCCGCGCCGGATGGAGACCGGGATGCTCGCCTTCATGGAGTACATGAGCTTCCTGCCCCGGACCCTGCTGCTGCACCGCCGCTACGGCATGGCCGCCACCGTGGTGCTGGGCTACCTACCGCCCCTGTTCGCCGTGCACGGTGCGAGACTGGTGATGATCCGCGCCTATGACCCGCAGACCGCGAGTTTCTCGGTCCGCAATTTCTGGCGTCCGACGGCGCAGCGCTGCCTGCCGTGAGGAGATGACGATGACGGCCGAGACGGCCACCACCCCGACGGGCCGATCCGCGACATCCGGGGCCGGTCCGTTACGGGTCGCCGGACCCGACGAGTCCTTCCTGCTCGCCGAACAGCGACTCGGATTCCGTACCCCGGTCCAGTACCTCTGGGTACTCGACGACGATCCCGGTGCCGATGCGGTGGAGAAGTTCGCCCATGTGATCGCCGGTGGGCAGTTGAATCGCGCGGTCGCGCGGCGACGGGTGCCCGGGGCGCGGGGACGGTGGGTGCGTTCGAGCATCCCCCCGCAGGTCCTGCACCTCGGCCGGATCGACGACGACGCGGTCGGACCGTGGGCCGACGGCATCCTGCGCACCGCCGACCTGCACGCGCCCGAGGGCCTGGCATGGAAGCTGTGCACCGTGACCACGACCCGCGGACGTCGTGTGGTGGCCTTGCTGATCTCTCATCTCGTCGCCGACGGCGAGGCCATCATGCGGGCACTGATCGCCGCCGCCGACGGCCACCTCGACCCGCTGCCCGATCCCGCTGTCGCCCGGGGCCGCCGTGCCGTCCGGGAGGACGTGACCGATGCGGCCACCCAGCTGCGTGCAGCCGCACGATCGCTGAAACCGATCATGCGCGAGATCCGCTCCAAGCGGCCGGCGAAGTCGGAGGCCACGCCGGCCGTCCCTCGTCCGCCGGTCACCTACGATCCGCTGCGGGTCGCACTGGCGACCGTCGACCTCGACGCCGCGGACTTCCACGAGCTGGCCCGCCGGTACCACGGCACGGTCAACACGCTGTTCACGGCGATCGTCGCCGGAATCGCCCGTCGTGCAGGGCATCCCGACTCCGAGGAACTCCGCGTCAGTGTCGCGGTGAGCAAACGCGGTGGGCCCGAAGACCGTCGGGCCAACGCCTCCGGCGGCATCTGGCTGCGGCTGCGTGACGGCGAGGACGCCCCGTTCGACCTGGGCGGGATCCGCACCCAGAGCCGTGAGGCCTTCACCACCTATGCCGAGAGCGGCAACGACGTCCCCGACGAGACGCTGTCGGTGGTGCGGTTGCTGCCGCGCAAGGTGCTCGGTGCGCTGCTCCCGCTGGTGCCCGCACCCGACGTCAGCGTCTCCAATCTCGGTGTGCTGAACGAGAAGGTGCAGACCATCTGCGGGGTCCGCGCATCGTCCTTCGTGTTGCGGCTGATGGTCCAGGAACCGGTCGGGGGTGCCCGCGCCGACATGCCCGGACCCGGCATGTCCGGCTGGATCGTGCAATACGACGACCGGATCACGTTGTCGTTCGCCGCGTTCGCGACCGAACGCTTCGGCGACGACGAAGGGTTGCGGGCACTGGTCGACGCGGAACTCGCCGCCTGGGATCTGGAACACCGGTTCTGGTGAGTCCCGCGCACATCGTCTTCCTGCTGTACGGCTCCCGGGGAGATATCCAGCCGGGTATCTGTCTGGCCACCGAACTGCTGCGGCGAGGCCATCGGGTGACCGCGGTGGTGCCGCCGAACCTCGTCGACCTCGTGGCCTCGGCCGGTGTGCCCACCGTGTACCCGGTGGGGCGCGACACCGACCGGCAGTGGTCGTCGGACACCGCCCTCGATGCGCAACGATCCCGGAACCCGTTGACCAAGGCGAGGTTTGCGCTCGACACCGTCGTCGATGGCATCCGATCGTTCGACGACGGCCTCATCCGGCTGTTCGTCGACGCCGATCCGACGACCGGCAAGCCGCCGGTCCACGACGTCGACCGGCTGGTGGTCGCGCCGATCTGTCAGGCCCGGGGGATGGCGCTCGCCGATCGGCTGGGCGTCGTGCTGACCGTGTTGCGGTTCGCGCCGATGTCGCCGAACTCCTGGTACGGGCCGGTACCGGGAGTCGCCGATGGTCTGGGCCCCCGCGCGACCCGGGCGGCCTGGCGGGCCTACAACTCCGTGGTGTGGTCGTCGACCCGACACGGAGAGAACAGATTTCGGCGTCGGATCGGTCTCGCCACGATGCATCGACCCTGCCCCGACCGTCTGGCGGCCCGCCGGATCGTGCAGATCCAGGCCTACGACCCGGCGATCGTCCCGGGCCTCGGCGACGAGTGGGGAAGTCTCAAGCCGATCATCGGGTTCCTCGACCTCGCCGCGCAGGACCGCCGGCACCTCACGGAGGTGTCGGGGCATGACACCGATCTGACGGCCTGGCTCGCGGACGGAAGCGCACCGGTCTACGTCGGGTTCGGATCGATGCCGATCGCCGATCCGGACCGGATCTCCGAGATATTCTGCAGTGTCGCAGCCGAATCCGGTCTCCGGCTGATCCTCGCGTTGGGTGGCAGACCCGGCCGTGACCCGCAGCACCCGGATGTCTACCACGTCGGCGCAGTGGACCACTCGTGGCTGTTCCCCCAGTGTGCGGTGGTCGTCCACCACGGGGGCGCCGGCACGACCGCGGCCGTCCTCCGATCGGGGACACCGGGCGTGATCTACGCTTTCACCGCCGAACAGCCGTTCTGGGCCAATCGGATCGCCGCACTGGGGGTGGGAGTGGGACGCCGCTTCTCCGCATTGAGTCGCGAGACCGTCGGCGAGGACCTCCGAGTGGTGATCGGTGACGGAATACGTGATGCAGCAAGAGAATTCGCGGCACAGATGGTGACGCCGCAACAGGCTGTCGCAACCGCTGCGGAACTCGTCGAGGAGCGCAGTCGAGCACTGGCGACACCCTAGCCGACGAGTCGGAGGTGGTTGGGGACGCGTGCCA
>NZ_BCNF01000104.1 GCF_001485495.1 Gordonia desulfuricans NBRC 100010 | reverse complement strand
GAGGTGGTTGCGGACATTGTTGTCTTACGGGGTCTCGACACGGGTCCTCGCCCTTGGGGGCTCGGTCCCGGCTCGACCATCCAAGGTGGGCACCTCTGGGGTGGTTGCCGACATTGTTGTCTTACGGGGTCTCGACTCGGGTCCTCGCCCTTGGGGGCTCGGTCCCGGCTCGACCATCCAAGGTGGGCACCTCTGAGGTGGTTGCGGACATTGTTGTCTTACGGGGTCTCGACACGGGTCCTCGCCTTGGGGGCTCGGTCCCGGCTCGACCATCCAAGGTGACCGGCTCGACCATCCATGGTGGCCGGCTCGGACGTGGGTGCAGCCAGGCCTACGTCGCGCGAGGATGGCCTGGTCACGGAGCGGGCGGGCGTGTCACCACGACTTCGCGGACAGGCCCCACCGATCGAGTTCCCTGGTGATCAGTCCGGTCAGGGCGGCGTCGTCGGCCACCCGATCGGGGTCGAGGGAGGTCATGCACAGGGTGATCGAACCGGCGCTGCGGCCCAGCCAGGCGCTGACCCCACCCTGCATGCGACGCAACGTCTCTGCGGTGGTGCCCACCGTGACCGAGCGGAGGGCCACCGAACCGGGGGTGCCGGTCCCGAGACCGGCGAAGGTGGGATCGAGGGTGCCCAGGGTGGATGCCAGGCACAGCGGCGCGCGGGAATCGGCGGCCAGCCGACGCACCAGACCGTCACCGAGCGGCTGCGCGATCCGGCCGAGCAGCGACAGCTGACCCGGTCCCGCCGACAACTCGCCGTAGGCGGCCTTGGTGGCGGTGCGCAGCGGCGAGAGATCGTGGTAGCGGTCGGCGGTCACCGGAATCCGCGCCGTGACACCGGTCGTCGCATTCGCGCGACGATCACCCGGGGTGCGGGTGGACATCGGCAGACTCAACGGCACCACATCGCCCTCCACCACCCGGCCGGTGGCCTCGAGCACCCCGATGACGATCGCGGCGAACAGCGTGGTCATGGTGCCGCCCGCGGCCGATGCCGCGGCGTCGTAGGCGCCGCCGTCGATGGTCACCACCGCCGTCGGACTGACCCCGCCCCACGACGACTCGTCCACCGCGGGCACCGGGCGGGCCTCCGGACGGACGATCGGCTGCGGACGGGTGCGGATCAGGCGCACAGCGGCTTTCACCGACCCGCCGATCGAGGAACCCAACTCGGTCAGGGTGTCGACGATGCCGGTGGGGGCGTTGGTGGTGTCGAACGGGACGCCGACGAGGACCTCCGCGATCCCGCCGAGTACCGCACCGCCGTCACCAATCACATGGGATCCCGTCCACGTCACGAACGTCTCGTCGGTGTCGGCGGATCGGACCGCCGAGATCCGCCACGACGGTCCGGCGACCACGTCGAAGCCGGCACCGGCCTGCCCGCGCGCCCAGTCGAGGATCGACGACGCCGGGATCGGATCGTCGGCGTAGTGCGACACACCGGCAGATACGGAGTGGAACCACCGGTCGCGCACCGGAAGCGGGCTGCGCCGGACCAGCCTGGCCAGCCGGCTGTGGGACAGCCCGCTCGCCAGCCGATCGAAATCGGCACGGGCGAGCTCACCGGGTATCCGCCACACCACCTGGTTGACCACCGGCAGGTCGAGCGCCTGCTCCATCCGGACGAACAGGTCGTCGTCGGGGGTCAGTCGCTCGGGACGTGCCGGTGCGGGTGCGGTGACAGAGGCGTCGGTCTGGTCGGCCACGATGCCAGTCCTTCCGAAGGTGATGGGGTGCCCGGGATCTCGGGCGGTCAGGCGCGACGGAGATAGGCGCGCACCGCGATCGGTGCGAACACGGCGATGATCACGACGGCGCCGATCAGTGTCCAGCCCACGTGCGCGGTGACCTGGCCGTCGTTGGCCAGTGACCGCAACGACGACACCAGATGCGAGACCGGGTTGATGTCGGCAACCGAGGCGATCCAGGAGGGCATGGTCTGCACCGGCACGAAGACATTCGAGGTGAAGGTCAGCGGCATCAGGATCAGCATCGAGACACCCTGCACCGCAGAGGCTTTGGACAGCAGGACACCCATCAGCGCGAAGATCCAGCTGATCGCGAACGCCGCGAACATGGTCAGCAGCACACCGAGGATGGTGCCGAGCACACTGTGCGGGCGGTAGCCCATCACCATGCCGACGCCCAGCGACATCACCGCGGCGATCGCATAGCGCACGATGTCGGCGATCAGTGAGCCGGCCAGCGGCGCGATCCGCGCGATCGGCAGCGACACGAACCGGTCGAACACACCTCGGTCCATGTCCTCACGCAGCTGCACACCGGTGACCACCGAACTGTTGATCGCCACGGCGACCAGCACACCCGGAACCAGTTGCGGCAGATAGGCGGAGACATCACCGGCGATCGCACCGCCGAAGATGTTGGCGAACATGACGGTGAAGACGATCGGCACCACGATCACGTCGAACAGCTGCTGCGGGGTGTGCTTCATCCGGAGCAGCCCGCGGCGGGTCATCGTGATGGTGTCGGTGACCGCCTGCGCGAACCCGACCCGCTCGATGGGCGGGGCGAAGGTTGCGGTGGTGGCGGGCGAGGTGTCGGCGACGGCGGTCATGCGGCATCCTCCTCGGAGTCGGCGGGTGCGGGGGTCGTCGAGCCGGGCGAGTCGCCGGCGGTGATGGCGAAGAAGACGTCGTCGAGACTCGGTCGGCGGACCGCGATCTCGGCGACCGGGATACCCACCTCCTCGAGTGCGACCACCGCGCGCGCCGACAGCGTGGGGTCGGAGATCGCGGCGAGCAGCCGGCCGTTCTCGGGGGTGGTGGTGATCGGACCGTCGAGCACGCGCCGCAGGATGTCGGTCGCCTCGGTGAGCCGCACGGCGTCGAACAGGGCGATCTCCAGCGACCGCTGGCCGACACGGTCCTTGAGGGTGTCGGCGTCGCCGGAGGCCACCACCCGACCGGAATCGATGACGACCAGCGAATCCGACAGCTGATCGGCCTCCTCGAGGTACTGGGTGGTCAGCAACACCGTGCTGCCCCCGGCGACGAGTTCACGCACCGCGGTCCACACCTCCTGGCGGGTGGTGGGATCGAGACCGGTGGTCGGCTCGTCAAGGAACAGCAGTGCCGGTTTGCGGATCATCGACGCGGCGAGGTCGACGCGGCGTCGCATACCGCCGGAGAACCCCGACACCGGGCGGTTGGCCGCGGCGGTGAGGTCGAACTGCTCGATCAGTTCGGCGGCACGCTTCTTGGCGGCCCGCCCGCGGTAGCCGAGCAGCCGCGCGAACAGCTCGAGGTTCTCCGACGCGGTGAGGTCTTCGTCGACCGAGGCGTACTGGCCGGTGAGCGAGATCTGGGAGCGGACGGCGGTGGCGTCGGAGACGATGTCGCGACCGAAGACCGTCGCCGAACCGGAGTCGGGGCGGATCAGCGTCGCCAGCATCCGGACGGTGGTGGTCTTGCCCGCGCCGTTGGGCCCGAGCACACCGAGCACCGTGCCGGTGGGGACGGTCAGGCTGACGTCGTCGACGGCGACGACGTCACCGAACGTCTTGCGCAGGTGTTCGGCGCGGATCGCGATGTCGGGGAGCACTGCATACCTCCATGTCGGCAGGGAACCCACCGGGTTCCCGGGATGCGAGAAGAGTGCACCGCGGAACTTTCATCTCGCTTTCACGCAGGTCGGAGGGGGTCAGTGCAGCAGTGACAGCAATGCGGTCCGGTGCGACGCCGGCCCGGGGCCGATGTCGACGACGGGGAAGTCGCGCCGGTAGCGGGCGCCGCGGGCCGCCGCGAGGAGTGGGTCGTCGGCGTCGAGTCCGGTGACCATGCCGATCGCTGCGGCGGCCGCGCCGAGGGCGGGCAGATTGGGGGTGGGCATCATCGCGAGCCACCCCAATGCGACCCGCAGGCCCTCCGCGGCGAGACGTGCCTCGGTGTCGGCACCGGTCACGAACAGGATCGCCGCCCGCACCCCGTGCAGGTAGGCCGAATGCCCGTCATGCGGCGGGCCGATCACGGCGATCGCGGTGTCGGCGGTGCGCCGGGCCCCTGACGGGTCGGCGGCCGCCCGGAGCTGGGCGCGGGCCATGTGGGCGGTCGCCACATAGGCGCGCCCGGAGTCGCCGGCCTCACGCAGACAGGAATCGAGGAGTTCGCCGGCCAGATCCGGATCGGACCGGAGCACGGCGAGCGCCTGATGGACCCGCACCTGACAGGCGTCCTCGGCCAGCCCGAGGGCGGCGTAGTCGGCCGCGGCCCGGCCGAGATGGACCGCTGCGCCGGCGTGGTCGCCGAGTAGGGCATGCCCGCGGCCGAGGCGGTGCCGGCCGGTGGTGACCAGCCACGGGTGCCGCGTGCGTTCGGCGGCGACGAGGGCTCGCAGCGCCGCCCGCCGGGACAGGGTCGGTACGGCGAGGAACTCGGCCGAGTCCGAACGGATGATCTCGGCGACCGCCACCACCATCGGGTCCCGCGACCGCGCGGCGCGGGTGACGATCCGGGTGAAGTCCGACGGGGATGCGGTCAGCAGGTGCACGATCAGGGCGATCACCGGCGGCAATGTGGCACCGGCGGCGAGGCGACGCAGCCGGGCCCGGGCCCGGGCCGCCGCCCGGGGCTGGATCAGGAGGATGAGATAGGCGGTGGCACAGGCGATGCCGACACAACACTCGCTGCCGGTCGCGTCGTCGATCGCGGCGAGGGCAAAGCGTTCGGCGTCGGGGTAGCCGCCGGTCCGGATCACCCGCCAGGTGATCACCGGCAGCAGCCGGGCCACCGAGCCCTGCGGTCCGTGTCCGTCCGCCGCCGCATGCAGCGCGGCCAGGAGCGCATCGGAACTCTCGTCGAGGCGTGCGACGACGCCGACCACCTCCCCGGCCAGCAGGCCGGCGCCGAGTGATTCGAGCAGATCGACCGCCCAACAGACGAATTCGCCGTCGAGTGCATCCTCGTCCCGGCCCGTGCGGGTGCGGGTGAAGTCCCGGACGGTCTCGGTCAGTCGGTAGCGGGTGAGTCCGTCGTCGCCCTCGATCACCGTGGCCAGGCTGTGATCGCAGACCTGTGCCAGGCCTTCGACGGTGACGCGGTCGAAGGTGAGCGCGTCGTGGATTCGGACGTCGCCGGGGAACAGGGCGAGCACGGCCAGCACGCGGCGGCCCCGGTCGTCGAGGAGATCCCAGCTGGCCGCGACCACGTCGGCCAGGGCGTGATGGCGGCCCTCGCCGGGTACCGCGAGCAGACCGAACCGTGCATCGAGCCGGCCGACGATGTCGGCCAGCGACAGATACCGCAGCTGGGCGGCGGCCAGTTCCAGGGCGAGCGGGGAACCGTCGAGCCGCGTGCACAATTCGGTAACCAGAGCCGGATCGAGGCGCACGTCGCCGCGGACCCGGCGGGCGCGTCGGGTCAACAGGTCCGCGGCGGCCGGCCCGGGCAGCGGGCCCACCGCCACCAGGTGTTCGCCGGCGAGGTCGAGCGGGGTGCGGCTGGTGGCGATCACGCGGATATCCGAACGGCGTGAACGGATCTCGGCGATGATGTCGGCCACGGCACCGGGCAGGTGCTCGCAGGTGTCGAGGACGACGACGGTGTCGGGCGGGGCGAGCTGGGCCACCGCCGCCCCGGCGGTGTGCGGTTGCGGCCGCAGCGACACACTCCGATCCGGGACCGCACCCCGGCCGAGGGCCACGGCCACCGCGGCGAGTGTGTCGTCGGCCTGCCGTGCCGCCGACAGATCCACGAAGATATTCGTCGGCTGTTGTGCGGCAATGTATTCGGTCACCAGCCGGGTCTTGCCGATACCGCCCGGACCGGTCACCGTGACCACCGCCGACGCCGCGAGGGCGGCGGTGAGCTCCTCGAGCGCGGCGGTGCCCGTGACATAGGCGTCGGCCGGGGGTGCCGGGGTGTGCGGCAACGGTGAATAGGCCAGTGCCGCACTGTGTGCCGCCGCGACCTCCGGACCGGGATCGGTCCCGAGGGCATTGGCGAGACCGGCCGCCAGCTCGGCGTGGACGGCGAGTGCGGCATTGGGATCGCCGGCCTGCAGCAGGGCCCGCATGTGCAGGGCGGCCAGGTGCTCGTCGAGAGATGCCGCAGAACGCAATTCGGCGATCTCGGCCGCCACCCGGCCGGGTTCACGGGCCAGCCGCCCGTGCCAGTCACGTTCGCGCAGCGCATGGGCCGCACGATCGGACCGCTCGATCAGTTCGTCGCGGATATCGCCCGCGGGCAGATCGGTTCCGGGTTCGCCCCGCCACCACGACCGCAGCAGCGTTGCCCCGGCGGCATCGTCGGCGGCGTCGGTGCGCAGGAACTCCTCGGCCGCCGCGAGATCGGAGGCGGGGGAGTCGGTGGTCAGGCGGTATCCGGCGGCCGACCCGGCGATGCTGTCGGGGCCCAGTATCCGCCGCAGCCGCGACACCTGCGTCTGCAGGGCGCCGGCGGGATTCTGCGGGGCCCGCTCCGGCCACACTGCCTCGATCAGCCGCGCCGATCCGACCGGGTGGGGGTGCGCCAGCGCCAGGGTCACCAGCAGTGTCCGGGTCCGTCCGGACGTGATCGGTTCCGGGCGGCCGTCCACCACGACGGTGACCGGACCCAGAAGTCCGACAAGCGGATTCGACCCTGACACGCCCATGTCGAGGCGATCAGCCGGCGTCGGTGAACGGCCGGCCCCACTCGCCGGTGAAGGCGATCTGGTGGAGGGGGAGCCGCTGCCGGGGCATCTCGTCGCGTTCGCGGACCTCGTCGGCCAGCGTGGCCGGGTCGTCGGCGAGTACACCGATCGCGAGGATCAGCATGGGCCGCTTGTCATCCGGGATGTCGAATACCTCGCGGGCGGCGACCGCGTCGAAACCGGCCATCGGATGTGGGATGAGTCCCTGGGCGACCGCCTCGAGGCTCATCTGCGCTGCGGCGAAACCGAGGTCCACCCCGCCGTAGTCGTGGGGTTTGACGTCGTCGGCGTCGTCGGTGGTGCACAGCAGGATCAGTGCGCCCGCGGCGGGCGCCCAGCTCTTGTTGCCGCGGTTGAGGACCGCCACGAGGCGCTCGAAGGTGTCGTCACCCCGCAGGCCCACCACGAACCGGACCGGCTGCAGCCTGCCCCAGGTGGGTGCCCACCGCCCGGCCTCGAGGATGTCGGTCACCGCCGCGACGGTGACCTCGCCGTGGGGGTCGTAGCCGCGTGCGCTCCAGCGCTTCTCGATCAGTTCGTGCACAGGGTCGAGGATACGTCGTCGCCGGTCACCGGGGTTTCCGGGCGGTATCCGCGCCGCGCTGGCTGCCGCCGTGACCGGCCCCGGTGGCCATCGCCCATTGTGGGTGAGTTCGCTTGTGTGGTCCGCCGTCAGGCGCGGACCATGAGCGAGGGGAGCCCGGCGTCCGGAGGTGATCGATGTCCGCACGCAGGATCATGGTGGCGGTGCTCGTCACGCTCACCGCCATCCTGACCATCGGCTCGGTGACCGCCGGATATGTGCGCGCGGTGCTGCTGGACTCCGACACCTATGTGTCGGTGGTGGGGCCGTTGGCGACCGACCCCGCAGTGCAACACGCGGTGTCCGAGGCGGTGAACGACGAGATCGCCGGCCACGTCGACTACCAGGCCATCACCGACTCGATGGTCGACGAACTCGCACAGCTCATCCCCGGTGACCGGCCGCGACTGGAGGGGGTGGCCACCGCGGCCGCACCCATGATCGCGAGCCGCCTGCAGGAGTTCACCCGGTCGGCGGTCGAGGAGTTCGTGGCCTCCGACCGGTTCGCCACGGCATGGGAGAACGCCAACCGGCAGGCCCACGAGGCGCTCGTCGCCCTGCTGACCGGCCGGGCACGACGCGACGCGGTCCAGATCGGGTCGAACGGCACGGTGGCGATCTCCCTGGATCCGATCCTCGTCGGGGTGCGTACCCGGCTGCTGGACCAGGGACTGTCCTTTGCCCAGCACCTGCCGACGTCGACCGACCGTCAGCTGGTGCTGCTGCACGCCCCCGGACTCGCCAAGGCCCAACGCGTGAACCGCATCCTGGACGCCGTGGCCTGGGTGCTGCCGTGGATCGCCCTCGGCTGCGCGGCGGCGGCGGTGGTCCTGGCCGGTCGGGGACGCCGCTGGTCGACCACGGCGGTCATCGGGGTGGCCGTGGTCGTCGGGATGGTGATCCTGGCGATCGCCCTGCTGATCACCCGTTCGGTCCTCATCGACCAGATCCCGTCGTCGGTGGGATCGGGGGCGGCCGCACGCGTGGTGCTCGACGCGGTGCTGGACCCGTTGCGGGTCGCGCTCCGATCGGTGGCCGCGGTGGGTCTGGTGCTCGCCGTCGTGGGATTCGTGGCCGGCGGGTCGGCGTCGGCCCGACGGCTGCGGGCCGGGGGTGGTCGCGTCATGGATGCGGTGGTCCGGCGCGGTGGCGGACATGTGCCGGCCGCCTGGGCGCGGGGGGTGTCGCAGAACCGCCGGATGCTGCAGGTGCTCGTCGTGCTGGCGGGTGCGCTCATCGTGGTGTTCTGGACGTCGCCGTCGGCGCTGGTCGTCCTGGTCGTGGCGGTCGTCGTCGCCGTGGTACTGGCGGTGATCGAGCTGGTCAGCCGGTCGGTGATCCGGTCGTCACCACCGGATTCCCCGACAGCCGCCGTCGGGGGCCCGCAGGATTCGGATCCGCCGACCGAGGAGACCCGACAGCCGACGTCGGAATGATCCGACGCCGGTTGTCAGGAGAGCGGGGAGTCGTCCCGATCAGGGGACTGGTAGGAGACGAGGTGGAATTCCGTCACCCGTAGCCCGAGGATCTCGCAACGCGAGAGGATTCCGAACATCTGGGACGAGTCGACGACAGCGCATCCGAAGACGGTGTCACCGTGATCTCGATCGACCCACACCGGGTGAAAGGAGTCGAGCAACTCGGCGCTCAATTCGCCCTCGATGCGAAATCGATAGATCTCGGTAATCGGAATCACCCCTGGGTTCACCCGTGTGGATCGGATTTCAGTGTGGCCGACGAGTTCTTCGTCCGCGTCACGCAAACAGGGTGAGATCTAATCGGACGTCGTTGTCCCCCAAGCGGACGACGGCGCGATCGCTTATCCCGACATCACGATCGGAGAATTCGGACACCTTGTCGCGGTGAGGCGATGGGCGGGGCACAATGACGACGGGCCGGGAGTGGATGGAGTGGTTGCAGAAGAACTGTGACGGCAGAATCGTGACGGCAACCCGATATCCGCGGAGACGAATCCCGGACGGTTGTGAATGATTTCTCGACAGACGGGTGATCGATGGCATCCGACGCCGATTCCGGGCGCAATTCGACTGCGCCCACCGGGCCGGTCGTCCGCAACATCGTTCTGCGCGCCGATGTGCTGAACCGGCTCGACGGGGTGCTGCGTGCCGATGTGTTCGTCGTCTGTGCACCGGCCGGTTACGGGAAATCCCTGGCGATGGCGGCGTGGCTGGATTCGCGCATGGTGGAGCAGGTGGCGTGGGCGAACCTCGGGGCCGTCGGGGAGTCGGCATCACGGTTGTGGTCGGCGGTGATCGACGGGTTCGTCCGGATGGCCGGCGACGACGGAGAACTGGCGGCGGTCGCGGTCCTGGCCGATCGGGCGCCCGCCGAGGTGCCCCGCCGGCTGGCCGGCTGGATCGCTCGCCGCTCCGGCCCGGTGGTGCTGGTGCTCGACGATCTGCACGGCGTGACCGGTCCCGAGGCGCACGAGCAGGTGCAGCAGTTGGTGGCGGTGTCGCCGGCGGGCCTGCACATCGTGTGCATCACCCGGCACGATCCGCCCTGGCCGCTGCATCGGATGCGGTTGGACGTGCGGATCGACGAGATCCGTACCGACCTGTTCCGCTTCGACGTCGCGTCGACGATGGCGCTCTTCGAATCGCTCGATCTCTCGCTGGGGCCGGCGATCGCGACGGCATTGGTGGACCGTACCCAGGGGTGGGCCGCCGGAATCCGTCTGGCCGCATTGGGTGCGGCGAACTCCGATGACCCGGAGGGGTTCGTGGACGGGATCACCGGCCGCACCGGGTACATCGCCGACTACCTCCTCAAGGAGGTCTATCAGCGGATGCCGCCGGCCTGGCGCGATCTGCTGATCCGCGTCAGCGTCGTCGACGTGGTGTGCCCCGAACTCGCCGAGGCGCTCGGTGCCGGGGTCGACGGCGAGGCGACGCTCGTCCAGCTGGCCCGCGAGCACGCCTTTGTCCACGAACTCGGCGACCAGCCGGGCTGGTTCCGGCTGCATCCGCTCCTGCTGGACTTCCTGCGCAGCCGAATCCACGATCAGCGCGAACTCCTCGACCTCCACCGCCGCGCCGCGCAGTGGTACGCCGATCAGGGCAGGCCGCTGGTGGCACTCGGACACGCGATCTCCGCCCACGACTGGGATGCGGCCGCGACATTGGTCGGCCGGCATGCGGTCACGTGGACCGTCTGCCGGAATCCTTTCGAGCTCAAACGAATTCTCGACGGCGTAGCCCTCGACGAGGTTCTGGCCCGCCCCGGGCTGGCGACCGGCGCGGCCGCGGTCCGGGCGATGGCCGGGCTCACCGCCGAGATCGAGGGGTTCGCGGTGGCGGCCCGGTCACGGCTGGACACCTGCGGCAGCGCCCGCCCCCGCCTCGAACTCCTCCTCGACCTGATCGACATCGGATACCGGCGCTGGACCGGCGATGTGGACGGCATGCTGGCCGGCTGCCGCCGGGTGAACACCGACCCGGCAGCCCTCGCCGGTTCCGGTCTCACCGACTGGCCGGTCATCGGGGTGCTCGTGACCAGCAACACCGGCAGCAGCGAACTGTGGACCGGTGAGATCGAACCGGCACGGTCGCATCTGATCGAGGCGGCGACGGCGACGGCCGGTCCGCCGATCATGTTGCCGGTGCTCAACGCCCGGGCGCACCTGGCATATCTGCAGTGGCGCAGCGGGGAGCTCACCTCGGCCGACGACCGGGCCCGCGAGGCGATCGCCGGATTCGCCGAGGCCGGGATTCCGGCGGCGGCCCATGCGGCGTCGGCGTATCTGGCGCTCGTCGGGGTGTCGCTCGACCGCGACGACCTCGACGCCGCCGACGCGTGGGTGCAGGCGGCGGCCGCGTCGGCCATCGAACCCCACACCCTGCTCGTCCTGGCGATGATGCGCGTGCGCATCCTGCTCCGTCGGGGTGCCGCCTACGACGCCGCATCGGTGATGCGGGATGCCGTCACCGGCACGGGATTCGACGTCGTCCCGGCGGCGCTGCGACGTGAGGCCGAGGCGCTGGGGTCGGTGGTCGCCGCCTACGTCGACTCGGGTTCGGGGCGGCGGGGACACGTCGACGCACCTGCCCTGCCCGATCGGCCGACCACCCGGGAACTCGTCGAGCATTCGCTGGCGGTGGCGTCGAATCCTGCTGTCGACCAACAGATTCGGACGGAACTCATCGATCGGGCCCTGGCCGCGGCCGCTGCCGAGGATCTTCGGCGGCCGTTTCTCGAACGGGCAGAACAGATCCGGGACCTGCTCGCCGGCCGGATCGAGCGGGGAAGTCCACAGGCCGACTTCGCGCTCGGACTGCTCCGCAGAATGCCGTCGGAGGGCCGGCGGACCGCCGACGACGGGCGGTTCGTGCCGCTCAGCGCCCGGGAGATGGAGATCCTCCATCATCTGGTGGGCTCGATGACGATCTCCGAGATCGCCGGCGCGCTCTACATCTCGGTGAACACCGTGAAGACCCATCAGCGTGCGGTCTATCAGAAACTCGGTGTCAGCGGCCGTCGGGAGGCGGTCACCCGGGCCCGGTCGCTACGGCTGCTGTGACCGGCGTCAGTGCGCTTCGGTGACCCGTCCGGTCTCGACGACCTGCTCCACCACCGCCGGCCGCTCACGCATCACGACCGCGATGACGACGCTCAGCACGCCCAGGGCGATCACCGCGAGCGCCATCGCGGCGTGCAGACCGTCGACGTAGGCCGCGCGGGCGGCATCGGCCAGCGCCACCCCGTCGGGTCCCATCCCGGATGCCGTCTGCAGGGTCTCGCCGAGGGTGTCGCCGAAGCCCAGACCGGCGCCGGAGGCGTGGAACACCAGGGTGGCGATCGATCCGAGCACGGCGAGTCCGGAGGCGGTACCCAGTTCGAAGCTCGTCTCGGAGATGCCCGACGCCGCACCCGACCGCTCCGGCGGAACCGAACCGACGACGATCTCCGACACCAGGCTGAACTGCACCGCGAAGCCGACACCGGCGACCGCCGTCGACACGATGTAGATCCACAGCGGGCTGTCGGTGGTCAGGAACTGTAGGCCGGCCAGGCCGATCGCGGACAGGGCGACCGCCCCGGAGAGCGAGGCCCGCTCGCCGAACCGGGCCACCACGCGCCCGGTGCCGATGGAGAACACCGCCACCGTGATGGCCATCGGCAGGCCCGCGAACGCGGCCACCAGGACGTCATGACCGAGCACCGACTGGAGGTACACCCCGGTCAGGTAGGAGGTGCCGCCCAGCGTCATCATGCCCAGCAGGGCGACGAGGATGGCCATGACGAACCGTCCGGAACCGAACAGCGACAGGTCGAGCAGCGGGGCGCGGGCGGCCCGCTGTTGCAGGACGAACCCGACGAGGGCGAGCACCCCGATCGTGGCGCTCGCGATGATCACGGGGGAGAACCCCTCCGACGCCGCGGTCTTGATGGCGTACATGATCGGCAGGATCGCCAGCATCGACAGGACGACGCCGGTGACGTCGAACGGGGCGTGCGGCCCGTCGGCCCGGTACTCCGGCACCAGCCGCGGACCGAGCACGAACAGCACGGCGAGCACCGGCACGTTGATCAGGAACACCGCACCCCACCAGAAGTGGTGCAGCAGAATGCCTCCGATGACCGGACCGATGGCCGACCCGCCGGCGAAGGCCGCGGTCCACACGCCGATCGCGCGGGCCCGGTTGCGTCCGTCGGTGAACATGTTGGCGATCAGCGACAGGCTCGACGGCATCAGCGTCGCGCCGCCGATTCCCATCAGCGCCCGCGCGGCGATGAGCACCTCCGCCGACGGGGCGAATGCGGCGATCACCGAGGCGATCCCGAACACCGCGGCACCGGCGAGCAGGATGCGCCGACGGCCGATCCGGTCGCCGACGTTGCCCATCGTGATCAGCAGGCCGGCGATCAGGAAGCCGTAGATGTCGAGGATCCACAGCTGTTCGGCGGCACTCGGGTCGAGCGCGACGGTGATCGACGGGATCGCGAGGTAGAGCACCGAGAAGTCCATCGACACCAGCAGCACCGGCAAGGTCAGGACCGCGAGTCCCCACCAGGCGCGTCGATCGGCGGCCGAGGTGTCCCGGTCGCGCTGATCGGTGGGCGGGCAGGTGGTGGACATGAGTCGGCTCCGGATTGTCTCGTGGGCGGATGCTGCGTACGACGTACGCGAACACCACGATACGCCAGATGGGTACGCTGTACGCAACCCGAATATTCCCAGCTGGACGAGGAGTTGACCGCCGGTGGCCCCACAGCCGACCAAACTGACGACGGCGGTGATCGTGAACACGGCGATCGACGTCGCCGACGGTGATGGTCTCGACGCCGTGTCGATGCGTCGGCTCGCCGAGGAGATCGGCGTCGGCGCGATGTCGTTGTACCGGCACGTCGACGACAAAGACGCCCTGCTGCAGGCGATGGTCACCGAGGTGGGTCGCCGGTTCCCGTATCCGGTCGGCGACCCGGTACCGGCCGGCTGGCGTGAGCGTGTGGCGATCGCCGCCGACATCGACTGGGCCCTGTACCAGCGGCATCCGTGGGTGCTGCTGGCGTACTCGGTGCCCCGCTACGGGTTCGGTGCCGAGGCGCTCGACGGGATGAACTGGCTGGCCGAGGGCTTTCTCGAGCTCGGTGTCGACGCGGTTCGGGCGGTCGACATGGTGCTCACCGTGTGGTCGTACATCAACGGTGTGGCCCTCGCCGCGGTGAGCGACCGTCTCATGCGGTCGGGGCCGGCGGGCGACGACCCCGGCGGGCTCGCCGACATCGTCTCCGGGCGGATCACCACCGGGCTCGAGAACCTGCCGCACCTGGCCGCGATCGTCGGCGACCCGGCGGCGGCGCGATTGCTCGACCCGCGCGCCGCCCTCGATGCCGGCGTGGCCTACCTGTGTGCGGGATTCGAGGCGGCCACCGCCGACGGGAGGTGAGGGACCGGCTCGGTGAGCCCCGCCACGACTGCCGCGCCGGTGTGATGATCACGTCGGTGTGACCGCTACTCGGGTGTGACGCCCATTCCGGTGTGACGACTACTCCGGTGTGACCGCTACTCGGGTGTGACGATCGCGAAATCCGGGTCCCCGGGTTCCAGCAACGCCGCGAGCCGGGCCAGCGTTCCGACGTCTCCGGTGATCTCGATCCCGGCGTCGGCGAGCTGTTCGGCCGACATCCCGCCCACCGCGAGCAGCGGCAGGGTTGCCGCGGTGGCGCTCACGCCGACATCGGCCGGTGTCGGCTGCGGATAGGTGCTGTAGGTGAGCACCCCGTTGGCCAGGCGGAGCCGATAGGTGTCGTCGGTGCCGGTGATGTGCACGTCGATCGAGAGCCGCTCGTCCCACGCGGCCGGCCCGTCGACCCGAATGGCGATGGCGTCGAAGAACATCGGGGGAGTCAACCGGCCGAGGAGATCGGCCGACGCCGTCTGGGTGGGGCTGCCGAAGACGCCGCCGCGTAGTTCGGTTGCACCGGAGAGGTAGAAATTCCGCCAGGTGCCGTTCTCTGCGCCGTAGCCTAGTTGCTCGTAGGTGTCGGCGAGCAACTCGCGGGCGCCGGCATGTGTCGGGTCGGCGAAGACCACGTGATTGACGACCTGTGCCACCCAGCGGAAGTCGCCGTCGGCGAACGACTTCCGTGCCTTCGCCACGACGGCGTCGGAGCCGCCCATGAAGTCGACGTACCGCGTCGACTGCTCGACCGGTGTGTGTTTCCACAGTGATGCCGGGTTGCCGTCGAACCAGCCGAGATAGCGCTGATAGACGGCCTTCACGTTGTGGCTGACCGACCCGTAGTAGCCGCGCGCCGACCACGAGTTCTCCAGTGCCGGTGGCAATTCGATCTGTTCGGCGATCTCGGGTCCGGTCAGCCCCCGGTTCAGCATCCGAAGGGTCTGATCATGCACATAGGCGTACAGATCGCGTTGGGTGGCAATGAAGTCCACGACCCGCCGGTTACCCCACGTCGGCCAGTGATGCGAGGCGAAGACCACCTCGACGTCGGCACCGAACAGATCGATCGTCTCGGTGAGGTACTTCGCCCACCCGTGCGGATCCCGGACGACGGCACCCCGCAGGGTCAGCAGGTTGTGGAAGGTGTGCGTCGCGTCCTCGGCCGCGCACAGCGCCTTGAATCCGGGGAGATAGATCAGCATCTCCGACGGCGCCTCGGTGTCGGGGGCCATCTGGAACACCATCCGGACGCCGTCGACCGTCGCCTCCTGCCCGGTGGCGGTGACGATGTCGGTGGGGGCGATCAGGGTGATGGTGCCGGTCGACACCGTCTGGCCGAGGCCCGCGCCGACCTGCCCCTGCGGGCCGCGCGCGAGGGCGGCGCCGTACATGTAGCCGGCCCGGCGGGCCATGGCCGTTCCCGCGTAGACGTTCTCGGCGACGGCATGTTCCAGAAATCCTTCCGGTGCAAAGATCTTCACCTCGCCGGACTCGACCTGTTCCGGTGACACGAAGCCCCGGACACCGCCGAAGTGGTCGACGTGGGAGTGGGTGTAGACGATCGCGGTGACCGGACGGTCTCCCCGGTGCGCGCGATACAACTCGAGGGCCGCCCGCCCGGTCTCCTCCGACAACAGCGTGTCGATCACGACCACACCGGTGACGCCCTCGACGAACGACGTGTTCGACAGATCGAGGCCGCGGACCTGGTAGATGCCCGGCACCACCTCGAACAGCCCGTCCGTCGCGACGAGTTGCGACTGCCGCCACAGACTCGGGTTCACGGTGTCCGGTGCATCGCCGGAGAGGAAGTCGTAGGTGGAGTTGTCCCAGATCACGGTCCCGTCGTCGCCGGTCACCGCGGCCGGTTGCGTCCGTGCGATGAAACCTCGTGCGGCGTCGTCGAAGTCGGTGGTGTCGGCGAAGGGGAGTGCCTCGCGCACCGCATTCTGATGGGCGATCACGGTGTCGGAGGCGGGCTTTGGCGATGGGTTCATGGGTTCTGTTCGGGGAGTGTGGGATCGGGAAACCGGCGTGGCGAGTTCACTCGGTCCGCCAGGTCGCCACCGCCCAGATCACGATGATGTCGACGGCGATGATGACGATCGACCACCACGGGTAGTAGGGCAGCCACAGGAAGTTCAGGATCAGCGACAACGCCGCGATGATGATGGCGACCACCCGTGCCCAGGCCGCCCCGGCGTACATGCCGATCGCCACGAGGATGGCGATGATCCCGACGACGATGTGGATCCAGCCCCACGTCGTGACATCGAAGTTGTAGACGTACTGCTGACCGACGACGATCAGCTGGTCCTTGGCGACGGCGGAGATGCCTTGGAGCAGGCCGAGCAGACCGGCGACGAGGAGCAGCGTGGCCGCCGCGATCGTCGTGACACCGGCGATGCCCTGCCCGACCGAACCGGACTTGTCGGGAGGCGGATTCGTGGCCATGGTGGGTCCCTTCGAGCGACGACGGACGGTGCATCCAGCATCGCGCCGATCCCGACCACACGCCTCACCCGTGCGGGGTGATCGCCGCGGGACCTCAGCAGATCGTCGACGTCACATCGCGTGGGGGTAGACCGTGAGCATGTACGCGCCGAACCAGGAACTGCCGATCACGATCGGGATCAGCAGCGCGATCCCGGCACGCGGCCGGCAGCGGGCCAGACCGATCGCCGCGGGCACCAGCAACACGAAGGCCGGCAGCAGCAGCCGGGGGCGGCTCATCATCAGCCCGCTGGACAGCACGATCGATGCCACCACGAGGATGCCGTAGACCAGCACCGGCCACGGCAGGCGCGCCCACACGGCCACCGCGATCAGCACCAGCGTGATCACGATGATCCACGACACCGCCACCGGGACCAGGCCGTCGGAGTTCACCAGCATGTCGTTGACGAAGTTGAACGCGGCCACCCCGCCGTCGAATCGGGTGTCCCAGCCCTCGGTCTGGACGGCGAACCATCCCGTCGGCGACCCGGTCTGCGACCACACATATCCCAGGTAGCCGAGGTAGCCCACCGGACTGATCACGAACGCGATCCACGGCACCACCGACTGCCACGTCGACCCGTCGTCGGCGCGCCGACGCTCACCGCCGGGCCCGAACCGGTCGATCAGCACCGCCAGCATCACCACCCCGATCACGACGACGGCGGTCGGCCGGACGGTGCCCACCAGGGCCGCGCAGATCCCGGCGAGCACCCACTGCCGGCGCAGCACGCCGACCAGCGCCCACACACTGAGCGTGCAGAACAAGGTCTCGGTGTAGGCCATGTTGAGCACCACCGACATCGGTGTGGCCGCGAACAGCGCCACCAGGAACAGTCCCACCCGGGCGGTATCGATGCGGCCCGGCCCGGTGGCGTCGGGGCCGGGGACGATCGGTGACCGGCCGCGCATCGCCCGGACGCACAGCTCACCGAGCCGCGCCACGCCCACCGCGGCCACACATCCGAGGAGCAGGTTGATGCCGACGGCCGCCCCATACGGGCTGATCAGCGGCAACGACGCCACCGCGCGCACCAGATATGGGTAGCCGGGGAAGAACGCGAGCGCGGTGTCAGCGGTGTGGATGCCACGGGCATCGGTGAGATCGAACGGCACCCCGGCGTAGCCGTGCTCGGCGATCGCGAGCATCCACTCGCCGTCCCACGCCGACAGCGACTCGCGCAGCGATCTGCCCCGCAGCGCGTCGAACCGGATCAGCGTCAGGATGCCCACACCGCGAACCACCAGGTAGATCGCTATCGGGGCCACCCACGAGCGCCAGTCGGGCGTCGCCCGGCGCCGGGTCGTGACGTCGTCCGGCGCGGCGTCGGGGAGGGGGTCAACGTCGCCGACCGTGCGGGTGGTGGACACCTCAGCGATGGTAGGGCAGCACCCTTCGGATACGTGTCGTGGCCGGTCCGGACGGACGGGGCGCGAATCACCGGCGCCGCGCCGGTAAGGTTGTCGGCGCAAACATCGCATCCGACGTAACGACAATCTGCAGGAGGTCACCCGACGTGGCACTCGTGGTGCAAAAGTATGGCGGATCCTCGGTCGCCTCGGCCGAACGTATCCGCCGGGTCGCCGAGCGGATCGTCGAGACCAAGAAGCAGGGCAACGACGTCGTCGTGGTGGTGTCGGCGATGGGTGACACCACCGACGAACTGCTCGACCTCGCCCAGCAGGTCAACCCGGCGCCCCCGGCCCGTGAAATGGACATGCTGCTGACCTCCGGTGAACGGATCTCCAACGCGCTGGTCGCGATGGCGATCAGTTCGCTGGGTGCGCAGGCGCAATCGTTCACCGGCTCGCAGGCAGGTGTGATCACCACCAGCAGCCACGGCAAGGCGAAGATCATCGACGTCACCCCGGGCCGTGTGCGGACCGCGCTCGACGAGGGCAAGATCGTGCTGGTCGCGGGCTTCCAGGGGGTTTCCCAGGACACCAAGGACGTCACCACCCTGGGCCGCGGCGGGTCCGACACCACCGCCGTCGCGCTCGCCGCCGCCCTCGAGGCCGACGTCTGCGAGATCTACACCGACGTCGACGGCGTGTACACCGCCGACCCGCGGATCGTGCCCGACGCCCGCCGCCTCGACGCGGTCTCCTTCGAGGAGATGCTCGAGATGGCCGCGTGCGGTGCCAAGGTCCTGATGCTGCGGTGCGTGGAATACGCCCGGCGGTACAACGTTCCCGTTCACGTGCGCTCGTCGTACTCGACCAAACCCGGCACCATGGTGACCGGCTCGATGGAGGACATTCCCGTGGAAGAAGCGATTCTCACCGGTGTCGCACACGACCGCAGTGAGGCGAAGATCACCGTCGTCGGCCTCGACGACAAGCCGGGTTCGGCCGCGAAGGTCTTCCGCGCGGTGGCCGACGCCGAGATCAACATCGACATGGTGTTGCAGAACATCTCGAAGGTGGAGACCGGCAAGACCGACATCACCTTCACCCTGCCGCGCGAGCTCGGCCCGATGGGCGTGGAGAAGCTCACCAAGCTGCAGGCCGAGATCGGCTTCACCGAGCTGCTCTACGACGACCACATCGGCAAGGTGTCGCTGGTGGGTGCGGGTATGAAGAGCCATCCCGGCGTCACCGCCACCTTCTGTGAGGCATTGAGCAAGGCCGGTATCAACATCGAGCTGATCTCCACCTCGGAGATCCGGATCTCGGTGCTGTGCCGGGACACCGAACTCGACGACGCGGTCCGCGCCATCCACGAGGCATTCGACCTCGGTGGCGAGGAAGAAGCGGTCGTCTACGCAGGAACGGGGCGGTAGCACCATGGTCAACATCGGAGTGGTCGGCGCCACCGGTCAGGTCGGCGGCGTCATGCGGGCCCTGCTGGCCGACCGCAAGTTCCCCGCGAGCTCGGTGCGGTTCTTCGCGTCGGCGCGGTCGGCGGGCAAGACGCTGCCGTGGGGTGACGGGGAGATCGTTGTTGAGGACGCCTCGACCGCCGATCCGTCCGGCCTCGACATCGCCCTGTTCTCGGCCGGCGCCACCATGTCGCGTGAGCAGGCGCCGCGATTCGCCGCCGCCGGCGTCACGGTGATCGACAACTCGTCGGCGTGGCGCAAGGACCCCGACGTCCCGCTGGTCGTCAGCGAGGTCAACGGCGAACTGGCCAAGACCCCGCCGAAGGGGATCATCGCCAACCCGAACTGCACCACCATGGCCGCGATGCCGGTGCTCAAGCCGCTGCACGACGAGGCCGGGCTGACTCGCCTGATCGTGTCGTCGTACCAGGCGGTCTCGGGTAGCGGCCTGGCCGGCGTCGAGGAGCTCGCGTCGCAGGCGCGTGCGGTGATCGACGACGTCGAGAAGCTGGTCTACGACGGTTCCTCGGTGACCTTCCCGGCCCCCGACAAGTACGTCGCGCCGATCGCCTTCGACGTGATCGCGCTGGCCGGTGCGCTGGTCGACGACGGTTCCGGGGAGACCGACGAGGATCAGAAGCTGCGCAACGAGTCTCGTAAGATCCTCGGACTGCCCGAGCTGCTGGTGAGCGGCACGTGCGTGCGCGTGCCGGTGTTCACCGGTCACTCGCTGTCGATCAACGCCGAGTTCGACCGTCCGATCTCGCCCGAGCGTGCCCGTGAGATCCTTTCGGGCGCAGCAGGAGTGGACGTCGTCGACGTCCCCACCCCGCTCGCCGCCGCAGGCCAGGACAACTCGCTGGTCGGTCGCATCCGTCAGGATCCGGGTGTCCCGGAAGGTCGCGGCCTCGCGCTGTTCGTCTCCGGCGACAACCTCCGTAAGGGCGCTGCGCTCAACACGATCCAGATCGCCGAACTGCTGGTCTGAGTTCCACACCCCGACGGCGGGGCCGGGTGCATGTCACCCGGCCCCGCCGTCGTTCATGGTTGCCGACATAGTTGTCTCACCGGGTCTCGACACGGGTCCTCGCCTTGGCGGCTCGGTCCCGGCTCGACCATCCAAAGTGGTTGCGTCC
>NZ_BCNF01000103.1 GCF_001485495.1 Gordonia desulfuricans NBRC 100010 | reverse complement strand
GCGTGGATGGTTGAGCCAGGACCGAGCATCGCGAGGACCTGAGTCGAAACCTCAGACAGCCGAACTCGCCAACGCAACCACCACAAGTTCAGCTCAATCATCGAATAGAGGCCTGCTCGATCATCGGAGAAGACCCCGACCACACAAAAACGCCCGCCCCCACACTCGGAAGTGTGGGGGCGGGCGTCTTGTCTTGCGCTACAACCGTTTACCGGTAGTCGCCACCGGAGAAGCCGTAGTCGTCGAGCGGCACCGCAGCACCCGACGGAGCACCGAAGGTGCCGTCCGGGCTGTAGTAGGTGTCGTCGTAGGCCGGCATGGCGTACGCCGCGGCGCGCGCCTCCTCGGTCGGCTGGACCTGGATGTTGCGGTACCGGTTGATGCCGGTACCGGCCGGGATCAGCTTACCGATGATCACGTTCTCCTTGAGACCGATCAGCTTGTCGCTGCGGCTGTTGATGGCCGCATCGGTCAGGACACGCGTGGTCTCCTGGAACGACGCCGCCGACAGCCACGACTCGGTGGCCAGCGAGGCCTTGGTGATACCCATCAGGACCGGACGTCCGGCGGCGGGCTCGCCACCCTCGGACACGACCTGACGGTTCGCCGTCTCGAACTCCGACCGCTCGACCAGCGAACCGGGCAGGAACTCGGTGGAGCCGTGATCGATGATCGTCACGCGACGCAGCATCTGACGCACGATGGTCTCGATGTGCTTGTCGTGGATCGACACACCCTGGCTGCGGTAAACCTCCTGGACCTCGTTGACCAGGTGCACCTGCACCTGACGGGGGCCCATCACGCGCAGCACCTCGTGCGGGTCGGCGGCACCTTCCATGAGCTGCTGACCGACGTCGACGTGGTCACCGTCGGCGAGGAGACGCTCGGAGCCGTCGTCGTGCTTGAACACACGCAGACGCTGACGCTTCGAGATCTTGTCGTAGACAACCTCTTCCGAGCCATCATCGGGGATGATGGTGATCTTGTAGAAGCGGTCGTCGTCCTCGAGACGCACCCGGCCGGAGACCTCGGCGATCGGGGCCTTGCCCTTGGGGACACGAGCCTCGAACAGCTCCTGGACACGCGGCAGACCACCGGTGATGTCGTCACCGACGCCACCCTGGTGGAAGGTACGCATCGTCAGCTGGGTACCGGGCTCACCGATCGACTGGGCCGCGATGATACCGACGGCCTCGCCGATGTCGACGAGCTTGCCGGTGGCCATCGAACGGCCGTAGCACATCGCACACACACCGGTACCGGTGCCACAGGTGAGCACCGAGCGCACCTTGACCTCGGCGATTCCGGCACCGAGGAGGGCCTCGATCGCCGGGTCACCCAGGTCGTGGCCGCGTTCGACGACGACATTGCCGTTCACGTCCACGGCGTTGGACGCCAGGGTACGGGCGTACGCCGAGGTCTCGACGTGCGCGTCACGGATGATCGTGCCGTCCGGCTGCTTCTCACCCAGCGGCACCAGGATGCCGCGCTCGGTGCCACAGTCGGTCTCGCGGACGATGACGTCCTGCGACACGTCCACCAGACGACGGGTCAGGTAACCCGAGTCGGCGGTACGCAGGGCGGTGTCGGCCAGACCCTTACGGGCACCGTGCGTGTTGATGAAGTACTCGAGCACGGTCAGGCCCTCACGGAACGAGGACTTGATCGGACGCGGGATGAACTCACCCTTCGGGTTGGTCACCAGACCCTTCATGCCCGACAGGTTACGAACCTGGGTCAGGTTACCCGTGGCACCCGACCGCGGGATCATGATGATCGGGTTGTCCTCGGGGTAGTAGTCCTCCATGACCTTGCCGACCTCTTCGGTGGCCTGCTTCCAGATCTCCACCAGGGCGTCACGACGCTCGTCCGGGGTCAGCGCGCCACGCTGGAACTTGCGCTCCAGGCCGTCGGCCCGCTCCTCGTAACGCTCGAGGATCTCCGCCTTGGCCGGCGGCACCAGCACGTCGGCCATCGACACGGTCACACCCGAACGGGTGGCCCAGTAGAAGCCCACGTCCTTGAGCTTGTCCACGGTCTGTGCGACGACGATCATCGGGTAGCGCTCGGCGAGATCGTTGATGATCGCGGCCTGACGCTTCTTCGGCATCTGCTCGTCGACGAACGGGTACTCGGCCGGCAGCAGCTCGTTGAACATCACCCGACCCAGGGTCGTGATGGTGGTCCACGGCTGCCCGTAACGCCAGCCGTCCGGGAACTGCTCGGCCTCGACCTCGGCCGGCGGACGCTGATCCTTCAGACGCACCTTGATGCGCGACTGCACGGTCAGTGCACCGCGGTCGACGGCCATGATGGCCTCGGCCGGGCTCGAGTACACGCCCTGCTCTGCCTCGTCGGCGGTCGCGGCCCGGTACTCGCCCTTCACACCCTCCTTGAGGGTGGTCAGGTAGTACAGGCCGGTCACCATGTCCAGACGCGGCATGGCGAGCGGACGACCCGACGCCGGCGACAGGATGTTGTTGCTCGACAGCATCAGGATGCGGGCCTCGGCCTGCGCCTCCGCACTCAGCGGGAGGTGCACGGCCATCTGGTCACCGTCGAAGTCGGCGTTGAAGGCCTCACACACCAGCGGGTGCAGCTGGATGGCCTTGCCCTCCACCAGCTGCGGCTCGAAGGCCTGGATACCCAGACGGTGCAGCGTCGGTGCACGGTTCAGCAGCACCGGATGCTCGGCGATGACCTCTTCGAGGACGTCCCACACGGCGGGGCGCTGACGCTCCACCATGCGCTTGGCCGACTTGATGTTCTGTGCCTGGTTCAGGTCCACCAGACGCTTCATCACGAACGGCTTGAACAGCTCGAGGGCCATCAGCTTGGGCAGACCACACTGGTGCAGCTTGAGCTGCGGACCGACGACGATGACCGAACGGCCCGAGTAGTCGACGCGCTTACCGAGCAGGTTCTGACGGAAACGACCCTGCTTGCCCTTGAGCAGATCGCTCAACGACTTCAGCGGGCGGTTGCCCGGCCCGGTGACCGGACGGCCACGACGACCGTTGTCGAACAGGGCGTCGACCGACTCCTGCAGCATCCGCTTCTCGTTGTTGACGATGATCTCGGGCGCACCCAGATCGATCAGTCGCTTGAGGCGGTTGTTGCGGTTGATCACACGGCGGTACAGGTCGTTGAGGTCCGAGGTGGCGAAGCGGCCACCGTCGAGCTGCACCATCGGGCGCAGCTCCGGCGGGATCACCGGAACCGCGTCGAGCACCATGCCCAGCGGGGAGTTGCCGGACTGCTGGAACGCCGCAACCACCTTGAGTCGCTTGAGCGCACGCAGCTTCTTCTGGCCCTTGCCGCTGCGGATGGTCTCGCGCAGCGACTCGGCCTCGGCCTCGATGTCGAAGCTCTCGAGGAGCTTCTTGATGGCCTCGGCACCCATGGACCCGGTGAAGTACTCGCCGTAGCGGTCCTGCAGCTGGTGGTACAGCTTCTCGTCGATGATCAGGTCGCCGGGGGCGAGCTTGGTGAACTTGTCCCACAGCTCGGCCAGACCGTCGAGCTCGCGCTGCGCAGCGTCACGCATGCGGCGCATCTCGCGCTCGGCACCGTCACGCACCTTGCGGCGCACGTCGGCCTTGGCACCCTCGGCCTCCAGCTCGGCCAGATCCTGCTCGAGCTTCTGCTGACGCTCGTTCAGGTCGGCGTCACGCTGGTCGGCGACGGTCTTCTTCTCGACCTCGATCTCCGCCTCGAGCGTGGACAGCTCGTTGTGACGGAGCTCGTCGTCGACCGAGGTGATCACGTAGGCGGCGAAGTAGATGATCTTCTCGAGATCCTTCGGCGCCAGGTCGAGCAGGTAGCCGAGACGGCTCGGGACACCCTTGAAGTACCAGATGTGGGTGACCGGCGCGGCCAGCTCGATGTGACCCATCCGCTCACGGCGCACCTTGGCCTTGGTGACCTCGACGCCGCAGCGCTCGCAGATGATGCCCTTGAAGCGGACACGCTTGTACTTACCGCAGTAGCACTCCCAGTCGCGAGTCGGTCCGAAGATCTTCTCGCAGAACAGGCCGTCCTTCTCCGGCTTCAGGGTGCGGTAGTTGATCGTCTCGGGCTTCTTGACCTCACCGTACGACCAGTTGTGGATGTCGTCGGCCGTGGCGAGACCGATCTTCAGTTCGTCGAAGTAGTTGACGTCGAGCACTTGTTACCTTTCCAGAGCTCTGTTGTCAGTGGTGGTGAGGGCGGTCAGTTCGCGAGATCGTCGACCGTGGCCGACTCGTTGCGCGACAGGTTGATGCCGAGGTTGGCAGCGGCACGCTCCAGGTCCTCGTCGTCGGTGTCGGCCATCTCGATCGCCGCACCGTCGCTGGAGAGCACCTCCACGTTCAGGCACAACGACTGGAGCTCCTTGAGGAGCACCTTGAACGACTCGGGGATACCGGGCTCGGGGATGTTCTCGCCCTTGACGATCGCCTCGTACACCTTCACGCGGCCGACCACGTCGTCCGACTTGATGGTGAGCAGCTCCTGCAGGGTGTAGGCGGCGCCGTACGCCTGCATCGCCCAGCACTCCATCTCACCGAAGCGCTGGCCACCGAACTGGGCCTTACCGCCGAGCGGCTGCTGGGTGATCATCGAGTACGGACCGGTGGAACGCGCGTGGATCTTGTCGTCCACCAGGTGGTGCAGCTTGATGATGTACATGTAGCCGACCGACACCGGGTACGGGAACGGCTCGCCGGAACGACCGTCGAACAGCATCGCCTTGCCGTCACCGTTGACCATGACCTCGCCGTCACGGTTGGGCAGGGTGGAGCTGAGCAGACCGGTCAGCTCCTCCTCGCGCGCACCGTCGAACACCGGGGTCGCGGTGTTGGTGTCGGGGGCCGCCGAGTACATGTCCTCGGGCAGCTTCGACGCCCACTCCGGCACACCACCTGCGACGTCGACGTTCCAGCCGGCCTTGGCGATCCACCCGAGGTGGGTCTCCAGGATCTGGCCGATGTTCATACGACGCGGCACACCGTGGGTGTTCAGGATGATGTCGACCGGGGTTCCGTCCGGCAGGAACGGCATGTCCTCCTGCGGGAGGATCTTGCCGATGACACCCTTGTTGCCGTGGCGGCCGGCCAGCTTGTCGCCGTCCTGGATCTTGCGCTTCTGGGCCACGTACACGCGGACCAACTCGTTGACACCCGGGGCCAGATCGTCGTCGTCGTCACGGCTGAACACGCGCACACCGATGACCTTGCCGGTCTCGCCGTGCGGCACCTTCAGCGAGGTGTCACGAACCTCGCGCGCCTTCTCACCGAAGATCGCGCGGAGCAGACGCTCTTCCGGGGTCAGCTCGGTCTCGCCCTTCGGGGTGACCTTGCCGACCAGGACGTCGCCGTCGCGGACCTCGGCACCGATGCGGACGATGCCGCGCTCGTCGAGATCGGCGAGCACCTCGTCGGAGACGTTCGGGATGTCCCGGGTGATCTCCTCGGCACCGAGCTTGGTGTCGCGGGCGTCGATCTCGTGCTCCTCGATGTGGATCGAGGTGAGGACGTCCTCCTCCACGAGGCGCTGCGACAGGATGATCGCGTCCTCGTAGTTGTGGCCCTCCCACGGCATGATCGCCACGAGCAGGTTCTTGCCCAGCGCCATCTCGCCGTTCTCGGTACACGGACCGTCGGCGAGGACCTGACCGGCCTCGACACGCTGCCCCTCGTCCACGATCGGACGCTGGTTGGCGCAGGTGCCGTGGTTGGAGCGGGCGAACTTGCGCATCCGGTATGTGTCGCGGGTGCCGTCGTCGGCCATCACGGTGATGTAGTCGGCCGAGACCTCCTCCACCACGCCGGTCTTGCCGGTCACGATGACGTCACCGGCGTCGACGGCGGCACGCAGTTCCATGCCGGTACCGACCAGCGGCGACTCGTTGCGCACCAGCGGCACGGCCTGACGCTGCATGTTGGCACCCATCAGGGCGCGGTTCGCGTCGTCGTGCTCGAGGAACGGGATCATCGCGGTCGCGACCGACACCATCTGGCGCGGCGAGACGTCGAGGTACTCGACCTGGCCGGCGCCGACGAACTCCACCTCGGAGCCCTTCTTACGGACCAGGACGCGCTCGTCGGTGATGTGACCGTCCAGACCGTAGGCGGTGTTCGCCTGGCCGATGAGGTAGCGGTCCTCCTCGTCGGCGGTCATGTACTCGATGGTGTCGGAGACGACACCGTCGACGACCTTGCGGTACGGGGTCTCGATGAAGCCGAACGGGTTGACCCGCGCGTACACCGACAGCGAACCGATCAGACCGATGTTGGGACCCTCAGGGGTCTCGATCGGACACATCCGGCCGTAGTGCGACGGGTGCACGTCACGGACCTCGAGGCCGGCACGCTCACGCGACAGACCACCCGGGCCCAGCGCCGACAGTCGACGCTTGTGGGTCAGACCCGACAGCGGGTTGTTCTGGTCCATGAACTGCGACAGCTGGGAGGTTCCGAAGAACTCCTTGATCGCGGCGACGACCGGGCGGATGTTGATCAGGGTCTGCGGGGTGATCGCCTCGACGTCCTGGGTGGTCATGCGCTCACGCACGACACGCTCCATACGCGACAGGCCCACGCGGATCTGGTTCTGGATCAGCTCGCCGACGGTACGCAGACGACGGTTGCCGAAGTGGTCGATGTCGTCGACCTCGATCGGCACCTCGAGGCTCCCCGGACCTGCCACGGTGGAGAACCCGACGGTGTGCGGGTCGGCATCGTGCAGACGGACCAGGTACTCGACGGTGGCCGCGATGTCCTCACGGGTCAGCGTCGACTCACCGGTCATCGGGTTGGCGGTCAGACCGAGCTTCTTGTTGACCTTGTAGCGGCCCACGCGGGCCAGGTCGTAGCGCTTGTCCTTGAAGAACAGGTTCTCCAGGAGGTTCTCCGCCGACTCCTTGGTCGGCGGCTCGCCCGGACGCAGCTTGCGGTAGACCTCGAGCAGCGCCTCGTCCTGGTTGGCGGTGTTGTCCTTCTCCAGGGTGGACATCATGATCTCGGAGAACCCGAAACGCTCGGTGATCTCCTCGTTGGTCCAGCCGAGGGCCTTCAGCAGCACGGTGACCGGCTGACGGCGCTTGCGGTCGATGCGGACACCGACGGTGTCGCGCTTGTCGACGTCGAACTCCAGCCATGCGCCACGGCTCGGGATGACCTTGACGGTGTGCAGGGTCTTCTCGGTGGACTTGTCGATGTTGGCATCGAAGTACACGCCGGGGCTGCGGACGAGCTGGCTCACCACGACACGCTCGGTGCCGTTGATGATGAAGCTGCCCTTGTCGGTCATGATCGGGAAGTCGCCCATGAAGACGGTCTGCGACTTGATCTCACCGGTGTTGTTGTTGATGAACTCCGCGGTGACGAAGAGCGGCGCCGCGTAGGTCATGTCCTTGTCCTTGCACTCCTCGACGGAGGCCTTGACCTCGTCGAAGTGCGGCTCGGAGAAGGAGAGCGACATCGAGCCGGAGAAGTCCTCGATGGGCGACAGCTCGTGCAGGATGTCCTCGAGCCCGCCGACGGGATTGTCGTCACCACGGGCGATCGCCTTTGCGCGCCACTCGGGAGACCCGACAAGCCATTCGAACGAATCGAGCTGGAGGTCGAGGAGGCCCGGTACCTCCAGGGGTTCGCTGATCTTCGCGAACGAGGCGCGGTGCGGTGCGCCCGGGATGGTGGTTGAGGTGGACTGGCGATCGACTGCCAAGGTGCGTCCTTCCAACACGATGTGTCTGCCTAGCTTCGGTAAGCGTGGCCGGGTGGGCCGTTCGCTGGTGACAACCTGAACGGCGATACCCACAGCTCACAGGAAGTGGCCGGAAGGGAGATCGTTAGGTGGACAGGAGGCAGCCAGCGCAACGTCCAACTATAGCAGGAAACAGACGCACTTTGTCAAGCGGCGCCTCGCGAATGATTCGCGCTGGTGGCTGCCTGCGCTGAATCGCTGGTGACAGATTGGCCCTCGGAAGCCCCCACGTCAAGCACTACGCGCCGATTTGTGGAAAGAAACCCATGTCAGACCGCTTCCACCTGCGAGATGAGCCACTGATCGCCCTGCTTGACCATGTGCAGCTGGGTGCGCGGCGTGCCGCTGTTGGTGGCCTGACCGTTGACGCTCTCGCTCACCACCAGGTTCGCCAGCACCACCGCCGTCGCGCCGTCACCGTTGCCGGTGAGGTCGCGGACACCGATCACGTCGACCCGGCATTCGGCGACGGCCTTGGTCTGGTCGAGCAACTGCTTCTGGGTCGGCAGGTAGTCGTTGAACTCCTTGAGTGCCTGCCCGGTCAGCACCGCGCGGGCCTGGCCGGCCCACTGGTCGACCTTGGTGCCGTCGGCGGCGATCGCCGTACACACCTTGGTCTGCGCCTGCGCGGTGAGGTCGGTGGTGGCGGTCTGGTCGATGAACGCCTTGTTCTCCCCGATCGTCACCCCGGGATGGAATCCGAGGATCACCGCCACGACGGCGAGCACCGCGGCCACACCGGCCAGGATCGCGATCAGACGGGTCGAGAACAGGCCCGAACCGCTCGCACGCCCCGGCCGGGGAGCCCTGGCCGGACGCGTCGATCGTGACGCCGCCGCGGGCCTGGCCTGGGGCTTGATCGTCGACACCCGCGCGACCGTGCGCGTCTTGCCGGTCGGGGCCGGCCGCCCGGCGGTCGCCTCGTCGGACTCGACGTCATCAGTATCTGCATCACCGACGTCGGCATCAGCATCGTCGGCACCAGTATCGGCGGCACCAGCATCGTCGACATCACCAGATCCGTTGTCCGGCTTGGTGAGTGAGATCTTCGAGGACAATTCCGCGTCCCCGGTGCTGTCGGGGTCTCCGCTGCCGGCCGGCTGCTCGATCACCTCGGTGATCTCGGCCTGCGTCTCCGCCACATCGGTCGTGGACTCGACGGCGGCCTCCGGGACGGCCTTCGCCGGGACCGTCTTCTCTGCGGCAGTCGTGTCCGCGGCAGTCGTGTCCGCGGCAGTCGTGTCCGCGGCATCGGTCGGACGGCGCGTGCCGGCCACCTTCGGCCGGTAGCCGGGCCGACGCGGTTGCTTGTTCGCCATCAGTTACCCCCTGCCGGGGCCTCACTGGACGGGGTGCTCCCGTTCTGTGCACTTTCGGTCGGCTGCACGGCGATGCCGTCGAGCGGGGTCACCTTGACCGCCTTCCACGTTCCGTCGATCTTGCTCATCCCGACCAGGAAACCCATCGTGTTGGGGGTCTCGGCGGCCTGGCCCGGGGTCTTCCCCGTCACCGCGAGATAGACCAGCACCTGGGCGCTGTTCTCGTCGGCGTTCACCTCGGTGGGTGCCGACCGCACGATCCGCGACGACGTCGAGCCCACCTGGTCACCGGCCTGCTTCAGGGTCGGTTCCAGGCTGCCCACGATCTGCTGGCGGACCTGGGTCAGGGCGTCTCCGGCAAAGCTGCTCTCCAGCCGCTTGTCGAAGCCCGCCATGTCCTTGGGGTCGATGGTGGTGACGTTCAGCATCGCCTGCTCGGCGGCGCCGGTCGCCTCGTCACGGGCCGACTGCGTCGGGCCCTGTGAGGTGTACACGTCGTATGCCCGGTACCCGAAGATCGCCACGCATACCGCTGCGGCGAGGACGGCCACGATGGCCACCACCCCGCCGATGGTGCGTATCGACGCACTCCGGTCCGTCTGCTTTCCTGCGGTACTGCTGTCCTGCTTGTTCGCCACGCCGTCCTAACTCACTTCACCGGGCCGAATGCCCGTCTCGTGACCGCGACGCGGCGGGTCACCCCCGCCGCCGTCGCGCGCCACGGTACCGATCAGACCTGAGAGCTCTTCATCCGCTCAGCCGCCCAGCCCGTCACCGAATCCACCCGGCTGCTTCGCCTTGACGCCCATCAGGAACGCCAGCTGCGTGGCCAGCGGATTCAGGTTCAGACGGTCCGGATCCTTCTTGGGGGTCTTGTCCCACGGCTGCGCGGTGTCCGGGTTGGCGTACTCGACGCGGTTGGCGCTGCGCACGCCGGTCGGGTTGCCGAAGGGCACCGTGCACGACGCGTTCGTGTTGAACGGGAAGTCGTCGTAGCGGATGTCGAAGGTCGGGTCCTTCTTCTTGATCTCGTCGATCATCTTCTGGGTGCTCTCGTATCCGCGCGTACATGCCGCCGGGTTGTTGGTCTCGAGCACCACACCGAAGTGGATCTGGCCGTCGCCGGGCGCCGGGGAATGGCTGCCCGCCGACAATGCCGAC
Organism: Gordonia desulfuricans NBRC 100010; assembly: GCF_001485495.1. Classification (GTDB taxonomy): domain Bacteria; phylum Actinomycetota; class Actinomycetes; order Mycobacteriales; family Mycobacteriaceae; genus Gordonia; species Gordonia desulfuricans. The sequence goes on along the minus strand of NZ_BCNF01000103.1, from coordinate 22,988 downwards.
AGCATCGCGAACGTCATCGACGTCGTGTACGTGGCCGGCTCGATGGTGCGGGCCACCTCTGCGAGGTCGCCGACGACCTTGCCGAGGTCGCCGCCGTTCTTCTGGATCAGTGCCGACAGCTGCGTCGCCGACGCGGTGCCGGTGGTCAGCAGACGTCGCAGATCCGGATCCGCGGTGGCCAGCGTCGCCGACACCAGGTCCAGGTTGTGCGCCCAGTTCAGGATCTCGTCGGACTGCTCGGCCTGCGTACCCAGCACCACCTGCGAGTTCTGCAGCAGCGAGATGGTGTCGCCGATGTTGTCCGCGCCGGCCGCGGCCAGCTTGTCCAGCGAGTCGACGAGCCGGGTCAGGTTGTCGGCCTGCCCGTTGAACGCCTTGCCGAGTTCGGTGATCACGGTGTGCAGGTCGTCCACCGGGATCGATCCGGTGAAGTCGATCGCCGAGCTCACCACGTCCTCCAGGGGCGGCGGCAGCGAGACGTTCTCGGCCGGGATGACCGACCCCTTCTCCAGATACGGTCCCGACGCCGACGCCGACATCGGCTGCAGGTCGACGTACTGCTCACCGATCGCCGACCGTTCGGCCACCACGGCCTTGACCGCCGCGGGGATCTTCGGACCGCCCGAATCCATGTCGAGGGTCACGTCGACCCCCTTCTGGGTGAGCGTCAACGGTCCGACACGACCGGCCGGGATGCCCATGTAGGTGACCTCGGCGTTGGTGAAGATGCCGCCCGAGGCCGTCATCTGGACGGTCACCTTGTAGGTGCCGACACCGGCCAGCTTGTCCAGGCGCGCGTACTTGGCGCCCACGTACACCAGGGCGACGATGCCGACCACGGCGAACACGATCAGCTGGATCTTCGCGATGCGGGAGATCATGCGGGCACTCCGATCGTCGCCAGCGTGCCGTCCAGGATGCCCTGCCCCTGCTTGGGGGTCGGGGCGAACGACGCCGGGTAGGTGCCGCCGGACGGCGGGGTGTTGGGGCCCGGACGCGAGTCGGGACCCGGCGGGACCAGGGTGATCGTCGGCCAGCCGTACCGCGGGCCGTTGCCGTTGTAGTACGGGTTCTTCGGGTTCACCGGGACGTTGTGCCGCTTGGGCGGCGAGTACACCGGATTGCCCTGGCCCACGCCGAGCGCCTCGAGCTGGTTGAGGGTCCGCAGATCCAGCGTCATGAACAGGTTGGTGGAGTCACCCTGCACACCCGGCAGCAGCCAGTCCGGGAACGGATGGGTCAGCATCAGCGGGGCCGCGGTGATCAGATCCGGTGCGGCCTTGGCCAGTTCGGTCAGGACCGGGCGCAGCGCCTTGAGATCGGTGACGATCTCCTCGTGGGCACGGCCGAGCACATCGGTGCCCACCTCGCCCAGCTTGTCCAGCTTGGTCAGCAGGTCGACGAACTGCGGGCGCTGTTCCTCGAGCACCGCCACACCGGCCGGCATCTGCTGCAGGATGCGTTCGATCTGCTCGGTCTGGTTGTTGGCCCGGGTCGACAGCTTCGCGAGTCCGTCGATCGCCGAGATCAGGTCGTCACGCTGCCGGTTCAGGCTGGCGATCAGGCTGTCGGCGTTCTCGATCAGACCGCGGAACTCGTTGGTCCGGCCCTCGAACGCCTTGTTCAGCTCGCTGACGATCGGCTGCAACTGGTTGATGCCGCCGCCGTTGAGGAGCATCGCGAGCGCACCGAGCACCTGCTCGATGTCGGTTGCGGTGCGGGTGCGGTCCAGCGGGATCGCCTGGTCCGGGTTCTGCCGCGGTGCACCCTCGGTGTCCTTCGGCTCGTCGAGCGAGACGAACTTCTCACCCAGCAGCGAGGTCTGCTGGATCGAGGCACGCGCCTCGTCGGAGAGGTTCACCTCGTTCTTCACCTTGACGGTGACCAGCGCGTACCACTCGTTGTCGGGGACCTCGACCTTGGTGACGCGGCCGATCGCGATGCCGTTCTGCTTGACCGCCGACTGCGGGACCAGATCCAGGATGTTCGCGAACTGGATCCGGTAGGTGCGCGGGTTGTCGCCGACGTCGACGCCGCCGGGCAGCGGGATCGACTGGATGCCGTTGGTGCTGCATCCGGCCACCATGAGCACGGTCAGCAATCCCACCAGCAGCGCCGGAATCCGGGGAAAACGCATGCGGCGCATATCAGTTTCCCCCTGTTCCGGTGGTCGGCGCCGACGCCGGCCGACTGGTCGACGGCCGTGCCGGTGTGGACGACCGCGGTGTGCTCGTCGGACCCGGGCTGAGATTCGGGTTCGGCGTCCCCGGGACGGTGCCCGGCACCGGGTAGCGCTGCAGCTTGTTGTTGCTCATGATGCCGAAGGGCAGCACCGGCAGCAGCGGTTCGAGCACCCCGTTGGTGATCTGCCTGCCCAGCGTCGTGCACTGGTTGATCAGCGGCGCGAGCGTGTCGGAGAACTGCACGGCGGCCGGGTTGCCCGGCAGCAGCTGACCGAGGTCGAGCAGCTTGCACTGCGCGCCGATCAGGTCCTGCAGATCCGGGATCGTCAGTCGCATCGCAAGGGTGCCGGACTCGGCGTCGTAGGCGTTGATCAGGTTGTTGATCGTCAGCGGCAGCACCGTCAGCACCTCCTTCAGCGACGTCTTGGTGTTGAGCAGCGCCTGGGTGGTCGGGGTGAGGTCCTTGAGGGTCTCCCCGATCTGTTCCCGGTTGTCCTGGATGAACCCGGCGACGTCGCCGAGCGCGATGGACAGCCGGTTGAGGGCGGTGCCCAGCTGGTCCCGTTCCCCCGCCAGGAAGGAGTTGAAATCGGCCATCTGGGTGTTGAACTGACGCACCTGGGCGTCGTTCTCCCGCAGCGCCCCGACGAAGACGTTGAGGTTCTTGATCGTGTCGACCAGGTTCCCGCGGCCGTCGGACAGGGTGGTGCTGGCCTTGGACAGCTGCTCGATGGCCTGCCCGAGCCTGGCACCGTTGTCCTGCAGGTTGTCGGCGCCGGTGCGGACCAGATCGCTGACCGCACCGTTCTTGTTGGCGCCGTTGGGGCCGAGGGCCTCCGACAACTTCTGCACGCTGCTGTAGACCTCGTCGATCTCCACCGGGACCATCGTCTGGTCCACCGACAACGTGATGTTGTCGGAGGCCTTGGGGCCACCGGAGTATGCCGGGGTCAGCTGGACGTAGCGGTCGGCGACCACCGACGGGATCACCTGCACCGCACGCACATCGGCAGGCAGGTCGACGCCGCGGTCGACGGTCATGGTGACCTTGACGGTGTCGCCGGCGGGCTCCACCTTGTCCACCTTGCCGACGGCGACGCCGAGTACGCGGACGTCCGAACCCTCGTAGATGCCCACCGTTCGTTTGAACGTCGCGGTCACCTTGGTGGTGCCGATCGAGGAGAACACCCACCACAGGGCGCCCGCCACGATCAGCGCGAGGATCAGTCCGAGCACGATGAACACGATGTGCCGCGGGGTGAACCACCGGCCGGGGCCGGAGGTGTTGGTCAGATCTGGAGCAGTGGTCATCATCCGGCCTCTGTTCCGCCGTTGTTCTGCAGGACTGTCTTGTTGGGCAGTCGGGTGGTGTTCTGCTGCGGCAGACCCGGCGGCAGGAGGTTGGTCACCACCGACTCGAACCAGCGACCGTTGCCGAGCACGTTGGCATAGAGCCGGTAGAACGGCGCCATGTTGGTGATCGAGGCCTGCAGGTTCTCGTTCTGTTCCTTGAGCAGCGTGTTGACGCCCTTGAGCGAGGTCAGCGCGGGCCCGATCTGGGCCTGGTTGTCCTTGACGATCCCCGACAGCGCATTCGACAGCGTGGTGGTGCTGGTCAGCAGCGCGGAGATGCTCTTCTGGCGGTTGTTCAGCTCGTCGAGCAGCTGTCCGGCACCGGCGATGAGCTTGACGAACTCCTCGTTGCGGTCGGCCAGGATCTTCGAGGTGTGCTTGGTGGCCTCGAGGAGCTTCTGCACCTCCTGGTCACGGCTGGCGATGGTGTTGGACAACCGCGAGATGCCCTCGAGTGCCGGCCCCATGTCCCCCGACGTCCCGGAGAAGGCCTCGCTGAGCGTGCGCATCGAGGTGGCCAGCTGGGTGGTGTCGAGTTCCTGGATCTGATCGGTGGCATCGGAGAACGCCTCGATCACATCGTACGGCGAGACCGTGTCGGTCAGCGGCACGTCCGGGTCGGCGGCCTCGTCGCCCCGCGGGACGAGTGCGAGGTACTTCTGCCCGAGCACCGTCTTGATCTGGATGGACGCCTGGGTCTGGTTGCCGATCCAGGTGTTGGACACCCGGAAGTCGACGTTGACGCGGTCCCCGTCGAGCGAGACGGCGTTGACCTCGCCGACCTTCACACCGGCCACGCGCACCTCGTTACCCGCCTTGAGTCCGGCGGCCTCGGTGAACTTGGCGGTATAGGTGGCGGCCTGCCCGATCAGGGGCAGCGAGTTCAGGTAGAACGCGGAGGTGGCCACCATCAGCATGATCAGGATGCCGATCCCGCCGATGCTGACCGGACTGCGGCGCCCGGCGAAACGCCGGTGCGGGTGTGCCGCGGCGGGTGCGGGTGCGGCGCTGGACCCCCCTGCGGCGCTGGACGCCTCGCTCATGTTCTCCCCTGCGTCGTCGTTGCGGTCTGCCATGTTCTCGCTCACCCCCCTGGCTGCGTTCCGTCACGCCAGCAACGGGTGGCCGCACTGGTGTAGAGCACGTGGTTGATGTCGGGCAGCGGGACCAGCGGCTGGGTCAGCAGCGTGGACTTGCCGTTGCCTGCGACGACGTCGATACCGCACAGATAGAACTGGAACCACGAGCCGAACGTCGCCGCCCGGCCGATCTTCTCCAGCTTCACCGGCAGGTTGGTGAGGATCTCCGCGACATCGTCGTTGCGGGCGTTGATCTGGTCGGACAGTGCCTTCAGACCCGCGATGTCGCCCTGGATGGCCGGCCGCGACTGGGACAGGATGGACCCGGTCACGGTGGTCAGGTTGGACACCGAGGTGATCGCCGATCCCACCGAACCACGTTGTGCGGCAAGGCCGCTCACCAGCTTGGAGGTGTTGTCCAGCAGGGAGCTGAACTGTTCGTCGTTCTTGTTGACCGTGTCGAGGACCGAGGTCAGGTTGGTGATCAGTTCCCCGATCACCTTGTCCCGGTCGGCCAGCGAGTTGGTCAGCGACGAGGTGTTGGAGACCAGCGAGCTGATGTTGTCGCTCTCACCCTGGAAGATCTTGATGAGCTGATCGGACAGGGTGTTGACGTCGGCGGCCGACAGCTGCCGGAACAGCGGCTTGAAGCCGTTGAACAGCTCGGTCAGGTTGACCGCCGGATGGGTGTCGACGTTGGCCGGGTCGGTGCCGAAGGTGTGTCCCGGTCCGACGGTCGACGACGCCTCGCCCGCCCCCTTCTCCAGCGCCAGGTACCGCAGGCCGGTGAGGTTGCGGTAGCGGATGTAGAGCTGGGTTCCGGTGGGCAGCGCCGAACGGTCGACGCTGAACTTCACCATCGCCTTGTTCTGCTCGTACACCGACACGTCGGTGACCTGGCCGATGCGCACACCGGCGATCCGGACGTCGTCGCCCGGGTTGAGCATGGCGGCGTCGGAGAAGACGGCGCTGTACTTGTTGTTCCCGCCGCCGCCGGCATTGGCGATGGTCAGCGCGAGCAGGCTCGTCGCGACCACGGTGACCACGGCGAAGGTGATCAGCTTGACCAGCGGTGCCACGATCGATCTCACTGGATGTGTACCTCCGCCTTGGACAGCGCGGGCCCGCCGATCATGGTGACCCAGGTCGGCACGTCGGCCGGGCGGGTCCCGGTGGTGCTGCCGTAGATCACCTTGAGCTGCGTCCGGTAGTTCGGGTCGTCGTAGGGCGACGACGTGATGGTGCCGACCGGGGTGGTGGTGAACTGCGGCTGCGGCAGCGTCTTCACGTTGCGCGGACCGGCATTACGCGACGGCGGCTGGTAGGAGCCGTCGGCCAGGCCACCGCCCGGGTACTGCGGGAAGGGTCGGCCGTCGGTGGCCGGTTCGTAGCAGACCGCCGGCGGGTCGAGGTCGAAGAACCGTGGTTCGTCCTGGTTGGGCAGGTAACGCCCGCGTGGGTTGACGAACTGCAGGTTCACGCGCACACCCGGGTTGGGGGTGCCCACACCGACGATGTTCTTGGACTCCGGGATCAGGGTCGCGAAGTTGCGGAACGTGCACACGAACGTCGGCGACTGCTTGGCCAGACCGGTGAGCAGTTGCTCGGAGTCGACGAACAGGTCGACGAGGTTGTCGCCGTTGCGCTGCAGCCAGCCGGTGGTGTCGGTGGCGGCGACGCCGACGGTCGAGATCAGGGTGCGGAAGTCGTTCTGCCGCTCGTTGATCGTGTTGGTGGTGATGCGCAGGTTGTCCAGGGCGTCGATCACGTCGGGCAGCGCCTCGGAGTAGGTCTGGGAGAAGCTGGCCAGGCCGCGGACGGTGCCCTGCAGTGCGCTCATGTTGTCGTCGACGTTCGAGAAGATCGTGTTGAGGTCCTCGACGGTGGCGCCGAGCTTCTCACCGCGTCCCTGCAGGGCCGACGACAGCGCGGTGAGCGTGACGTTGAGGTCCTGCGGCGGGATGGCCTGCAGCACCGGCAGGAGCTTGTCGAACAGCTCCTGCACTTCCTTGGCGTTGCCGGACTTGTCGGTGACGATGGTGTCGCCGTCGGACAGGCCCGGTCCACCGGTGGTGGGGACCTGCAGGTCGACGTACCGCTCACCGAACAGGGTCTTGGGCAGGATGCGGGCGGTGGTCGAGGTGGGCAGTTGCGCGGCCATCGACGGGTTGAGGCCGAGCTCCACGTCGACGGTGCCGTCCGGGGACGGTTCCACGCTGCGGACCTCGCCGACCACCACACCGCGCGCCTTGACGTCGGCGTTGGCCGGCAATGCGTTGCCGATCGCGTCGGTCGTGAGGGTGACGGTGGTGAAGTCGGTGAAGGACTTGTTGAACTTCATGATCGTCAGCGTGAAGAACAACGCGACGACGACCAGGAAGGCGATGCCGAGGAGTCGGCGGCGCACGGTCGCCACGGCCTAACCTCCCACTCTGACGGTCGTGGTGGTGCCCCAGATCGCGAGGCCCAGGAAGAAATCGAGGACGGCGATCAGGACCAACGCCGCTCGGACGGCGTGTCCCACCGCCACGCCGACGCCGGCCGGGCCGCCGCTGGCGTAGTAGCCGTAGTAGCAGTGCACCAGGATGATCACGAACGCGAAGACCAGCACCTTGCCGAACGACCACAACACGTCCGCCGGTGGCAGGAACAGGTTGAAGTAGTGGTCGTAGGAGCCACCGGACTGGCCGTTGAACACGGTGGTGATCACCCGGGATGCCAGATACGCCGACAGCAGGCCGAGGACGTAGAGCGGGATGACGGCGATGAAGCCGGCGATCACGCGGGTGCTGACCAGGAACGGGATGGACGGCACGGCCATCGACTCGAGGGCGTCGATCTCTTCGGAGATGCGCATCGCACCGAGCTGTGCGGTGAAACCGCAGCCCACCGTCGCCGACAGTGCGAGGCCGGCCACCAGTGGCGCCACCTCACGGGTGTTGACGTAGGCCGACAAGAAGCCGGTCAGGGCCTGCGAACCGATCTGGTCGAGGGCCGCATACCCCTGCAGTCCCACCACGACGCCGGTGAACCCGGACATCAGGACCATCACGCCGACGGTGCCGCCGATGACGGCCAGGCCGCCGGAACCGAAGGCCACCTCGGCCAGCAGTCGCAGCACTTCGCGGGTGTAGTGCACCAGGGTTCGCGGAATCCACACCAGGGTGCGGCCGTAGAACGACATCTGGTCGCCGGCACCGTCGAGCATCTTCAACGGTTTGCCGAGCTGTTTACGTGCCTCGTACAGGTAGTACTCGGGACGGCTCTTGGAGATCGTCACCCCACCGGTCACGCCTAACTCCCCTTCGGCGGGACGATCTGCAGGTAGACCGCCGTGATGATCAGGTTTGCAAGGAACAGCAGCAGGAAGGTGATGACGACGGACTGGTTGACCGCGTCACCGACTCCCTTCGGGCCGCCCTTCGGGTTGAGACCCTTGTAGGCGGCGACGACGCCGGCGAGGACACCGAAGATCGCGGCCTTGACGGTCGAGATCCACAGGTCCGGCAGCTGGGCGAGGGCACCGAACGATGCCAGGTAGGCGCCCGGCGTACCGCCCTGGACGACGACGTTGAAGAAATAGCCACCACCGATGCCGACCACCGCGACCAGTCCGTTGAGCAGGATCGCGACCAGCACCATGGCCAGTACGCGGGGCACGACGAGACGTTGGATCGGGTTGATACCGAGCACCTGCATCGCGTCGATCTCCTCGCGGATGGTCCGCGAACCGAGATCGGCGGCCACGGCCGATCCGGCGGCGCCCGCCACGAGCAGTGAGGTCACCAGTGGGGATCCCTGCTGGATCACCACGAGCACGCTGGCGGCGCCGGTGTACGACTCGGCGCCGAGCTGCTTGATCAGCGAGCCGGTCTGCAGCGAGACGATCGCGCCGAACGGGATCGCGATGAGCGCCGTCGGCAGGATCGTGACGCTGGCGATGAACCAGGCCTGCTGGATGAACTCACGCCACTGGAACGGGCGCGCAAAGGTCTGGCGTGCGACGTCGACGAAGAGCTGGACGATGTTGCCCGTCTGTTCGAGGGCACCGGTCCCCGCTCTTGCGATCCGGTCGACGCCACGCGTGGTGGCACTGGCCATTGTGTGTTAGCTCCGCCCGTCGCCGTGTCGTGGCTTCTTGGTGGTGTCGACCTGTTCGGTCGGGGCATCGGCAGGGGTTTCCCACTGCTGGGTGGGGGCGTCGTTCCCGCCGAAGTCGTAGACGTCGGTGGGCGCATCGGCGACCGCGACCGAGCCGGGTGCGGTGGCGGTGGCGGTGGTCCATTCGGCGGCACCGGCCTGACCCTGGCCCTGCTCGTGGGCACGCTTGGTGGCGAGGACCTCGTCCTCCATCGCCATCGATTCGCGGATGGCCTGTTGTGCGTTGGCCGGCAGGCTGGGCAGCAACTCCAACACCCGCTGACGATGCCGACCCACCGCCTTACGCTCGGGCATACCCGGATTCGGCTGCACCTGCGGAATGATCTCGGTGAAATCATCCTTCGTACCACCACCGGAGATACCCGCGGCCTGCATCGCCGCCTCCGCAGCAGCCACCGCCTCGTCCTTCTCCTCCGACATACCGATCGGTCCGAACCGATCACCGGACAAGAACTGCTTGACCACCGGCTGCTCCGAGGTCAACAACTGCTCCCGCGGACCGAACATCACCAACTCCTTCCGGAACAACATCCCGATGTTGTCCGGAATCGTCCGCGCGATGTTGATGTTGTGCGTCACGATCAGGATCGTCGCATCGATCTGCGCATTGATATCGATCAACAACTGCGAGATATACGCCGTACGAACCGGATCCAGACCCGAGTCCGGCTCATCACACAAGATGATCTGCGGATCCAACACCAACGCCCGCGCCAGACCCGCACGCTTACGCATACCACCGGAGATCTCACCGGGGAGCTTGTCCTCCGCACCGGCCAGACCCACCAGATCGATCTTCTCCATCACGATCCGACGAACCTCGTCCTCCTTCTTCTTCGTGTGCTCACGAAGCGGGAAGGCGATGTTGTCATACAAACTCATCGACCCGAACAACGCACCGTCCTGGAACAACACCCCGAACAGCTTGCGGATCTCATACAGCTCTTTGGCCGAACACTGGGTGATATCGGTGCCATCGATGATCACCGACCCCTGCTCCGGATGCAGCAGACCGATCAACGTCTTCAGGAACACCGACTTACCCGTACCCGACGGCCCCAGCAACGCACTGACCTCACCCGACGGCAACGTCAACGACACATCACGCCAGATGTTCTGCGAGCCGAACGACTTGGTGAGCCCCTCGACACTGACCTCTACACCCACTGTTTCCTCCCAGACGATCGCTGCCCCCAGTGGCCGTCGCGGTGCGACGGCTCACGACCCGGCGACAAGTGTGGCTGGGGTCACTGTATCGGACAGGCCGATGGCCGACTGACCTCATCACACCGAACCGTTCTCAGCGCGGCCGTGAGGGAAATCTACCAACCGGTAACTTATCCCTCGCGCGATGACATTAGCCGATTGTCGGGGACATGCAAAGTGGGCCGGGCGCCATTGGCCGGCCGTGGGTGAAACAGGACTCAGGAACCACCGGTGGTGACCTGCGGCACACCGTCACCGGCGGCCGTGGAGGCGGGCACCGCGGGCTCCCACGCCTGGCGCACGCGGGCCAACGGCAGCCACCACGACACCGCCAGCACCAGCAGCAACCAGATCAGTGACGAGTTGCCGTAGAGGTTCTCCCACCATGTCCAGTCGAGTTCACGCAGCTGCGACGACGGCAGGAACAGGGACGGCCCCGGCAGCTGGGCGATCAGACCGAGCACGCCGAGCGCGATGAACACCCGGTTGCGGGCCCGGATACCGACGGCGAGGAACACCAGGATGAACACCGAGGTGAGCACCCAGTGGTGGATCCAGGCGGCCGGGGTGAGCAGCAGGGCCACCGCCCAGGCGGCCAGGAAGCAGAGTTCGTACTCCTTGCGCCAGGCCAGGTACCAGGCGAGCACCAGACAGTAGAGCCCGGCCAGGGCGCCGAGCAGCATCCACCACAGGGAGCGTTCGTGGTCGGCCATACCCATCCGGGCCAGGACGCCGGTGATGCCCTGGTTGTAGACGAAGGCGAGTCCGCCGATCCGGTCCGGGTCGAAGACCGTCTCGGTCCAGTACTTCCAGGAATCCGACGGGTTGATCAGCCAGGCGATCCCGGTGGCCGCCACGAACCCGATGACGACGTTGATCGCCGCCCGCCACTGCCGGCGCACGAGGAAGTAGATGACGAGGACAGCGGGCGTCATCTTGATCGCGGCGGCGATGCCGACCAGCAGACCCCGATACGGCTCGGCCCATGCGGGGCGTCTGTCCCACAGCGTGTCGGCGATGACCAGACCCGCCAGGATCAGGTTGATCTGCCCCAGGTCGAGGGTGATCCGGACGGGTTCGAGCTGCAGCGCCACACCGGTGAGCATCATCGACCAGCCGATCGCGAGGTCACCGCAGCCGACGCGGCGCAGCAGGATGCGGATCAGCCACCAGGTGAGCGCACAGCCGAGGATCAGGAAGATCACCGACACCAGTCGCACCGGCAGCCAGCTCATCGGGACGAACGAGAGCGCGGCGAACGGCGGGTAGGTGAACGGCAGGATGGAATCGTTGGCCTGGGGCATCGGGCCGTCGTAGAGCGGTTGCCCGTGGAACAGGAACTGGCCGCCGTAGCGGTAGATCTGCAGATCCACCGGCGGACCCCAGTACTCGACCGGGCCGACATGCCACAGCCACGGCTGCCCGAAGACGCGGGCGATCGCCAACACGAGCACGATGGCCCCGATGACGTTGATGGCGGTGAACGCCCGGCGGGATACGGCTGCAGTCACGCGGGCACATGTTAGTCGTCGCGGCTTGCATATCCGAAAACACCTGTGGTCCCACGGTGAATCGGCCCGATTCCCGACCACCCCCGGAGCCGACCCCAGACGGGCCTGTCACAGACGGACCCGCCCCCAGACGCGAACGAACCCGGGACGGAAGAATCCATCCCGGGCTCGCGAGGTATCGCGAAGTAAGAAGGTCTTACTTGACGGTGACCTTGGCGCCGGCCTCTTCGAGCTTGGCCTTGGCAGCCTCGGCGGCCTCCTTGTCGACCTTCTCCAGCAGAGCCTTCGGAGCACCCTCGACGAGGTCCTTGGCTTCCTTCAGGCCCAGGCCCGAGACGACCTCGCGGACGACCTTGATGACCTGGATCTTCTTGTCGCCGGCACCCTCGAGGATGACGTCGAACTCGTCCTGCTCGGCAGCGGCCTCGGCGGCGGCGGCCGGGGCACCTGCAGCGGCAACGGCGACCGGAGCAGCGGCGGTGACCTCGAAGACCTCTTCGAACTTCTTCACGAAATCGCTGAGCTCCAGCAGGGTCAGTTCCTTGAACTGATCGATGAGCTCGTCAGCGGTGAGCTTCGCCATGGTGGCGTCCTTCCTGTATGTCCCGGTCGGGTCAGGCCCCGATCCGGAAGGGGGTTTGTGACTCCCGGCAGGCCGAGAGCGCATGTGACACCGGTGAGTGGATTACTCGCCGGCTTCGGCTTGCTGCTTCTCCTGCAGGGCCGCGGCGAGGCGCGCCACCTGCGAGGCCGGCTGGTTGAACAGGCCGGCAGCCTTTGCCAAGTTGCCCTTCATGGCACCGGCGAGCTTGGCCAACAGGACCTCTCGGGTCTCAAGGTCGGCGATCTGTTCGATCTCGGCCACGGACAGCGCACGGCCGTCCATGTACCCGCCCTTGATGACGAGAGCCTTGTTGTCCTTGGCGAAGTTCTTGATCGCCTTCGCGGCCACCACCGGCTCGCCTTCGATGAAGGCGATCGCGGTCGGGCCGGTGAACAGCTCGTCGAGCCCTGCCACGCCCGCCTTCTCGGCGGCACGCTTCACCAGGGTGTTCTTGGCGACGGAGTAGGTTGCACCCTCACCGAGGGAGCGACGCAGCTCGGTGATCTGGCTGACGGACAGGCCACGGTATTCCGTGACAACCGTCGCCGTAGCGCCTTCGAACTGCTGCGCGATCTCCGCAACTGCGGACACCTTGTCAGACTTGGCCATACTTCGCCTCCTTCCTCATCACTCGAATTGAGTTGGTCAGAGTTCACATCAGCAGACCGGTCGGGATGCCCGAGATACGACAAACGCCCCGGCACACAGAAAGGCACGGGGCGTACTCAATGCGCGGATGTCACGATGGACACCGGCGATGATCTTCCTCGTTCTCCCTGCGTGGGCCGCCGACTCTCGTCGTCCTTCGATCGGGATCACTCCCGATGACCAACGGTCTCTGGTTGAACCGATACGACGTACATGTGCACGTCACACCGAGAACAAAGAGTACGCGACGATTGTCGGCGGTCCAAATCGGCTCCGCTCACGCCGCGATGCGCCGGCCCATACCGAGTTCTCAGATCCCGCCCAGCGAGACCTATCTGTTCGGATGGTTTCCGGATCCAGCCCAAGCCCCCGACCTGCGGCGATACCTCCCGTGACCATATTGAGCACCCCCTGGTTGTCGATCCGATATCTCGAATGCACTACTGTCGGCGCTCAGAGTGATGTGGAACACAAAGTGTAAGACTGGTTCCAGTAGTTCGGAACCGACACGAAGCGGTGTCACCAGCGTCGATACCCGATCGGCGTGCAGGCGGCACCCTGGGCAGGGTGGTGATGCACCATGACGTACCAGCTCGATACCCGTTCGATTGCCAGTGCCCGTTTCTCCACCGGGCCTCGCCCCGCGGCCGGAACCCCGGCAGCAGGCGTCCCTTCTGGTGGCATCCCTTCTGGGGGGACGGCGTCGGTACCTCATTTCGGCACACTCCCCCTCGGCGATCCGACCGGCGGTGCCGACGGCATCCGCTGGCGTGAGGCCGTCGACGGTCCGCAGACCTACCCGCGCGTGGTGATCGATCGCGACGTGACGATCGAGATGAGCGACGGCGTCCAGCTGCGGGCGACGGTGATCCGTCCCGCCAACCGGTTCGGCCAGACCGTGCTCACGCCCTACCCGGCGATCGTCAACATCAACCCCTACAACCGGGCATCGGTGGACTTCCTCGACGCCACCACGCACGCACCGGTACTCGGCAAGGCCGTGCGCAGCGCGTCGGCGTCGATCGACGCCACCGGTACGGCCCTCGCCGGCCTGACCCGGCTGACCGGCACCATCGCCGGCGGCGTGCTCGACGTCTTCGGCATCAACCGCACCCTGGTGCGCAGCGGCTACGTGCAGGTCGTCGTCGACGTCCGCGGCACCGGTTCCAGCGAGGGCAAGTGGCAGATCCTCGGCGAACGCGAGCAGCAGGACTCGGTGGAGATCATCTCGTGGGCCGCCGGGCAGGACTGGTGCAACGGCAAGGTCGGTCTGGCCGGCTGGTCGTACTCGGCGATCAACTCGCTGCAGGCCGCCGACAAGCGGCCCGCGGAACTCGGCGCGGTGTTCGCGGTCGAGGGCTGCGACGACATCGTCCGCGACGTCTACATCACCGGCGGCATGCCGTCGGCGTTCATCCCGCTGTGGCTGTCGGCGGTGAACATCCTCAAGTGGGTACCCAACCCGTCCACCTATATGCGGGATCTGGTGCGCGGCAACACCTTGCGTTGGTTCCGAGATCGGATCACCTCGCCTGCCACCGAGATGCCGTCCCTGCTGTGGGGATTCCTCACCGCCCGCGACGACCGCATCTTCGACGACCCGTACTTCGACGAGCGCGATCCGCAGATAGATCGGATCGAGGCGCCCACGTTCACCGTCGGCGGCTGGCACGACCTGTTCGGCCGCAGCGCGACCGGGGTGTACGAGCGCCTGCAGATGGAGCCGGGCCGCAAGCAGATGCTGGTCGGCGACGGCTACCACGCCGACGTCGGCTTCGGTCACGGCGGACGGTTCTCCCCGCCCCGGCTCGACGTGCTCGAGCGCGCCTGGTTCGACCGCTGGCTCAAGGGCCACCGCAACGGAATCGAGTTCTACGGCCCGGTCACCATGCATCAGCAGGGCGGCCAGTGGACGTCGGGCACATCGTTCCCCCGTGACGGGGTCCGCCCGCAGCGGCTGTACCTGGTCGACGAGTCGTCCGACACCGCCGACCACGCCGTGCACGACGGGTCGTTGAGCAGCAGCCCCGGCGGTTCGGTGTCGGATCTGCACGTGCGTCCGGACCTCCGCGGCATGGTGTCCCGCGACATGACGCAGGTGACCGCAGGCGTGACGATGATGTTCGGCGAGAAGTTCACCGTCGACGCCCGGTTCCAGGAACGCGGTGCCCTCTCGTTCACCACCGCCCCCGCCGAGGAGGCGGTCACGCTCAGCGGCGCGATGAACCTGCGCCTGAACGTGGCGACCACCGCGCACGAGGGAATCTGGGCGGTCACGGTCAACGATGTCGCCCCCGACGGCACGTCGCGCGTGTTGAGCAACGGCGCACTGTCGGCGTCCAACCGGGCGCTCGATCCGTCGTCGTCGACCTATGCCTCCGATGGCAGCCTGGTTGCCGCGCACCACTATCTGTCCCGCAAGCGCAAGATGCCGGTGCCCACCGACGAGCCGGTCCGCATCGACGTCGACCTGGTCCCCACCGATGCGGTGATCGAGCCGGGTCACCGACTGCGGGTCGACGTGTACGCGGCCAGCTTCCCGCGCTACCTGACCGTGGTCCCCGACCTGATCAAGGCCCGCGGCCGGCGTCAGCGTCTGGTCCTCGATCCGGCCCACCCGAGCTACCTGACCTTCCAGGCGGCCGGCGCCTTCGCAGAGCAGGTGAGCGCAACCGAAACCACCGTGTGCCAGTTGCCGATCGAGCAGAACGACCCCTTCGGGGGCTGAACCCGGCAGGATCAGCCGGATGACGAGAACGGCCGCAACCACGTTGGATGGTTGGGCCGGGACCGAGCGAGATACGCCCACCCTCAACACCATTGGATGATCGATCCGGGCCCAGCGAGACGAGCTCACCCGCAACCCGATTGGATGGTTGAGCCGGGACCGAGCGTAGCGAGGACCCGTGTCGAAACCCGGCGAGTCGACGATGTCGGTGACCACCTCGAACCCGGTGGTTGCGTTCCGAGCCCGGCCGGCGGAGGTTTCGACTCGACGTGTCGCTACGCTCCGCGTCGGCTCAACCAACTACGGCAGCACCATGATTGACAGAGTCCCATGATTCGATGGTTGAGCCGGGACCGAGCGAAGCGAGGACCCGAGTCGAAACCCCGTGACACGAGAATGTCGGCAACCACCCCCGAGCCGGCCACCAACCGACATCGACCGAGACACCCTCACCCACAACACCATTCGATGGTTGAGCCGGGACCGAGCATCGCGAGGACCCGTGTCGAAACCCGGCGAGTCGACGATGCCAGCGACCACCTCGAACCCGATGGTTACGTTCCGAGCCCGGCCGACAGAGGCTTCGACTCGACGTGTCGCTACGCTCCGCGTCGGCTCAACCAACTACGGCGGCACCATGATTGACCGAGCACCATGATTCGATGGTTGAGCCGGGACCGAGCGAAGCGAGGACCCGAGTCGAAACCCGGTGAGACGAGCATGTCCGCAACCACACGATCGGCCCACCGGCGAACTCGACCACTCACCGCACCCCGGACTCGGCGAGGATGACGCGATAGACGAATCCGGCTTCGGGGCCGAGTACGGTCCCGACGAGTTCGGTGAGGGTGAGGACGAAGCCGCGGCCGTGCGCGGGGCCGTCGCCGTCGTCGAGGTGGTGGGCGAGTTCGTGGAGCACCACCAGTTCGCGCAGAGCCCAGCGCCCCTCTCGGGTGTCGGGGATGGCGATCTCGGCGTGCCCGCCGACCCGCCGGTACTCGGCCGAGCGGAATCCGCCACGCGATCGCACCGCGACCGGCACCCCGGATCGCGGAAAGCGCTCGAGCACCGCCGGCATCGACACCACCCGGGACACGTAGTCGCGGACGGAATCGACCGATCCGAACAGGGCCTCGGTGGGCAGGGTCAGCTCGGTGCCGGCGATCTGCACGGTCCGCGCCGACCCGGCACGCTCGAACATCCGGAACACCAGGCGTTCGGTGGCATACATCTGAGCGCGCCCGACGTCACGTGGGCTCATGCCGCCGTCCTCTCGCCTCGCCGGTCCCCGACTACGATCGCACCATCACCCGTCGGAAGGAGTCGGTGTCCCCATGCCCGATCAGGCCCCTTCCGATCAGGCCGCACCCGATCAAGCCCCCTCCGAGCATGCCCCGTCGGGCCGGGTGGCGATCCTGCGGGCCCGCGCCCGGGTCGCGGCCGATCGTGCCATGACGCTACCGGGCGCCGCCCTGTCGATGCGCATCGTGCGTGACGTGGTGACCGCCGGTCTCTCCGACCGTGCCATGACCCTGTCGGCGCAGGCGTTCACATCGGTGCTGCCGATCGTCATCCTGCTGACCACGATCCCGGTGGGCCGGCGGTTCCTGGACAAGGCGTTCGACGGATTCGGTGTGGACCCGTCCCGGGTGTCGATCCCGGCCGCCCAGACCGATGCCACCCTCGGCGCGTTCGGGGTGATCGGCGCATTGATGGTGATCGCCGGCGCCACCTCGCTGTCCCGGGCCCTGGGCCGCATGTTCACCGACACCTGGCAGGTCAACCGGCTCCCCGCCACCGGATGGTGGCGGTGGGTGGTGGTCATCTTCGTCCTCCCGATCGCGGTGATCATGCAGGGCCTGATCGTGCCGTTGCACCGGATCAGCCTGTCCGGGGTGCGACTGAACGGGTTCGGTATCGCCGGGGTGATCCTGGAGTTCGTCGGCACCTTCGCCGTCTGGTGGATCACGTGGATCGTCATCCCCCGACTGCTCGTGTCCCGGCAGGTCCCGATGCGATTGCTGGCCGTGAACGCCGCCCTGACGAGCCTTCTGATCACGGTGCTCATGGTGGGCAGCCGGGTGGTGCTGCCGGCCATCATGTCCGACACCCTGGCGCACTACGGCACCCTCGGCCTGGTGTTCGTCGCGATCAGCTGGCTGTTCCTCTACGCCGCGGTCCTGGTGGTGTCGGCGACGCTGGTGCACACAGTGGTGGTCGACGACGGCGCGCTGGGTCGTCGTCTCGCCCGGATCACCGGCGTTCCGGCCGCCGAACCCCGACAGCGCATTAGCATCGGCGCATGACCGTCATCTCGTCCCGACACCCGGCGGATCGGACCCGCGCACATCTTCGGCGCGCCGTGGCAGGGTGTCTGATCGCGCTGGGTGCACTCGGTGCCTCGGCGTGCAGTTCGCCGAGCGAGGAGCGTGCCGTCGAGACCGCGCTGCGCAGCAACCAGGTCGATCCGGCCACGCTGGACCAGCTGGCCGACGCCATCGCCGAGGCCGGGCGCCCGGTGACCGGTCGCAAGGATGCGACAACGCAACTGTGTCCCGAGGCCGGCTGCACCCTCGCGCTCACCACCGACCAGTTCACCCTGATGAAATTCCCCACCACCGGTCGCGCCGAGCTCTGGGCGGGCGAGAACCTCGATGCGTTCCAGCTGCTCGACATCACGATGAGCTTCCCGGCCAACACCCCGCAGGAACAGCAGGAGAGCTACGAGACCGCTCTGCACACCGCGCTCAGCTGATCCGGGCGGTGTCCTGACCATCCGGCATCGGTCGCCGGCCGCTCAGGAACCGAGTTGCCCGCGGGGTGCGCCGAATTCGCGGTCGGCGCCCAGTTTGGCGCGGCGTCCGGCCCGGTCGCCGGCCTTGCGCGCCCCCTCCGAGTACCCTGCCGATGCACTGCTCGGCCGCCACGTCCCGCGCGCCTGCGATGCCGACCGGTAGTAGTCGGAGACCTCGAGCTCCTTGTTGCGCAGGGCGATCGCCGTCGACGACGAGCCGACCCGCTCGGTACCGTCGGCCGCGAGGGGCGCGTCGGTCTCCGCGGCGATCGCCTCCTCCCGTTGCGCGTCGCGCGCCTCGGCGAGCCGTTTGCCGATCCGCTCGGCAAAGGCGGACTGGAAGTTGAGTCGTGCAGTGATGGGCGCCAACGGTTTTCGTTCCACCACCTTGCGTGCACGCCAACCCTGTCCACGGGTGACCACCCGCGCCGACATCTCCTGCTTGTAGTCGCCCGACCGCAGGTAGGCGTCACTGGCGGCGACCATCTGCACCACCAGCGAGGTGTACAGCGCCTCACAGGTGTCGATATCGGCCTCGTATCCGTAGGCCATCACGAATGTGGAGTTGCCCGCGACGTCGACGGTCACATCGTTGGCACGCGCGATCGCCACGAACAGCAGCACGTAGGTCTTGAGTCCACGCTTGCCCGACTCGCCGATCGTGACCTGCCGCGATATCGGCGTGGTGCGACTGCGTGCGGCCGGATCATGTGCTCGGGCCACCGCGAGATCGATGGCCGACGCGGTCGCCAGTCGTTGGGCGGCCGCCATGAAGGTCTCGGCCTCATGCGGGTTGTCGGTGTTCTCGGCCTGCCGGAGCAGACCGGCGATGCGGGTCAGCAGCTTGTCGTCGCGCATACAGATCAGACTATTTCCAGCGCCGTCTGGTTCCACTCGGGCCCGAATTCGTTCGAAGTTCTCGACCGTCCCCCACCGACCCGACACCCACCCGGCATCCGGACCGACAGCGAATCCTTGACTTTCCCACCCGGAAAGTAGCAGACTACTTTCCAGACCGGAAAGTAATGATCCGAATCCACCGGAGGTCCCCATGTCCGACATCTCCCCTGATGAGGCCCGCGCCGCACTCGGTGCCGTGGCCACCGCACACCAGCACGTCACCGACGAGATCGGACTCCCCCGCGGCTACTGGTGGGCGATGGCCGGCGGCTGGGTGGCGCTCGGTGCGATCGGGCAGTTCGCACCCTGGTGGGTCACCACCATCGCGACCGTGATCTTCGGCGCCGGACATGCCACAGTCGCCTCCCGCCTGCTCGACGGCCGCCGGCGCTCCACACGACTCCAGGTCTCCCGCGACACCGCCGACCGGCGCATCCCCCTGATCGTGATCGGCATCCTGGTGGCGGCCGTCGCGCTGACCATCGGCGTCGCATTCGCCCTGCAGGCCGACGGCACCGCGCACCCGAGCCTGTGGGCGGGGATCGTCGTCGCCGCGGTGATCGGCTTCGGTGGACCCGACATCCTGGCCGCCGTGCGGCCCCGCACCCGGGTGCGTCACGCATGACCGAACCGCGTTTCGACGAGCTCATCCATCCCAGCACCCGACTGTCGCTGATGGCCACTCTCGCCGCCGCCGACTGGGCCGATTTCGCCTATCTGAAAGACCGACTCGCCCTGTCGGATTCGGCTCTGTCCAAACAGCTCACCACTCTCGAGACGGCCGGCTACGTGACCACCGAACGTCCCACCACCGGCCGACGCCGCACCGTCCGTGCCCAACTCACCCCCGCCGGCCGGGATGCATTCGCCGGACATGTTGCGGCACTTCGCCAGATCGTCGGCGACACCCTCCCGGACGCGCCGGCCCCGACCTGACCGACATGCCGGGCAGAGACATTCGCCCCGACAGTGACACAAAGACCACGTCCGATCTTGGCGAATCTTCAGAATCGCTTTTGCATCGTCGCACCGAGTTCACGATTATGATTCGCCTATGTCGGGGCGAGGAAACGACTGGCCATTTGTCGGACGAAACAAAGAAATTCAGACCATTCGGACGATCCTGACTTCGGGTGACGGCCGATGCATCGTGGTCCGGGGCGCTGCGGGTGTCGGAAAGACACGCCTGACCACCGAGGCGCTCACCACCGCGGGCCTGGAATCCCTGGTGATCTCGGCGACCTCCACCGGTAAGCGGGTCCCCCTCGGGGCCTTCGCCGCCTGGGTCGACCACTCCGTCTCCGACCCGCTGAGCAGGGTCAGCGGGGTCGTGACCGAGATCAGCAAATCCGATGCGGTCGTCGTGATCGACGACTTCCCGCGCCTCGACGATCTGTCGCTGTTCGTGGTGAGCACCCTGTGGCGGTCCACGCAGACGCGCCTGATGTTCACCATCCGGACCGAGGATCGATCGCCGGCCACCGACGAACTCCTGACCGGCGACGAGGCAATCGTGATCGAGCTCGCGCCGATGTCCGAGCCGGAATCGGCCGATCTGGTGGAAGCGGCGTTGGGTGGCACGATATCCCCCGAGCTCCACCACACGATGTGGGAACTCGGGCACGGCAACCCTTTCCTGTTGCGCGCGTTAGTCAATCAGGGCCGGGATCAGGGTCTGCTGACCTTCGACGGTGAGGAATGGATCGCCACCGGCCCGCTCGGACTCCCCGACGGTCTCGTGGTGTCCCTGTCGACCCGGCTCGAGGCCCACCCCGACGTGGCCGAGGTGGTCGACGCCCTCGCGATCGCCGAGCCGCTGCCGCTGTCCGCAGTCACCGAACTGGTCGACCATGCCGCCGTCGAGAAGGCGGTGCGGCGCGACTTCGTCGTCGTCGATGTCGCACCACCGCATCACAAGCTGCGACTGTCGCACCCGATCTACGGGGAGGTGCGGCGGACTCATGCCACCGTCCAGTTGCACCGCATCCGTCCCCGGCTGTCCCGAATCCTGTCCGCGTCGAACGATTCCGATCCCATCGTGGCGATCCAGGCAGCGGTTCTGGCCCTGGAGTCCGGCGACTTCCCCGGTCGACAGCAGATCCTCGCCGACGGCGCCGAGGCCGCACTCGGCAGCCTCGACACCGCTCTCGCCATCGCCCTGGCCCAAGAGGTCACCGCACCGGATCTGCTCCCGCGGGTACACAAGGTGCTCGGCTATGCGATGTCGCTGGCCGGCGCAGGCCTCGACGCCGAGGCGGTGTTGCAGCGGGCCTCCGACGCGGCAACCGATCCCGACGAGCTCGCCACCACCACGATGGTCCGGGTCGCCAATCAACTGTGGACACTCGGCGACCTCGACGCAGCACGGCAGATCGTCGACGACCTCCGCACCGATGTCCCGTTGCCCGAAGGGATTCGGTCCACGGTCACCGGCCTCACCAACGCGCTGGCGGGCCGGCCCCGCACTGCGTTCGAGATGCTCACCGCAGCACCACACGACACCCGCACCGTGTCCCCGCTGCGCGAGATGTTGACCTGCTGGGCCGGCGTCATCGCAGCCGGTGATCTCGGGTTGCTCACCGAGGTGTCACGTTTCGCTGCACGGGGTTACACCGCTGCCGACTCCCCCGACACCGCACCGCACCTCAGCGCGATCACCCAGCTGCATGCCTACTACCTGATGCTGGCCGGCAACATGTCGACCGCATACGACGTCGCCGAACGCCTGACCGAACTGACAACCCACACACCGGGGTTCGGACCGATATGGGCCACCGGGGTCACCGGGTCGGTGCTGGGATTCCGTGGCGATCTGAAGACCGCCACCCGGCTGCTCACCTCAGCACTCGAGCAACTCGACTGCTACCAGGCACCCCCGTTTATGTGGATCCCCTTCTGTATCGAACGCGCCTCTGCGGCAGCGATGTCCGGCGATACCGATACCCTTGTCGCCCTGACCGAACGGCTCCGCGCACATCCGCATCCCGCATTCGGGTACCTGCACACTCGGATCGAGCTGCTCGAGGTCTGGCAGATGGCCATGACCGGCGAGACGTCCAATGCCGCACGACGATCTCTTGACATCGCCTCCACCGCAAAGGACTCGGGCCAAGATCTCCACGAGGCCTACGCCCTTCAAGTCGCGGTGCGACTGGGTGATGCGTCGTGCGCACCGCGTCTGTCCCAGTTGGCACAGCGGCTGACCGAGTCGCCGCGGGTTCAGATCGCCGCTCGCCATGCACATGCGCTGGCGAGCGGTGACGGCAAGGCCCTGGACGGGGTCGCCGACGAGTACCTGCACGTCGGTCTGGTCACCTGCGCCGCCGACGCGTCGGCGCAGGCGGTGACGATCTACGAGTCGCAGGGCCGTCGGGGCGCACGACTCAACGCCGTGGAACGACTCGATCGCATCGCGGCACCCCGTGGAATCCACTCTCCGGCCACCACTGCAGCCCACCTCGGCGACGGCCTGTCCGCCCGACAACGCGAGGTCGTGATGCTCGCCCAATCCGGATTGACCAATCGGGAGATCGCGGCACGACTGACATTGTCGGTCCGCACCGTCGAAGGCCACCTGTATCGTGCCACCCAGATCCTCGGGGGATCCGTACGCGACGTCCAGGGACCCGACGAATCGGCACGGGAGCAATGATCCCCGATAACCTCCGATCTATCCACTGCCAGTTGTCAATTGAGCTGGTACCCCGTTTGTTGTTTGAGCCGGACCGAGCGTAGCGAGGACCCGAGTCGAAATCTCCACGGCATGCGCTGAGTGCCGAGGTGGTCGTCAGTGATCGAACCGGAGACCTCCATTTGATGAT
>NZ_BCNF01000102.1 GCF_001485495.1 Gordonia desulfuricans NBRC 100010 | reverse complement strand
GTCGGCTCAAAGCCTGTTCTTGCCGGAACTAATCTTACGCCGTAAGATAAAGTGGTCCAGAACGTCCTACCGACAGTGAGCACGGACCCCGCATGTTGCAGCACACGACCGACCGCAGGATGATGCGCGTGATCGGTAAAGAGCCGGTGGCCGACGGTGTCGTCGCGCTCACCCTCGCGGACACCGACGGGGGACAGGTGCCCCGGTGGGAGCCGGGGGCGCATATCGATCTCGTTCTCGATGACGACACGATCCGCCAGTACTCGCTGTGTGGCGAGGAATCCGACCCGACCGCGCTGCGTGTGGCGGTGTTGCGGGAGCGGGACGGACGTGGCGGATCGCGTCAGGTCCACGAACGGATCCGGGAAGGTGATGTACTCCCGATCATCGGACCGCGCAACAACTTTCCCCTCGTCGAAGGATCGGAGTATCTGTTCATCGCCGCGGTATCGGCATCACGCCGCTGATCCCGATGATGGCCCGTGCCGCCGCCGGCGGCGCCCGATGGTCGTTGCTCTTCGGCGGACGGACCCGCACGGCGATGGCCTTCGTCGACGAGCTCGAGGACCGGTATCCGGGGTCGGTGACGGCCCGGCCCCAGGACGTCCACGGACTACTCGATCTGGATGCAGCCCTCGACGAGGTCTCACCCGGCACCCAGGTCTACTGTTGCGGTCCGGAACCGCTGCTGCGTGCCGTCGAGGACCGGTGCCGTGACCGCGACGACGTCACGCTCCACGTGGAACATTTCACACCCAAGCATATCGATGATGCGCGGCCGGACACCACCTTCGAAGTGGTACTCGACCGCAGCGGCACCGCGGTGACCGACCGTCGGCGCCGACGAGAGCCTGCTCGACGCGCTGGAGCGCAGTGGCGTCGACGTCGAGTTCTCGTGCCGTGAGGGCACCTGCGGAACCTGCGAGACAGCCGTCCTCGACGGCATCCCCGAACACCGCGACTCGGTACTCGACGACGATGAGCGCGCCGCCAACGACTGCATGATGGTCTGCGTATCGCGCAGCTGCTCAGCACGACTCGTCCTGGATCTGTGATGACCGAACCACACACGGAACCGGTGGTCGTGCTCGAACGCGATGCCGAGATCGCCGTACTGCGACTCAACCGTCCTGATCGGCTGAACGCTTGCACCGTCGAGATGATCGACACGCTGATCGGGCTGTTCGACGTCTGTGACGCCGACGACACCATCCGGGCTGTGGTCGTGACCGGGACTGGTCGGGCCTTCTGCGCCGGGGCCGACCTCGAATCGGGTGGCGACACCTTCGCCGCGACCGCCGACGCCGACACCGGTGCGGTCCCGCCCGACAGCGGCGGCCGGCTCGCCCTGCGCATCTTCCGGTCGACCAAACCGGTGATCATGGCGATCAACGGTCCGGCAGCGGGCGTGGGGGTCACGATGACCCTGCCCGCAGATGTGCGGATCGCCTCCGACACAGCCAAGTTCGGATTCGTGTTCACCCGGCGGGGATTGGTTCCCGAAGCATGTTCGTCGTGGTTCCTGCCGCGGGTCGTCGGGATCGCGACCGCGGTGGAATGGACCATCGGCGCGCGGATGGTCACGGCGTCCGAGGCGCTCTCGGCCGGCCTCGTCCGAGAAGTGGTTCCGGCGAGCGCAGTTCGTGACCGGGCGATGGCGATCGCCCGCGAGATGACCGCCGGGACATCACCGGTATCGGTCGCCCTGACCCGCGCGATCATGTGGCGGATGCTCGGTGCACCGGATCCGCAGACGGCGCACCACGCCGAATCCGTCGCGATCTTCGAGCGCGGGTCGTCCGCCGACGTCACCGAGGGTGTGGAGGCATTCCTGGAGAAGCGGGCGCCGTCGTTCACCGGGCGGGTGTCCGACGGGCTGCCCGAGATCTTCGGCTGATCGCCGACGACCGGTCAGACGGCCATCGACGGTGCGGCGTCGAGGTCGTTGTCGGCGATGATCCCGTGCAGGAAGCTGCGGACCATCGCCTCGAACAGTTGCTTCTGTGTCAGTTCGTTGGCGGCCAGTGCCGCGGCGAGCTCGGGCTGGGAGTCCTCGGTGACGTTCGGGAAGATCGTCGACCGTGAACTCGCCGGTCGCGTCGCCTCGATCAGCGCCGCGCCGAGTGCGATCTTCTCCATCCCGTCGAGGATCTGCACATGCAACCGGCTCGGCACGCCGGATTCGGTCAGGAACCGTGACGTCTCCTCGTAGGTCGACGAGAACAGTTCGCGGGGAAGGTGTTCCAACAGCACGGGGGCGGCATTGCGATGCCGCAGGATGGACTGTCGGAAGTTCACCGCGAGGGTGACGAAGAACTCCGGCCAGTCGGGGCCGGGCCGGCGCCGCGGACTGCGCACCGCGGTGCCCCCGATGTGGCGGGCGACCTCGGTGAGGATCTCGTTCTTGTCGGCGAAGTGGTGATACAACGACGGCGCACGGACCCCGAGATGCTTGGCCAGGCGGGGCAGGCTGAACGCCTCGAGCCCTTCGGAGTCGATGATGTCGATCGACGCCTCGACCGCCGCCGAACGGCTGATCAGTGGTTTGGACGGGCGCGCCATCGATGCACCTTCCTTCCGGCGACGTGTGTCTGTCCAGGATAGATTCCCGCCGTGCGGGCACAGAACCGGACACACCCCGGCCGACATGGGAAAACGAGAAAGTGCATCATGGGATGATGGCTGCCTTCCCGACCGACGAGACCGCGGGTGCCCTGACTCCGACGCGGGAGAACGTGATCCTCGTGCACTGGCACGATCTCGGACGCCATCTGGCCTGTTACGGCGCAACCGGGGTCCAGAGCCCGAATCTGGATGCGCTCGCCGCCTCCGGTATCCGCTTCGCCGACGCCCACGCGACCGCCCCGCTGTGTTCCCCGGCCCGCGGATCGCTGTTCACCGGGCAGTATCCGCACCACAACGGGCTAGTCGGGCTGGCCCATCACGGCTTCGCCTACCGCCCCGGTACCCGCACCCTGCCCGCGATCCTGTCGGACGCGGGATACCGCTCGGTGCTGTTCGGCATGCAGCACGAGAGCACCGACCCCACCAGCATCGGGTTCGATACGATCGACGTCTCCGACTCCCGGTGCGACCACGTGGTGGCCGAATCCCAGGCGTGGCTCCGTCGGTACGTCGACGCCGGATCGGACCGGCCGTTCCTGCTGACCGCGGGGTTCTTCGAGACCCATCGGCCCTACCCGGCCGACGAATACGATCCTGCCGACCCCACCACCTTCGACGTCCCGGAGTTCCTGCCCGACACCGCCGACGTCCGTGACGACCTCGCCGGCCTGCACGGCAGCATCACCAAGGCCGACGCCGCAGTCGGCCGCCTCCTCGACACCGTCGAGGCGCTCGGACTGGCGGAGAGCACCTGGATCGTCTTCGTCACCGACCACGGCCTCGCCTTCCCCCGCGCCAAGTCGACGCTCTACGCCGAGGGGACCGGAGTGGCACTGATCATCCGGCCGCCCACCGCCCGGGGCATCGGGCCGCGTGTCTACGACGACCTGTTCTCCGGCGTCGACCTCACCCCGACGATCCTCGACTGGCTGGGCGTCGTCACACCCGATGACGTCGACGGCGACTCCCACGCAGCCGAAATCGCTGTGCCGCAATCGGAGTCACCGGTGCGCGACGAGGTCTTCACCGAGAAGAACTATCACGACGCCTACGATCCGATCCGCGCCATCCGGACCAAGACCCACAGCTACATCGAGAACTATGCGCACCGGCCGGAACTGCTGCTGCCGCTCGACATCGCCGACAGCCTGTCGGCCCGGTCGATCGCCGCGTCGAGCACAACCCGCGAGCGTTCGCACGTCGAGCTCTACGATCTGACTTCTGATCCTCGTGAGCGAAACAACCTCGCCGACGACCCGGCATACGCCGCCGTCCGGGCCGACCTCGCCGATCGCCTCGCACAGTGGCGGCACCGCACGGCCGACAGTCTGCCCACCGAGGACGAAGGGACTGCTGTCGCCGCGCGATTCATGGCGATCTTCCATGCGAAATCGCAAGAGGCACAACCGGATGAAGAAGCTCTTCCATCCCGTCGTCCGCTCGGTGCGCGGCGCGAGCTCGACGGCGACATCGCCACCGGTGACGGTGCGTCGGTGAGTACCTCGGTGGCGGCGTCCCCACGCCGCTGACTGGTCTGCACGTTCAGTTCACGATGTCAATATTTGACCGCCCGCTGACCGTAAAACACCAGGTTGCAGGTGGTTTCGGGCTGGCTAGACTGTGCCGATGCCAACCAGTGAGAACTATCTCGTCTGCGCGAGCCAGCGCAGCGGGAGCACGCTGCTCGTCGAGTCCCTCTCGGCGACCGGGGTGGCGGGGGCCCCGGAGGAGTTCTTCCAGTACTTCAGCTCGTCGTCGCAGGCCCCGCAACCACGGGAATGGTTCGCCGACGTCGACGATTCCACGATCCTGAGCCTGCTCGACGACGTCGAACCGGGCGAGGTGGACACCCGCGACTTCGTGAGGTGGCGTGCGGACGTCCTCGCCGCCGGCCGGACCCCGAACGGTGTGTGGGGCGGCAAACTGATGTGGAACCAGACACCTCTGCTCGTCGCCCGCACCCGCACCGGTACCGGTTCCCTACGGACCGCGATCCGCCAGCTCCTCGGAACCGATCCGCTGTTCGTCCACGTCTACCGGGAAGACGTGGTGTCCCAGGCGGTGTCGATGTGGCGGGCGGTGCAGACACGTGTGTGGCGTGACGGTCACGGTCCGCATGTCGACGCCGACCGTGATGCCCGTGCCGAGTACAACGCGGAGGGGATCGCGTACCTCGCGGGAATCCTCCTCGAACAGGAACGGCAATGGCGGCGTTGGTTTTCCGACGAGGGGATCGAACCCTTCGACGTCGAGTTCGGACAACTCGTCAAGGATCCGCAGGGCACCACCGCCCGGGTGCTGACCGCCCTCGGGCTCGATCCGGCGCTCGCGCCGCCACCGCCGCTGAAACCGCAGTCCAATGCCCGCTCCAAAGAATGGGCGCAGCGCTATCGCCGCGATGCGGAAAGGAACGGATACCCCCAATGACCACCGAACTCACCGACACCCCAGCCGATCCGATCACCACCCCCGACTTGCCCGATACCGATACCGAGGCCGGTGCCGACGTCGATCACGTTGCGGCACTGCGTGTGCTGGAAGCCGAGTCGGTGCACATCATCCGCGAGGTGGCCGCCGAGCTCGAACGGCCGGTGCTGCTGTTCTCTGGCGGAAAGGACTCCATCGTCCTGCTCCGCCTGGCGGAGAAGGCATTCCGGCCCAATCCGCTGCCCTTCCCGATCCTGCACGTCGACACCGGACACAACTTCGACGAGGTCATCGAGTTCCGTGATCGCCGCGTCGCCCCGACCGCCGACAACCCGGCCGGCATCAAGCTGATCGTCGCGTCGGTACCCGACGCCATCGCGGCCGGCCGGATCGCCGAGTCGGCCGACCCGTCCGGGTCACGAAATCGGTTGCAGACACCGGTCCTGCTGGACGCCTTGGAGGCGGGCGGATTCGATGCGGCCTTCGGTGGCGCCCGCCGCGACGAGGACCGTGCCCGCGCCAAGGAACGGGTGTTCAGCTTCCGCGACGAGTTCGGCCAGTGGGATCCGCGCGCCCAGCGCCCCGAGCCGTGGTCGCTGTACAACGGGCGGATCCGCCGCGGCGAGTCGGTTCGCGTGTTCCCCCTGAGCAATTGGACCGAACTCGACATCTGGCGCTACATCGAACTGGAGGATCTCGAGCTCCCGTCGATCTACTTCGCGGCACAGCGCGAGGTGTTCGACCGCGACGGGATCCTGCTGGCGGTCTCGGAGTTCTCGCAACCGGACTCGCCGTCGGAGGTGTCCACCGAGTGGGTGCGGTACCGCACCGTCGGCGACCTCACCATCACCGGTGCGGTCCGGTCACAGGCGGCAAGTCTCGACGAGATCATCGCCGAGATCAGTGTGGCGACGGTCAGTGAACGAGGCGAGACCCGCGCCGACGACCGGACGTCGTCGGCCGCGATGGAAGATCGCAAGCGAGAGGGCTACTTCTGATGACGCAGGCAACCACCGCACCCACGGCACCGGAACGCGATGCGGCACCGCGTCGTCAGATCCTGCGGCTGGCGACGGCGGGCAGCGTCGACGACGGGAAGTCCACCCTGATCGGTCGTCTGCTCCACGACACCGGGAGCCTTCCGACCGACCACCTGGCCGGGGTGACCTCCGACGACGGCGACGTGGACCTCGCCGCGCTCTCCGACGGCCTGCGGGCCGAGCGTGAGCAGGGCATCACCATCGACGTCGCCTACCGCTTCTTCGCCAGCGACACCCGCAACTACGTCCTCGCCGACACCCCGGGCCACGAGCGCTACACCCGCAACACCTTCACCGGTGCCTCCAACGCCCATGTCGCGGTGCTGCTGGTGGATGCGCGAAAAGGACTGCAGCGCCAGACCCGTCGGCACGCGCGGATCGCCACCCTGGTGGGGGTGCCGCATGTGATCGCGGCGGTCAACAAGATCGATCTGGTGGACTTCTCCGCCGATCGGTTCGCCGAGTTGCAGGCCGAGCTGAACGAACTGGCCGTCCAGCTGGGCATCGGGGAGATCCTGGCCATCCCGGTCGCCGCCAAGCACGGCGACAACGTGGTGCACCGTTCGGACCACACCCCGTGGTACACCGGGCCGACGCTGCTGGAGTACCTGGAATCGGTGGAACTGCAGGCACCTTCGCCGCAGGCCCGCGAACTGCGTCTGCCGGTGCAGTGGGTGTCGCGGCCGGGACCGGACGGCAAACGCAACTACACCGGTCGGGTCGCGGCGGGCACGGTGCGTGTCGGTGATCCGGTGCAGGTGCTGCCGTCGGGGTCGCGCAGCGTGGTGACCGCCCTCGACGCCCTCGACGACACCCGGGACGTGGCGGTCGCGGGGCTGTCGATCTCGGTGCAGCTGGCCGACGAGATCGACATCGGCCGCGGCGACGTGATCATCAGCGGCGCCGACGACGCCCACCTCCCGGTGGCGGCCCGGGAACTGTCGGCCACGGTGTGCTGGCTGGCGCAGGCGCCGCTGCACGCGGGCGACCGGGTGGCACTCAAGCAGGGGACACGCACGGTGCGGGCCACCGTGCAGTCCCTGGAACGTCGCCTGGACCCGGAGTCGCTGCTCGAGGTGGTCGGTCCGACGGAGTTGGGACTCAACGACATCGGCACCATCACACTGCGGACGTCGTCGGTCGTGGTGGCCGACCGCTACACCGAGAACCGTGACACCGGTGCGTTCATCCTGATCGACGAGTCCTCCAACGACACCGTCGGCGCGGGGACGATCCTCGAGCCGCGGGAGGTGATCCCGGGCAAGGCCACCCGCAACGACATCAAGTGGCATCCGAGCTCGCTGAACCGCACCGAACGCTGGGCCAAGACCGGGCAACGCGGGGCGACGGTGTGGCTCACCGGACTCCCCGCGTCGGGCAAGTCCACCGTGGCGGTGGCACTGGAACGGGAACTGGTCAACCGGACCCGGGTCGCCTATCTCGTCGACGGCGACAACATCCGCCACGGCATCTCCGACGATCTCGGTTTCTCCCCGGGGGACCGTGCCGAGAACATCCGGCGCGTCGGCCATCTGGCGCGGCTGTTCGCCGACGCCGGGGTGATCGCCATCGCGTCGATGGTGTCGCCGTTGCACTCCGACCGTGCGATCGCCCGCGAACTGCACGAGGCGGCCGATCTCGACTTCATCGAGGTCCACGTCTCCACACCGGTCTCCGAGTGCGAACGCCGCGATCCCAAGGGGCTCTATGCGCGGGCACGGCGCGGCGAGCTCAAGGGGCTGACCGGCGTCGACGCACCCTACGAGAAGCCCGTCTCCCCGGATCTGCGGTTCGACACCACCGGCGCCGACATCGGTGAACTCGCCGAGCGGGTGCTGGCGCTGCTGGTCGGACGGGGCATCATCGAGGGGTGAGCTGTTGCCATCCGGATCGTGATCCCGGCGGCCCTCCCGTGGGGAGTGCCGACCGGGACACCGGTGGCGGCATGGGAACGCACCGGATCGACTCGGTGCGGATACCCGCGGGCCGGTTCCGGATGGGCGATGCCTTCGACGAGGGATACCGCACCGACGGCGAGGTGCCCGTCCACGAGGTCATGGTGTCGGGTTTCGACATCGACGTGACCACGGTGACCAATGCCGCGTTCGCCGCCTTCGTCGCCGACACCGGGTACGTCACCGATGCCGAACGGTTCGGGTCGTCCGCGGTGTTCGCGTCGGCCGTGCGGTCCGGGGACCCGGATGTGCGACCCGCCCGCGTCCCGGGCGTCCCGTGGTGGGCCGATGTGCCCGGTGCCCGATGGGACCGGCCGTTCGGGCCGGCGAGCACTCTCGACGGCCTCGGCGATCATCCCGTCGTCCACGTCTCCCACCATGATGCACAGGCGTATTGCGTGTGGGCGGGCCGTCGGCTGCCCACCGAGGCGGAATGGGAGTACGCGGCCCGCGGCGGACTCGACGGCGCGCGGTTCCCGTGGGGTGACGAGTATCCGAGCGCAGGGGATATGCGGTGCAACATCTTTCGCGGCACCTTCCCCGACGCCCCGGACGATGTGGTGGGAACGATGCCGGCGCGGTCGTTCGCCCCCAACGGATACGGGCTCTACCAGGCGGTGGGCAACGTCTGGGAGTGGTGCGCCGACCGATTCGGTGTGCGCACCTACCGGACGGACCCGACTGCGGCGCCGGTGGCCGATCCGACCGGAGCGCGCCGTGGCAGTGCCCGGGTGTTGCGCGGGGGCAGTTACCTCTGTCACGACTCCTACTGTCGCCGCTACCGGGTGGCCGCTCGCTCGCACAATGGGCCGGACGCCTCGGCCGGAAACATCGGATTCCGTACGGCGGCAACGGTATCGGTGACCTGATCCGTTCTACGGGGTGTTCCCCAGCATGGTCTTGCCGTACCAGTCGCCGATCTTGGACAGCCCCGGGCCGATCGCCCACAGGGAACTCGAGATCGGGGAGACGTACTCGTTCATCGCGTCCTGCGCGAGGTTGTTCTGGATTCGGACGAACTGCTCGTGCGCGTTCTTCTGGTAGGCCATGAAGAACAGTCCCGCCGCCAGCGTGCCGGTGCGGGTGTCGATGCCGTCGGTGTAGTTGTAGCCGCGCCGCAGGATCTGGGCGCCGCCGTTGTTGTCGGGGTGGGCCAGGCGCACGTGTGAGAACGGGTGGATGGCCGGTTGCCCGTCGGTCTTCGCGGTGAAGTCGAGGGTGGCGAACTCGTCGCCACCGGACAGCGGCGCGCCGGACTCCTTGACCCGCCCGAAGATCCGTTCCTGGTCGGTGATGTCGTCGGAGTCCCATGCCTCGATGTGCATGCGGATCTTGCGGGTGACGAGGTAGCTGCCGCCCTTCATCCAGTCCTGGTCGGTCTCGTCGCCCACCCACACCCATTCACCGGCGACGGCGGGCTCCTCGGCCTTGATGTTGGCGGTACCGTCCTTGAACCCGAACAGGTTTCGGGGGGTCACCTGGGAGGTACTGGTCGCCGAGGCGCGTCCGAATCCCTCCTGCAGCCAGCGCAACGTCACCACGTTGCGGCCGATGCGGGCGAGGTTGCGGATCGCGTGGAAGGCCACCTGCGGATCCTCGGAGCAGGCCTGGACGCACACGTCGCCGCCGCTGATCGTCGGGTCGATGGTGGTGTCGGTGGCCAGCTGCCCCAACGGTTGCAGGGCGGCCGGACGCTTGTCCTGCAGGCCCAGCCGGTCGTCGAAGAACGTCGGACCGAATCCGACGGTGACGGTCAGCCGGTGTGCGCCGAGGTCGAAGGCCTCACCGGTGTCGGCGGGCGGGGTCATCGGGCGGCTCTCGACGGGGCCGACCGGTTTGCCCTGCGTGAGCAGGCTGGCCGCCGCCGCCCACCGGGCGAGCATCGTCTGCACCGACGGCACGGTGGCCGAGTCCTTGAGGTCGAAGGCGGCGAAGACCAGTGAATTCTGCTGGCGGGTGATGATTCCGGCCTGGTGCTCGCCGTAGAACGGCTCCACCTCGGCGTCGGTGTCGGTGCCGCCGGAGGCCGCGGCATAGCCGATGCCGGCGCCCGCGGCACCACCGACGGCCAGACCTGCCCCGGCCAGGCCGACGCCGGCGAGGAAACGGCGACGATCGACCCGTGGCCCGTCGGGCTCGGGGTGGGTTTCTGGCGTGTCGGTGGTGCTCATGGGAGTTCTCTCGGCGAAGGGGGTCGGTGTCGGGTCAGCTCGCGGCCGCGATCTTGCCGCCGGCCTGCGAGAGCGGGTCCTTGACGGCGATGATGGCGGCGGCCATCTCACGCTTCTGCTCCGGCGACACCTGGTCGAAGCTCTTGAATCCGCCGGGACCGTTGGGATCCCGGAAGGAGTCGATGAGCTCGGTGACCTTGTCGAAGGCCTGCTGGATGGTGGTGGTCAGCTGCGGGTCGATCTGGTTGAGCGCCGGCTTGACGATGGCGAACGCCTGCTGGCTGCCCTCGATGTTGGCGTACATGTCGACGAAGTCGATGTGCGAGTACGCCTCCTCCTCGCCGGTCAGCTTGCTGGTGGACACCTCGTCGAGGAGATCGCCTGCGCCGTTGATGATGTCGGCGGGCTTGACCTCGAAGGTCGGCTCGTTGACCAGCTGCTGCAGTTCTTTGACGTTGGTCAGCAACTGTTCGGCGACCGGGGTCATGCCGTCGAGGTTGCCGGCCTCCCACAGCTGCTTCTCCAGCACGTGGAAACCGGTCCACTTGTCGGTGGGGCCGAGGGCGTCGGGGCGGGCGTCGATCGCGACGTCGAGGTTGACGGCATTGTTGTCCGAGCAGTCCTCGGCTCCGTTGGCGCAGAAGGCGCCTGCGATCGGCTCGATGCGCTCGTAATAGGGGCGGGCCTTGATGTAGGCGTCCTTGGCGGCGGCGACGTCGCCGGCCTTGACCGCATCGACGAGCACGGTGGTGGCATCGGTCAGTCCGTTGACCTGGGTGATGACGTACTGCTTGTATTCGTTCGCCGCGGCGGCGAGCTGATCGGCGACGGTGCCGGTGGCCTGCACGGCCTGGCCGGACACGGTGAAGGTGGTCTTCTCGTTGGTCGCGCCGGGGCAGTAGATCTGGTATTCGCCGCCGTCGAGCTTGTGGGAGAAGGAGGTGGCGGTCATACCGGGGGCGATGTTCTCGCGCTCGGCGAGGATCTTGCCGTCCTTGAGCAGCTCGACCTCGCTGACGGCGGCGGCGTCGGTGTTGGAGATCTCGAAGGTGATGGCTCCGGCGTCGACCTTGTCCGGGGTCACCTTGCAGCCGTCGTTGGTCATCTCGACCTTGACCGTCTTGGTGTCGCCCGACGACGAGCTGTCGTCGTCGCTGCTACACGCGGCGATACCTACGATGGCCACTGCGGTCGCCCCTACGGCGACAACTCGGCGTGCCCTCATCGGGTGTTCTCCTTTTTCTCGAACGGCCGCTCGGTGACGGCGGTTTCGGGTTTGGGGACCGGGGTCCCCGGATCGGCCGGTGTGTCCGGACGACGACGCGGCCACAGCAGGATCGCTGCGGCGGCAGCAAGTACCGCGGCGATCACCACGAGCGTGACCGGGATGGTCACGGCCCGTGAATCGTGGGCTTGCTGTTGGTCTCTGGCATCCTCGACGGACGCGAGATCGGCCGCGGTGGCCTGATGTATGGCGGTGAACGTGGCGACCTTGCCGAGGACTGCCGCCGCACCGGCGGCCGGGGTGACCGTGGCGGTCACCGCATAGGTCACCTCGGTGGCGAGGGGAGTGGCGAAGTCCGGGTCCACCGAGACGGTGACGTCGGCACTGACCGCATAGATCACCGGTGCGGTGTCGCCGAACTTGCGGGGATCGAGACCCACCGGCAGCCGGCCGCCGTTGGCCGCGGCGATCTGCGGCAGAGTCACCCGTTGCGGGGCCCCGGGGACGATCTGTTCGATCGGCAGGTCGGGAACGACCACCTGGTGATAGGTGGGCGCGGCGATGGTGCCGACCGGGGTGGTGGCGCCACCGGTCATCGCCGGCAGCGCGGTGGTCACACCGTCGGTGGTCAGCGACCCGGTCGCGGTGTCCCCGGCGTTCCCCGTGGCCGCGTCGGTGGAGTCGACGGTGGTGGAGTCGAGGGTGACGGCCACGTGCTCGGGGGCGTGGGCGGTCAGGCCGGTGAGGATGCCGCTGGTCTGCGGGGCGGTGGTGATCGCGGCGTCGAGGGTGCGCGTGCCGGCGCCGTCGGGTGCCACGGGTGCGGTGAGGAAGGTGACGAGGGCGGCGATCGCCGACAGTCCGGCCAGCGTCGCGGTCACCAGACCGACCGCGCGGCGCGGGAAGGGGCGGCTCGCCGGCCAGAGCACCACGGTGCCGACCACGACGAGGTAGATCGCCCACCCGAGGACCTCGATCAGGACGGGTTTGGTGGGGATACCCAGGACGCCGGTGATCAGAGATGCCTGCACGGTGCCGGGACGGACCAGCCAGGTGAGGTCGACGACCTGCTGCTGGCCCACGTCGAGCCAGCCCGCCTCGTGGGCGGTGCGCAGCGCGGTCATCACCAGTCCGGCGGCGACCAGGGCGAGCAGTGCGCCGGTGACGGTGAAGAAGCGCGACAGGTTGATCCGCACACCGCCGCGGTAGATGCCGTAGCCCAACGCCACCGACACCGCGATCCCGAGCACCGCACCGGTCGCCGACGGCAACGCGTTCTGCGACGAGTTGAAGGCGGCCACGAGGAAGACCGAGGTCTCCAGGCCCTCGCGCAGGACCGCCAGGAATGCCATCACGGCGAACGCAATGGCCGACCCGTCATCCATCGCCTCCGCCGCCGCGGATTCGAGATCGCCCTTGAGATCGCGTGCGTGCCTGCGCATCCAGACGATCATGTAGGTGACCATCGCGACCGCGACGACGCCGATCACCGTTTCCAGCATCTCCTGCTGGCGCTGCGGGAGATCCCGGGACAGGATCTCGAGTCCGACGGCGACGGCGACGCAGATCGTGATCGCGACACCCACGCCGATCCACATCCAGCGCAAGGCGTCGGTGCGGTTCTGGCGGCGCAGGAAGGCGGCGATGATGCCGACGATCAAGGCGGCTTCGAGCCCTTCGCGCAGTCCGATGATGAAGGTGGCCAGCATCAGGCGTTCACCGCTTTTCCTACGAATGGGGTGACGACTCGGTGGCCACGCTGTGCCGCACCCGAATCGCCGGAAATGTCAGAATCGCGCGGAGTGTGCGCCAGCACGGATTCCGCGGTCCCGGTCGCGGACACCGGGGGCGTGATGCCCGTGACGGTCGTGTCCATGCGTGCTCTCTCGGTTATCGGCCTCCGCCGACACCGCCACAGTGGGCGGATGGTGTGGTGAGGCTAACCGATCACAGTAGTCCTGTGCGCCGGGAACCGCCGGGGGGGATGGACAGTTGTGTCTACGTCGACCCGGAAGATTTGGGATCCGGCACCCCGGATGTGCGAAGGTATGTCGCTGTGCCGGTCCACGGGTGGACCGGCGGATACTCCGGGGACATGTGGTGCGGCGTCCGGGTGTCCGGATGGCGGAGTCGAAAGGTGATACGGGTGCGTTCGGGTAGGGGAGAACGTCGGATCCGTCGAGCGGTCCTGATGGCGGTGACCGGAGTGGTCGGATCGATCACCCTGACCAGCTGCCTGGACCTGCCGTCCAACGAGCGGCCCGACATCCCCGACGGCATCCCGCCCGCGATGGGAGTGCCGCAGCCCTACATCGACATCAACTCCCCGGGCCGTACCGCGGAACTGATGCGGGCCTGGGCCGAACCGATCTCCGAGGGCACCGGGATACCGCTGGTGTCCCTGGAGGCATACGGCAATGCCGCCGAGATCCAGCGTCAGCAGCACCCCGAATGCGGGATCGGCTGGACCACGCTCGCCGGGATCGCCGGGGTGGAGAGCAAACACGGCACCTACCGTGGTGCGAAGGTCGCCGACAACGGTGACGTGTCGCCGGCGATCCGCGGTGTCCCGCTCGACGGCACCCGCGGCAACCTGGAGATCCCCGACACCGACCGCGGAAAGCTCGACGGCGACACCACCCATGACCGTGCGATGGGCCCCTTCCAGTTCATCCCGGAGACCTGGCAGCGGTACGGCGTCGACGCCAACGGGGACGGCAAGGCCGATCCCGACAACATCGACGACGCCGCGCTGTCGGCGGCCCGGTACCTGTGCGTCTCCTCCGGCGGGGACATGACCACCGCGCAGGGATGGGAGAAGGCCGTCATGGTCTACAACAACTCGATGTCCTACGTTCTCGACGTGCGCGATCATGCCAACGCCTACTCGGTGAACGTCCGATTCTGAGCGTCCCCGACGCCCGGTCACGAGACCTGACGGCGTGTCGGGGACGGGCGGTGACCACCAGGTCACATGCCGACGGGACCGCCGCGCCGTCATGCCCTAGGCTTTGACCCGTACCTGTCGGCGCGCAGATACGCCGACCCGTCCATCGAAGGGGCTTCATCGTGGCAATCATCGAACAGGTTGGCGCACGCGAGATCCTCGACTCGCGGGGCAACCCGACGGTCGAGGTGGAGGTCGTGCTCGACGACGGTACGTTCACCCGGGCCGCAGTGCCGTCGGGCGCCTCCACCGGTGAGCACGAGGCCGTGGAGCTGCGTGACGGTGGCGAGCGCTACCTCGGCAAGGGCGTCACCAATGCCGTCGAGGGTGTCCTCGGTGAGCTGGCCCCCGCGGTGATCGGTCTCGACGCCGAAGAGCAGCGCCTCGTCGACCAGGCCCTGCTGGACTGCGACGGCACCTCCGACAAGAGCCGGATCGGTGCCAACGCCATCCTCGGTGTCTCCCTCGCCGTGGCCAAGGGCGCCGCGGAGGCGGCCAACCTGCCGCTGTTCCGCTACATCGGCGGACCCAACGCGCACATCCTGCCGGTGCCGATGATGAACATCATCAACGGCGGCGAGCACGCCGACAACGGCATCGACTTCCAGGAGTTCATGATCGCGCCGGTCGGCGCCCCGAGCTTCAAGGAGGCCCTGCGCTGCGGCGCCGAGGTCTACCACCACCTGAAGACCGTGCTGCACAAGCAGGGTCTGAACACCGCGCTCGGCGACGAGGGCGGATTCGCCCCCGATCTGCCGCACACCGAGGCCGCGATCTCGGTGATCGGCGAGGCCGTCGAGAAGGCCGGCTACACCTTCGGCCGTGACGTCGTCATCGCGCTCGACGCCGCGTCCACCGAGTTCTTCTCCCAGGGCGTCTACAAGCTCGAGGGCAAGGAGTTCAGCTCCGACGAGATGGTGCCGTTCTACGAGAAGCTGATCGCCGACTTCCCGATCGTCTCGATCGAGGACGGTCTGTCCGAGGACGACTGGGCCGGCTGGGCCAAGCTGACCGAGGCCATCGGTGACAAGGTGCAGCTCGTCGGTGACGACCTGTTCGTCACCAACCCGGAGCGGCTCGAGGAGGGCATCTCCAAGGGCATCGCCAACGCGCTGCTGGTGAAGGTCAACCAGATCGGCACCCTCACCGAGACCCTCGACGCGGTGGCCCTGGCCCACAACAACAGCTACAAGACGATGATGAGCCACCGGTCCGGCGAGACCGAGGACACCACCATCGCCGACCTCGCCGTCGCCTGTGGCTGCGGCCAGATCAAGACCGGTGCGCCGGCCCGTAGCGAGCGCGTGGCCAAGTACAACCAGCTGCTGCGCATCGAGGAGGGCCTCGGTGATGCGGCACGCTACGCCGGTGACCTCGCCTTCCCGCGGTTCTCGTTTGGTTCGTGATTAGCTAGAACCCATGGCACAACGCGAGGGGCGACGACGGGCAGGCGGGTCGGTTCGTGACACACGATCCACCGAGCGTGCCCGACGCGCCCCTCGTCGTCATGCCGAACCCTCCCGCCGCCCCGTGGTCTCGGTGATCGAGACCGGCGAGCAGGAGATCCACGAGTCCGACCTCGACGTCGTCGACGGCATCGATCCCGACGAGGTCCTCGCACCGCGTCCGCAGCGGTCACGTCTGGCCACATCCCGTGCTCGGCGACCACGCCCCTCACTGGTCGACCGCGTGCGCGGACTCGACAGCAAACGCCCCCTCGCGCTGGTCCTCGTCGTCACCGTCGTGGTGGTGGCCTTCGTCGCGGTGACCCTCGCGGTACCGCTGCGCAACTACTATGCGGGCCACTCCGAGGCCGAGCAGCTCGCCGCATCGAATGCGAAGCTGCGCGAGCAGGTCGCCTACTACCAGCAGAAGGTCAACGAGCAGGGCGATCCCGCCTATGTGGAGGCCCAGGCGCGCGAACGCCTTCAGTTCGTCCGCCCGGGGGAGACCCCGCTGGTGATGATGTATCCCGGTGACGCCGAGCGGGAGGCCGCGCAGAAGCGCGCCGAGGAGCATGCGCACAACCCCTGGTACACCAATTTGTGGGAGACCGTCGCCACGCCACCCGAGTGAGGGGCGGACCGACGTGACCACGATGGCGGCACCGACTAGTGTTGTGCATCCGTGAGCATCTCCGAGGACGATCTGGCAGTGGTGACCGCCCAGCTCGGGCGTGAGCCCCGCGGCGTGATCGAGGTCAGCTACCGCACCCCCGACGGGCTTCCCGCGGTCATCAAGACCCGGCCCCGCCTTCCGGACGGCACCCCGTTCCCCACGCTGTACTACCTCACCGACCCGCGGCTGACCGCCGAGGCCAGCCGACAGGAATCGGCCGGGGTGATGAAGGAGATGACAGCGCGACTGGCCACCGACCCGCAGCTGGCCGCCGACTACCGCCGCGCCCACGAGGACTATCTGGCCGAGCGCGATGCGATCGAATCGCTGGGCACCGACTTCACCGGTGGCGGCATGCCCGACCGGGTGAAATGCCTGCACGTGCTGATCGCGCACGCACTGGCCAAGGGGCCCGGGCTCAACCCGTTCGGTGACGAGTCCGTGGCGCTGGCCGCGGCGGCGGGCCTGCGCGGCATCGCGGTGCCGGCCGACTGGCCCGACCGGCTTCCGCCGGCCGCCGGTCAGAGTGCGCCGGACACCACCGGTGAAGCGGACCCCACCGGCGAGGCCGAGCAGTGACCGTCGTCGCCGCCGTCGACTGCGGCACCAACTCGATCCGACTGCTCATCGCCCGGGCCGTCGACGGTGAACACGGACCGCTCGCCGAGATCCACCGCGAGATGCGGATCGTGCGGCTCGGTCAGGGCGTCGATGCGACCGGGCGTTTCGCCGACGAGGCGATCGAACGCACCCGCGCCGCCCTCGCCGACTATGTCGACATGATGGTCGACGCCGGGGCGGAACGGGTGCGGATGGTCGCCACCTCGGCCACCCGTGACGCATCCAACCGCGACGAGTTCTTCGACATGACGGCGACCCTGCTCGGCAAGGTGGTGGCCGGTGCCGTGGCCGAGGTGATCACCGGCGACGAGGAGGCACGGCTGTCGTTCCGGGGCGCCGTCGGCGAACTCGACGCCGCCGCCGGACCGTTCGTGGTGACCGACCTCGGCGGCGGCTCCACCGAGGTCGTCGTCGGTGATGCGACAGGGGTGTCGGCGGCATACTCCGCCGACGTCGGATGCGTCCGCGTCACCGAACGTGCCCTACCGTCCGACCCGCCCACCGACGCCGAGATCGCCGACGCCCAGGAATTCATCCGGGGGCGGCTGGCGCAGGCATTCGCGGCGGTCCCGGTGGCCGGGGCGCGGACCTGGGTGGGGGTGGCAGGCACCCTGACCACGTTGTCGGCGCTGGCCGCAGGCCTCGACGAATACCGGTCGGAGGTGATCCACCTGTCGCGGATCTCGCATACCGATCTCGACGACATCGGGTGGCGCCTGGTACGGATGACCCGCGCCGAGCGTGCCGCCCTCGGGCCGATGCATCCGGGCCGGGTGGACGTCATCGGCGGCGGATCGCTGGTGGCGATGGAACTGGCCCGGGAATTCGCCGAGCGGGCGGGCATCACCGAACTCGTGGTCAGCGAGCACGACATCCTCGACGGGATCGCCCTGGGTCTGCTCGACTGACTCAGCCCGTGTGTGCGGGGCTGCGCAACGAGATGTTGTTGCACGCCTCGCACACCGTCTCGGGGATGATGCCCCGCCGCTGCAAGAACCCGAAAACAGTGCAGCCCAAGCAGAATCCGAGGGCGAACTCCAGGGTGGCGGCGACGACGAGCACACCGAGCACGATCTGCGCGGCCGGCCCGAAGCCGAGCACGCTCAAGATCAGTGCAACGGTGGAGACCACCAGTCCGATGCCCTGTGCGAAACGCTTCGGCGGCCCGGGCACCAGCTTGGTCTTCCGCCAGACCTTCGGTGCGATCACCCGCACAGACAGCTGACCGAACGGCGAGAACCGCGGCCCGGACAGGACACGCAGCAAGAACCCGATCGCCACCAGCGCATAGAGCGCCCAGTGGTTCACCACGATGGTCACGATCGCCAGCGCCACGACCAGGCCGGCCGTCGACCGGGCAGCGTAGTCGTTGACCGGATTGGGAAAGGTGAACACCGAACTCGCCGACACGTGATCCTCCTACAGTCGTGTCCAGATCAGCACGAACCTACGCGCCGATCACAGGCACGGCAAAGATTGAACTCACCGCAGGCAAAAGTCTGGCGACGCCGGGCAGCCGGTGCTCCCCGCCGGCCGGTCACTCGGTGTCGGCGGGAGTGACCGGAGCCTCCATCACGGCCTCGAGATTGATCTCCGAGAGCGCCTCGGCCCCGGTGAACTCGTCGAACTCGGGCTCGATCTCGTCGACGGCGTCATCCGACACCAACTCGGCATCGATCACGGTGGCACTGTCGGCGCCGGCACGACGCGCCGCCTCGCGCATCTCGAAACCGTCGGTGATGATCTCACCCACCTCGCGGGCGACATCGGCGACCGCCGTCGTGATGATCGAGGCGATCTGACCCACATGTGTGGCCGTCGACTCCACGAGCTCCTGGATGATGTCCTTGTTGCGTTCGATGCGATCGACCATGTCCGATCAGCTTCCTTGTCCTACGAGAAGGGGTGCAGCACGGGCGGTACCCAGGATAGAGCGTTGACAGGCGACGGTGCTTGTCTGTGCTTGTCTGCGCCGACTCCGTCGTCGCGTACCGTGCGCCTTACCACCCGTCTTCCCTCCTCATCGCCTCGGTCGCAAGCTCCCTCGCTCTTCGTCAGTCCAGACAGGCGACGGCGCCCGGTATTGGTTTGCGCCGGCTTCGTCGTCGCGTACCGTGCGCCTTACCGCCCGTCTTCCCTCCTCATCGCCTCGGTCGCAAGCTCCCTCGCTCTTCGTCAGTCCAGACAGGCGACGGCGCCCGGTGTTGGTTTGCGCCGGCTTCGTCGTCGCGTGCCGTGCGTGGCACGGTGGTTGAGCCGCGAGGAGCGCAGCGACGACGCGTGTCGAAACCTCCGCCGGCCGGGGCCGGGTGGTGACCACCTCGGAAGGGGGATCGTCACCCAGCGCAACCAGCAGAGGTTTCGACGTCGCTCGTCAGATCACCGGATCAGGCGGTGCGGGCGGAGGGGGTGCGCTCGACGATGACGGTGAGATCGTCGTCGTCACGGGTCATCGAATTGGGTAGCGACAGTTTGGCGATCTTCGTCCAGGTGGAGGCGAGCTGGGCGTGCAGGGGCCCGGTGTTGTACGGCAGTCCGTAGCGGTCGCACACTTTCTGGACCTCCTCGGACATCTCCGGGTAGCGGCTGGCGGGGATGTCGGGGAACAGGTGATGTTCGATCTGATGCGACAGGTTGCCGCTCATGATGTGGAACAGCCGGCTGCCGGTGATGTTGGCCGAACCCAGCATCTGCCGCAGATACCACTGGCCGCGGGTCTCGTCGACACATTCCTCGGAGGTGAATGTCTGTGCACCGGTGGGGAAGTGGCCGCAGAAGATGATCGAGTACGCCCACACGTTGCGGACCAGGTTGGCGGTGGCGTTGCCCAGCAGGGTGGGCAGGAACATCGGGCCACTCAAGGCGGGGAAGACGACGTAGTCCTTGAGGACCTGACGACTGGCCTTGCGCCACATGCCCTTCACGAGCCCCTTGATGTCGGACCACCGTCGCTTGCCCGCGACGATGTTCTCGGCCTCGAGATCGTGCAACATCACGCCCCACTCGAACAGCAGCATCAATGCGGTCGCATAGCCGAGGTTCCCGAGGTAGTAGGGGTTCCACTTCTGGTCACGGGCCATACGCAGGACGCCGTAGCCGATGTCGCGGTCCTCGCCGATGATGTTGGTGAAGGTGTGGTGCAGGTAGTTGTGGGAGTGCTTCCACTGATCGGCGGGACAGACCGTGTCCCACTCGAATTCGCGCGAGTTGTAGGTGTCCTCGCGCATCCAGTCGTACTGGCCGTGCATGACGTTGTGGCCGATCTCCATGTTGTCGAGGATCTTCGACACCGACAGCGCGCCGACACCGGCGAGCCATGCGGGCGGGAAGAACCCGACGAACAACAGCGCGCGGCCGGCCACCTCGAGTCCGCGCTGGGCGCGGATCACCGAATAGAGGTATTCGCGGTCGCGGGTGCCGAGATCGGCGACGACGCGCGCCCGGATCTCGTCCAGATCGCGGCCGAGCTGTTCGACCTGCTCGTAGGAGAGGACGACGGTGTTGGGATCGGCGTTGTCGGTGCCCGACGTCAGCGGGGACGGGCTCTGGGGGCTCAGGGTCTTCGTGGTCATGTCATACCTCGATGTCGATGTCGCCGACAGGTGCGTTGATGCAC
This sequence comes from Gordonia desulfuricans NBRC 100010, assembly GCF_001485495.1. Taxonomy (GTDB): domain Bacteria; phylum Actinomycetota; class Actinomycetes; order Mycobacteriales; family Mycobacteriaceae; genus Gordonia; species Gordonia desulfuricans. The sequence goes on along the minus strand of NZ_BCNF01000102.1, from coordinate 12,486 downwards.
AACTGGATTCGGCAGTCGGGTTCGGAGTGGGTCTCGCCGGTCAGGACGTTGCGGGTGGTGCCGGACTTCTTGACGGCGGTGCAGGAGAAGCAGATCCCCATACGGCAGCCCGATTCCGGGTGCAGCCCGGCCGATTCGGCCTGGTCGAGGATCGTGCGGCCGTCGTTGGCCACGGTGCGCCCCGAGCGCGTGAACGCCACCTCACCGGATACCGGCCGGTCGGGATCGATCGGTGCCGGGACCGCGAGGGTGAACGCCTCGGTGTGGATGCGGGCGTGCGGGCGGGCGGATTCGATGTGGGCGCCGACGGAGTCCATCAGTGTCTGCGGTCCACACACGAACACATCCGCGTCGTCGGCGGCAGTGATGCCGTCGAGGTGCTCGGGGGTGAAGTGGCCGCCGATCGTGGCCCCCTCGCCGATCCCGCGTGCGGCACTGCGGGTGTAATGGACCCGGAGATCGATGGCGGGGTTCACCGCAGCCAGAGCGGTCAGTTCGGCCCGATAGGCGACGTCCGCGGGCGTCCGGGCGTAGTGGACAAAGGTGATCGGCTCGCTGTACCGATTCGATACAAGTGTTCTCAGCATGGACAAAGCAGGTGTGATCCCACTGCCGCCGCTGATGAACACCGGGGTGCGGACTCCGGCGTCGGGAAGGACGAACTCACCGGTGGCCTGGGACAGTCCGTAGACGTCGCCGACCCGGGCGTGGGTACGCAGGTGGTCGGACACGCCGCCGCTCTGATTGGCGGTGACGGTGAGCTCGACGGTGCCGTCGGCGCCGTCGCTCGCGTTGGCAGGGGAGAAGCAGCGGGTCTGACGAACACCGTCGACGACGACGCTGAGCTGCACGAACTGTCCGGCCTCGTGGCCACGCCACCGTCGGGTGGGGGCCAGGGTGAGACGGACGGTGCGGGGTGTGGGGTGCTCGACGCGGGTGACGGTGGCGCGCAGGTCGCGCCAGGTGAGCCGCGGATCGATCAGCTCGAGGTAGCGGTCGACCGGATGCGGCGACATGGTCGCCTCGACCAAGGACGTCACGACGTCCGGAAGGCGGATGCTCATGGGCTGGCTCCGTTCGTTGGGCGTGATTCGGTGTACATGTGTACTCCGACAGTGTGCCACGGGGGCGCGGATGGGTGTCAAGGGTGCGGATATCGCCGAGTGTGTCACTCGCAACGTCGCCTTGTGGTGTGGGTCACATGAGATGTCGGCCACCGTCATCCGCCCGGTATGGAGCTGAACTCAGGTTCAAGTTCGTGTGTAAGGTGGCTCACGAACGCGACCCGGCCGTGATGTGCGAGATCGGTGCGGGCGGGCAGGTGGGAACCGAAAGGGATTGGGAGCAGATGACAACCGACGCGGCGCTGCAGCGACTCGAGGACGCACTGACGGAGATCCGTGAGGTGCAGCAACGGAACTGGCCCGCGCAGGTGCCGCGAGAAGTGCACTACCCGATCGAGACGATGGGCCTGGTCGACCACCTCCGGCACTGGGCCGCGGTGGCAGGCGATCGCACCGCGATCGCCTTCTACGGGCGCGAGATCAGCTATGCGGAGTTCGACGAGTACTCCGATCGCTTCGCCGGATGGCTACGGGACAACGGCGTCGCGGCGGGGGACCGGGTGGGTGTCCACCTCGGCAACTGTCCGCAGTTCTCCATCGCGATGCTCGGCATCCTCAAGGCCGGCGCCGTCCACGTCCCGGTGAATCCGATGCTGCGCGAACACGAACTCGTCCACGAACTCACCGACGCCGACGTCACCGTGATCCTCACGATGCCCGCCCTGGCACCGCTGGTCTCCCTGGTACGTGAGCGCACGCCGCTGCGCGTGGTGGCCACCACCGACATGTCCGACATGCTCACCCCGGATGCGACCGGCGCACCGTTCCCGATCGCCGATCCGTCGGGCAGCGACTGGCACACCATCATGTCGGCGTCGCGTGCGGAGGCGGTGGCGACCGATCCCGATGCGCTCGCCGCGCTGAACTACACCGGCGGCACCACCGGCATGCCCAAGGGATGCGAACACACCCAGCGCCACATGGTCTACACCGCTGCGACCGCCACCGTCGCGATGGGCCACCAGGTGGGTGAGGACCCGCTCACCGTGCTCGTGTTCTTGCCGGTGTTCTGGATCGCCGGTGAGGACTTCGGCATCCTGATCCCGCTGATCAACGGTGGCACGGCCGTGCTGCTGACCCGCTGGGACGCCGAGGTGGTGCTCGACGCGGTGCCCCGTCATCAGGTCGGCGCCATGATCGGCACCGTCGACAACTACGTCGAGCTGATGGACCGCGACGACTTCTCCGACCATGATCTCGGCTCGCTCACCTCGCCGCTGGCGGTGTCCTTCGTCCTCAAGCTGGACAAGGGGATTCGGGCACGCTGGCGGGCGGCCACCGGAGCGACGCTGCGCGAGGGTGCCTATGGCATGACCGAGACGCACACCGCCGACACCATCACCCTCGGCTTCGCCGACGACGACCGCGACCTCGACAAGGAACCGGTCTTCTGCGGATTGCCCGTCCCCGGCACCGACATCCTGATCGTCGACGCCGACGGTGCGCCGGTCCCGCTCGGCGAGGAGGGCGAGATCATCCTGCGCAGCCCGTCGGTGATGACCGGATACCACCGCAATCCCGAGGCGACCGCCGAGACCCTCCGGGGCGGCTGGCTCCACACCGGCGACGTCGGGAAATTCAGCGAAGAGGGCGCGGTGCACTACCTCGCCCGCAACAAGGAGATGATCAAGACCAACGGCATGAGCGTGTTCCCCTCGGAGGTCGAGGCGCTGCTGATGCTGCACCCGGCGGTCGAGCGGGCCGCGGTGGTCCCCAAACCCGACCCCGCCCGCGGCCAGGTGGCCTTCGCCTTCGTCGAGCTGGTCGCCGGCTCGGCGGCCGCGGCCGAGGAGATCGTCGCCTGGGCCCGGGACAACATGGCCGGCTACAAGGTCCCCGAGATCGAGATCCTCGACACGCTGCCGATGACGGCGACCGGCAAGGTCCGCAAGGGCGACCTGTTCAGCAAGGTCGACGCCCCGGCGGCGACTGCGGCGGAGGTGTGATCATGTCGACCCGGCAGACCGTCCTGGTGGCCAACCGCGGTGAGATCGCACTCCGGATCATCCGCACCGCAACCGAACTCGGCTATCGCACGGTGGCCGTGCACGCCTCCGACGACGCAGATGCGCCGCATGTCGGCGCGGCCACCGTCGCGGTGGCGCTCGAGTCGGCCGGCGCCGGTGCCTATCTCGACCGGGCCGCGATCGTCGACGCCGCGCGCGATACCGGGGCTACGCTCGTCCACCCCGGATACGGCTTCCTCAGCGAGGACCCACGGTTCGCCCGGGACTGCGCCGCCGCCGGGTTGCGCTTCGTCGGGCCGTCGGCGGGGGTGCTCGAGACCTTCGGCGACAAGGCCGCGGCGCGCAAGGCCGCGGAGGCGTCGGGGGTGCCGGTGCTGGCCGCGACGGCGGGTGGGATCGACCTGCCGGCGGCCGAGCGGTTCCTCCACGCGCATCCGGCGGGCATCATGCTCAAGGCGGTCGCCGGTGGCGGTGGCCGCGGGATGCGTGTGGTCCGCGCCGGTGACGATCTCGCCGAGGCATTCCGGGCCTGTACCTCGGAGGCCGAACTGGGCTTCGGCAACCCGGCGCTGTTCGCCGAGCAACTGTGTACCGGGGCCCGCCACATCGAGGTGCAGGTGGTCGCCGCCGACGACGCCGGCCACACCCGCGCCGCCGCCCTCGGTGACCGCGACTGCAGCGTGCAGCGGCGACACCAGAAGCTGATCGAGGTGGCCCCCGCACCGCATCTCGACGACGCGACGCGGACCGCACTGCATCGTGCCGCGGTCACCCTGATCGCCGACCAGCCCTACCGCGGTCTGGCCACGGTGGAGTTCCTGGTGGCCGGCGACGGGTTCTTCTTCCTCGAGGTCAATCCCCGAATCCAGGTGGAGCACACCATCACCGAGGAGGTGACCGGGGTGGACCTGGTGGCCGTGGGGCTCGCGGTGGCCGACGGTTCACCGTTCGCCGCCCTCGGCCTCCCGCCGGCGATCACCGCGCACGCCGGAACCGTCGACGGCGCCCTCGCCCGTGCCGACGGCGTCGCCATCCAGGCGCGCGTGAACAACGAATCGATCAGCGCCGACGGCCAGACCGTGCCCGATTCCGGTGTGCTGTCGGTCTTCTCGGCGCCGACGGGTCCCGGTATCCGGGTGGACACCTACGGCAGGCCGGGTCTGGCGATCAGTCCCCGCTACGACTCGCTGCTGGCCAAGGTGATCGGTCACACCCGCGGCGGTGACCTCACCGTGGCCGCGGCGAAGACCGCTGCGGCGCTCGGTGAGTTCGTCGTCGAGGGCGTCTCGACCAACATCGGGCTGCTGCGGGCGATCCTCGCCGACGCCGACTTCACCGGGGGTCCGGTCACCACCGACTACCTCACCACCCGGATCGGGGACCTGTCGGTCGTGGCGCAGGAACTCACCCGGCCGTCCACGTCAGACCGGTCCGCCGATACCGCCGGGGCCCGCCCGGCGAGTGTCGAGGTGGCCGACGGCGAGCAGCTCGTGTCCGCGCCGATGGCCGGTGTGGTGGTCCAGATCGCCGACACCGGAACCGAACTCGCCGCCGAACGCGGACTCGCCGTCCTCGAGGCGATGAAGATGGAACATGCGGTGTCCGTGCCGTTCTCGTGCCGTGTGGTGCGGGTGCTCACCACCGCCGGCGATGCCGTCGCGGCCGGGGCACCGCTGGCGGTGATCGCACCCGCGACCGCCGCCGACCTCACCGCCGAGGATTCCGTCACCGATCCCGATCACATCCGCCCGGATCTCGCCGAGGTGTTCACCCGGCACGACGTCACCCTCGACGCGGCCCGCCCCGCCGCCGTGGCCAAGCGACACGGGATCGGTCGGCGTACCGCCCGCGAGAACGTCGACGACCTCATCGACCCGGGCAGTCTCACCGAGTACGGCGCGCTCGCGCTGGCCGCACAGCGCACCCGGCGCAGCGACGAGGACCTGATCGCCAACACTCCTGCCGACGGCCTCGTCATGGGCCTGGCCACCGTCGGTGCCGACCGCTTCGGTGCCGCCGCCGCAGAGGTGGCGGTGGTGTCCTATGACTACACCGTGCTCGCCGGCACCCAGGGCATGCGCAACCATGCCAAGACCGACCGGATCATGGAAGTGACCCGGCGCAAACGGGTTCCGTTCATCCTGTTCGCCGAGGGCGGGGGTGGCCGTCCCGGTGACACCGATGCGCTGGGTGCCTCCGGCCTCGAGGTGGGCACCTTCCGTGCGATGGCCGCCCTGCGGGGTGTGGTCCCGACCGTCGCGGTGGTCTCGGGTCGGTGCTTCGCCGGCAACGCGGCCCTCGCCGGTGCCTGCGATGTGCTGATCGCGACGCCGGACGCCAACATCGGGATGGGGGGTCCGGCGATGGTGGAAGGTGGCGGCCTCGGGGTGTTCCGGCCCGAACAGATCGGACCGATCGACGTCCAGGAACGCAACGGGGTGGTCCACGTGACCGCCCGCGACGAGGCGGACGCGGTGGACATCGCACGCCGCTACCTCGCGTACTTCCAGGGCGACGTCGACGACTGGGAGGCGCCCGAGGAGCGGATGGCGCGGCATGTGGTCCCGGAGAACCGCCTGCGCGCCTACGATGTCCGCGCCGCGGTGGAGAGCATCGCCGATGTCGGCTCGGTCCTCGAACTGCAGCCCCGTTACGGGGCCGGCATCGTCACCGCGCTCATCCGGGTGGAGGGCGTCGCCTACGGCGTGATCGCCAACTCGAGTGCTCATCTGGGCGGTGCCATCGATGCCGAGGCGGCCGACAAGGCCACCGAGTTCCTGACGCTGTGCCAGGCGCACGGCTTGCCGCTGGTCAGCCTCTGTGACACGCCGGGGTTCATGGTCGGACCGGATTCGGAGAACGAGGCGACGGTGCGCCGGTTCGGGCGGTTCTTCGTCGCGGGGGCACGGCTCACGGTGCCGTTCGGCACGATCATCCTGCGCAAGGGATACGGCCTGGGTGCGATGGCGATGGCCGGTGGTTCGTTCCACGCCCCGGAGTTCACCGTCGCCTGGCCGACCGGTGAGATCGGTCCGATGGGCTTGGAGGGGGCGGTCCGGCTCGGCTTCCGCAAGGAACTGGAGGCGCAGACCGATCCGGCGGCCCGCGAGGCATTGTTCGCCGATCTGGTGGCCAAGGCCTATCAGCAAGGGTGCGCGCTGCATGCGGCGACCACCTTCGAGCTCGACGACGTGATCGACCCGGCGGCGTCACGGTCGTGGATCCGGAGGCTGGCACGGCGTCGTCGGTGACGAACCCACGGATCTTGAACATGACGGCGGATTCAACTATGAATACTCGGAGACCTGAATCACGTCTCGGACACATCGTCCGACGAAAGGTGGAAACCCATGGCAGCTCCCGATCTGGCCGGTAAGACCGCGATCGTCACCGGCGCCTCCCGCGGAATCGGCCTGGCCGCCGCGCAGGCACTGGCCGACGCCGGTGCCACCGTGGTGGTGACCTCTCGCAAGCAGGAGGCCGCCGATGCCGCGGCCGCCCAGATCGGCGAGCGGGCCGTGGGGATCGCCGCGCATGCCGCCGAGGAGGACCAGGCCCGCGCCTGCGTCGAGCAGACCGTCCAGCGGTTCGGCGGCATCGACATCCTGGTCAACAACGCCGGGACCAACCCGGCCTTCGGTCCGCTGATCACCCAGGACCATGCCCGATTCGCCAAGGTGATGGATGTCAACCTGTGGGCGCCGCTGATGTGGACCGCGCTCGCCGTCGAGGCCGGCCTGGGTGCGAACGGCGGGGGATCGGTGATCAACACGGCCTCGATCGGCGGACTCGCACACGAGGCCAACATCGGCCTCTACAACGCGTCCAAGGCCGCCCTGATCTACCTGACCGGCCAGCTCGCGCTGGAACTGTCGCCGCGGATCCGGGTCAACGCCGTCGCCCCCGGCGTGGTGCGCACCAAGCTCGCCGAGGCGCTGTGGCGTGAGCACGAGGAACTCGTCGCCGGGGTGACCGCGCTCGGTCGGATCGGTGAGCCCTCCGACATCGCATCGGCGATCACCTTCCTCGCCTCCGACCAGTCGTCCTGGATGACCGGCGAGGTCATGGTGATCGACGGCGGTATGCACCTCGGCGACGCCCGCGGCTACCGCACCGGGATCTGACCCAGCGGGATCCGACCGAACCACCCACCCATCGCATCGAAGGAGCATCAGATGAAGGCATGGCGCGTCCACGAACTCGGACAGCCCCGCGAGGCCCTGCGCTACGAGGAGGTCGCCGACCCCACCCCCGGCGACAATCAGGTCCTCGTGAAAGTGCTTGCCGCACCGGCGAACTTCCCCGACGTCCTGCTGTGTCGCGGGGAGTACCAGGTGAAGCCGCCGCTCCCGTTCACCCCTGGTGTCGAACTGTGCGGTGAGGTCGTGGCGGCCGGCTCGGCGGTCACCCGTGCGGCGGTCGGCGATCGGGTCGTCGGCACCCCGACCCTGCCGGGCGGCGCCTTCGCCGAGTACGCGCTGATGGAACAGCAGGCGGTGTTCGCGGCCCCGTCGACGCTCGACGACGCCGAGGCCGCATCGCTGACCATCGGCTACCAGACCGCGTGGTTCGCCCTGCACCGGCGCACGCAGATCGCCGCCGGTGACGTCCTGCTGGTGCACGCCGCGGCGGGTGGTGTCGGTAGTGCGGCGGTGCAGCTCGGCAAGGCCGCCGGGGCGACGGTGATCGGCGTCGTCGGCGGACCCGACAAGGTCCGGTATGCCACCGAACTCGGTGCCGATCTCGTCGTGGACCGGCACACCGACGACTTCGTCGCCGCGGTCAAGGAGTTCACCGGTGGCCGCGGTGCCGACATCGTCTTCGACCCGGTCGGTGGCGACGCCTATGCCGGATCGACCAAGTGCATCGCCTTCGAGGGGCGCATCGTGGTGATCGGCTTCGCCGGTGGCACCATCCCGCAGCCCGCACTCAACCACGCGCTGATCAAGAACTACTCGATCGTCGGGTTGCACTGGGGCCTCTACCAACTCAAGAACCCGGCGGTCATCGACGAGTGTCACACCGCACTCACCGCGCTCGCCGAGCAGGGCCACCTGAGGCCGCTGATCTCCGAACGGCTCGCGCTCACCGACGTCGCCGACGGCGTGGCCCGCCTCGGTGAGGGCAGTACCGTCGGCCGCGTGGTGTTCGTGCCCTGATCGTGGGCAGATCGTCCCGCGATAGACTCCGACGGTGACCCGGACCCGCCGCCCCGCCTCGCGTACCGCGGGGTCGGCGGAACCGGAGTCGCGGGCCGACAAGAAGAACCGCACCCGGCAGGCGCTGCTCGACACCACCCTCGAACTGGTCGGTGACCGCAGCTTCGCGAGTATCTCCCTGCGTGAGGTCGCCCGCGGTGCCGGGATCGTGCCCACCGCGTTCTACCGGCATTTCGCCTCGATGGAAGATCTCGGCGTCACCCTGGTCGAGGATTCGATGCGCATCCTGCGCCGCACACTGCGGGACGGCCGGCGCGACCTCGCGGCCCGCCAGGCCCTGCCCACGGCCAAGGCGTCCCTGGACATCCTGCTGGCCCACGTCGACGAGCATCGGGCCGCGTTCCGGTTCCTGGTCCGGGAACAGCACGGCGGGGTCGCCGAGATCCGGCGGGCCATCGACACCGAACTGCGACTGTTCTCCCGTGAGCTCGCCATCGACATCTCGCGGCTTCCGGCACTCGCGGACTGGCATGCCGAGGACCTCGAACTCGCCGCCGACCTGATCGTGACGATCATGCTGACCGCGGTGGCCGACCTGCTCGACGGCGAGTACCGCGGTCGCCAGGCCGAGCAGGAGATCGTCGAGCGTGCACAGCGGCAGCTGGCGATGGTCTTCCTCGGGATGGGGCAGTGGCGCCCGACCGATTCGTGAGTGGCCGCCGGCTCCTGATCGCCGCGACCTGACCGCCGGCCTCTGATCGTCGCCTCCTGACCGTCGTCGGCGTGCGGGGTTTGCCTCACCCCGATTTCAAAGGTGGGCCGCGCGTGGCCTCCCGGGTGACACTGACCGGCGTTGTCGCGTCCTCGATCGTCCGCCCGGGCGCCGACGTGACGGACCGAGCAGTTCATCGATGTCAGGAGTCCCCGTGTCCACCGAGAAGATCGCCGATCAGATCAAGTTCGCCTACTGGGTGCCCAATGTGTCGGGTGGCCTGGTCACCAGCGACATCGAGCAGCGCACCAGCTGGGACTACGAGTACAACGTCAAGCTCGCCCAGACCGCCGAGAACAACGGATTCGAGTACGCGCTCTCCCAGGTCCGCTACGAGGCCAGCTACGGCGCCGAGTTCCAGCACGAATCAACGAGTTTCAGTCTCGCACTGCTCCTGGCCACGCAGAAGCTCAAGCTGATCGCGGCGGTGCACCCGGGGTTGTGGCATCCGGCCGTGCTCGCCAAGTTCGGGGCCACCGCCGACATCCTGTCCGGTGGACGGTTCAGCATCAATGTGGTCAGCGGCTGGTTCAAGGACGAGTTCACCCACCTCGGTGAGCAGTGGCTCGAGCACGACGAGCGGTACCGGCGCAGCGGCGAGTTCCTCGAGGTGATCCGCAAGATCTGGACCGAGGACGACGTCGACTACCGCGGTGACTTCTATCGCATCCACGACTTCACCCTCAAGCCCAAGCCGCTGAACACCCCCGAACGCCCCAATCCGGAACTGTTCCAGGGCGGTAACTCGACGGCGGCTCGCAGCAACGGTGGCCGGTTCGCCGACTGGTACTTCTCCAACGGCAAGGACTTCGACGGCGTCACCGAGCAGCTCGACGATCTGCGGTCGGTGGCCCGCGCCCACGACCGTGAGGTCAGGTTCGGCCTCAACGGGTTCATCATCGCCCGCGACACCGAGGCCGAGGCCCGCGACACCCTCCGCGAGATCATCGAGAAGGCGAATCGTCCTGCGGTGGAGGGGTTCCGCGGCGCAGTTCAGCAGGCGGGCAGTGCCACCGGCGACAAGAAGGGGATGTGGGCGGACTCCAGCTTCGAGGACCTGGTGCAGTACAACGACGGATTCCGCACCCAGCTGATCGGTACCCCCGAGCAGGTGGCGGAGCGGATCGTCGCCTACAAGCGTCTCGGGGTGGACCTCGTGCTCGGTGGCTTCCTGCACTTCCAGGAGGAGATCGAGTACTTCGGTGAGAAGGTGCTCCCGCTGGTGCGTGAGCTCGAGGCCGCCGAACAGGTCGCCGCGGTCTAGTCTGATGAGCGTGACCTCCACACCCGAGAACAGTTCGAGACCGATTGCGGCACAGATCGAGTCGGCCGATCAAGCACGTCTGGTCGCACAGGATCTGGCCGAGCGGTTCGCCGCCGGGGCCGCCGCACGTGACCTCGATCGCCGACTGCCGTTCGCCGAGATCGACGCCTTGTCGGCCAGTGGGCTGCTGGCGATCTCGGTGCCGGCGTCCTTCGGTGGCGCCGATCTCGCACCGAGCGTGATCACCGACGTGATCGCGATCCTGGCCGCGTCCGATCCGAATATCGCGCAGATCCCGCACAGTCACTTCGTGTATCTCAACCTGCTTCGGCTCGCCGCACCGGAAGAGCTGGCGCGCAAGCAGTTCGAGTCAGTGCTCGCCGGTGGCCGGGTTGCCAACGCGCAATCGGAGCGGGGTGGTGCCACCATCGCCGACATCTCCACCACCCTGACCACGGTGGGAACCGGACGGTTCCGGATCGACGGCGAGAAGTTCTATGCCACCGGCTCGCTGTACGCCGACACCCTCGCGATCCTGGCCCGACATCCCGGCGACGACGAGCTCGCCGCGGGCGAGTACATCGCGTTCATCCCGGCGGACACCCCCGGGGTGGCGGTCGTCGACGACTGGGATGCGTTGGGGCAGCGGACGACGGGCTCGGGAACGGTCGAACTGACCGGTGCCGAGGTGGCGATCGGCGATCTCGTCGAGCGTGCCACGGCGGTGTCGCGGCCGACCGGTTACGGGGTGTTCGCACAGCTGTTGCATGTGGCGATCGACGTCGGCATCGCACGGGGTGCCCTCGCGGCCGCCGTCGAGTTCGTCGGCACCAGGTCGCGGCCCTGGTTCGAGGCCGGGGTGAGCCGGGCGGTCGACGACGAACTGCTGGTGCAGCGCTTCGGCGAACTCGGGGTGGAGCTGGTGACCGCCGAGGCCACCCTCGATGCGGCCGCGCGGGCCGTCGACCGGGCGACCGGTTTCGGTGGTACCCCCGACGACACGGTGCAGGCCGTGGCGGAGGCATCCCTCGCGGTGGCCGCGGCGAAGGTCGTGGCCGACCGGGTGGCCAACTCCATCACCGCGGCGGTGTTCGAGGTCAGCGGTACCCGCAGTGCCGCTGCGGGCACCGGCCTCGACCGGTTCTGGCGCAATGCCCGTACGCACACCCTGCACGATCCGGTGCGGTGGAAGGTGCAGCACATCGGGCGGCACGTGCTGCGCGGGGAGAACCCACCGATCCACGGCGTCATCTGACCGTTGCCATCGAGCGGGCGCGGTGTCATCCGAACCGATGAACGTCGCGGGCCGCGTCGTTTCCCCGGACGACCGGACGGCGACATCGCGGCGGGTGACGTCCGATGCGCCGGTTATGCTCCCACCATGTCGGGAAGCCGGGTGAACACACAATTCGGGCCTTACCGCCTGGACGAGTTGCTGGGTCGCGGCGGGATGGGCGAGGTCTATCGCGCCTACGACACGGTCAAGGACCGGGTGGTCGCGGTCAAGCTCCTCAACCCGGGGCTGGCCGGTGATGCCACGTATCAGGAACGCTTCAAACGGGAGTCGCATGCGGCCGCCCGGCTCGGCGAACCCCACGTCATCCCGATCCACGACTGGGGCGAGATCGAGGGTGTGCTGTTCATCGACATGCGGCTCGTCGACGGTGAGGATCTCCGCGCGTTGCTGCGTCGCGAGCGCCCGCTGGAAGCCGAACGCGCGGTGGCGATCGTCGAGCAGGTGGCCTCGGCGCTCGACGCCGCGCACGCAGACGGATTGGTGCACCGCGACATCAAGCCCGAGAACATCCTGATCGGGCAGAACGACTTCGCCTATCTGGTCGACTTCGGTATCGCGCACGGTGCCGACGACACCCATCTCACCCAGGCCGGCTCGGCGATCGGCTCGATCGCGTACATGGCACCGGAATTGTTCGATGCGGTCCCGGTGAGCACGTCGAGCGACATCTACGCCCTGGCGTGTGTGCTGTTCGAATGCCTCACCGGGCGGGTGCCGCATCCGGCCGACACGATCACTTCCGCGATCAAGGCCGCGGTGATGTCGCCGCCGCCGGCGCCGAGTGCGGTCAACACGGCGGTGCCGTCGGCGATGGATTCGGTGATCGCCCGAGGACTCGACCCCGACCCGGCCCGGCGCTACGGCACCGCCACCGAGCTGGCCGCCGCGGCCCGCGCGGCGTTG
>NZ_BCNF01000101.1 GCF_001485495.1 Gordonia desulfuricans NBRC 100010 | reverse complement strand
GAGGAGCGCAGCGACGAGACGAGTCGAAACCTCAGACGGCCGACCTCGGAACGCAACCACCCCAGGAGGTGGTCACCAACATCGTCGACTCACCGGATTTCGACACGGGTCCTCGCTCCGCTCGGTCCCGGCTCAATCATCAGTGGGGCATCATCGGTGGAGCGTCGCGGATCGATCATCGAAGAAGTCCCGGCTAGAGAACCGACCACCGCACACCCCGTGGCCGTGGGTCAGCAGCCGACCAGCGGACGTGCGGTGGGTTTGACGTCGGCGGCCAGACCGGTCTTCGGATCGCACAATGCGGCGACATGATCGGTCAGAGTAGGGTCGATCCACCCCTGCGGGTCCAACAAGTAGCGGGGCTGGGCGGTCAACCGCTCGGTGAGGGTGAACCCACATCCGGCGGTGATCTCGGCCAGCACATCCAGGTTCGGCCAGGGACGCTCCGGGTTGACATGGTCGGGGGTCAGCGGGCTCACGCCGCCCCAGTCGTCGATCCCGGAGGCCACGAGGGCCTCACATTCGGCCGCCGACACCAGGTTCGGGGGTGCCTGCACTCGCATGTGTGCACCGAGCACCACCCGGGCGGTGGCCACGGCAGCCAGGAACTCGGTCATCTCGGCGTCCGGGGTACCCCGCATGGCGGTGTCGGGCTTGGCCCGGAAGTTCTGGATGATGACCTCTTGGATGTGACCGCCACCGCGCTGGATCTCGGCCAACGCCAACAACGACTCGGCCCGCTCGGTGAGGGTTTCGCCGATCCCGACCAGGATTCCGGTGGTGAACGGGACTCGTTCGGCACCGGCGTCCCGCAGCACCTGAAGACGCACCAACGGATCCTTGTCGGGGCTGCCGTAGTGCGGTTGACCCTTGTCGGTGAACAGTCGTCTCGAGGTGGTCTCGAGCATCATGCCCATCGACGGTGCGACCGGCTTGAGCTCACGCATCTCCTGTGCGCTCATCACCCCGGGATTGAGGTGCGGCAGCAGGCCGGTCTCGGTGAGCACGGCGACCGCCGCAGCCCGCACATACTCCAGTGTGGAACCGAAACCGCGCTCGGCCAACCATTCCCGCGCCTGCGGCCATCGATCCTCCGGGCGGTCACCCAACGTGAACAACGCTTCCTTGCAGCCGAGCGCGGCACCCTGCCGGGCCAGCGAGACCACCTCGTCGAGTTCGAGGTACATCCCCTGCCCCGCCCGGCTGAGCTTGCCCGGGATGGTGACGAAGGTGCAGTAGTGGCAGCGATCCCGGCACAGTCGGGTCAGCGGGATGAACACCTTGCGCGAGTAGGTGACCTGCCCGGCACGCCCGATCGCCTCCAGTCCTTCGTCCCGCAGCTGCGCGGCGAGGGCCTGCAAGGCCACGAGATCGTCACCGGCACTGGTCAACAGCGCGGTCACCGACTCGGTGTCCAGTGGCGCACCGCTGCGTGCCGACTCGAGTGCGGTTGCTGCAGAAAGAGTGTGGGTCATGATCCCTCATTCACCGATTCGGGGGTCACCGGGTCGAACTCGAACGGTCCCGGCTCGAACGTCCCGTTCCGAGCCCGGAACGACGCCGCCGTACCCGGCCACAGCAATGTGAGCCGGCCACTGGCGGGGTCGAGATACCAACTGTTGCAGCCGGCCATCCAGACGGTCTGTGCACTGAGCTCGTCGATCTCACGGGTGTAGCCGGCCTCGGCGTCCGCCGACACCTCCAGCGACCGCACCCCGTCGGCCGCCATGTGGTCGAGGGCGCCGATCACATAGTCGAGCTGGGTCTCGATCATGTAGATCGCCGAATTGTGGCCCAGTGCCGCATTCGGGCCGTCGAGGACGAACATGTTGGGGAACCCGGCGACCACCGTCGACGCATACGACGTCATGCCGTGCGACCAGTGATCGCTGAGCAGTTCTCCATCACGGCCACTCACATGCCGCGACACCGGTGGCCGTGCCGCCTCGAAACCCGTTGCCATCACGATCATGTCGAGGTCGTAGGTGGCACCACCAGCGGCACAGGCCTTGGACTCGACCACCGTCGACAGGGCATTCGGCTCGAACACGACGTTGTCACGCAGCAACGCCGGGTAGAAGTCGTCGCTGAGCAGGATTCGCTTGCACCCGATCTCGTAGTCGGGCGTCAGCTGGGCGCGAAGGACCGGGTCGGGTACCTGCCGTTCCAGATGGCCGCGTGCCCGGTCGCGGATCTCGTCGATGTCGGGGTGCAGGCCCAGACGTTGCCGGAATGCCTGATCGGCGTTGTGCAACAACTCGTCCCGACGCCGCGCGGCGGTCTCCGGGTCGAGCAGGGCAGCACGTTCGTCGGCGTCGAGCAGCCGGTCGTCCCGCGGCACCACATACGGCGCGGTGCGGCTGAACACCACCACCTCGTCGGCGACCGCGGCGAGCTCGGGCACCAGCTGGACCGCCGACGCCCCGGTACCCACCACGCCGATCCGCGACCCGGCGATCGGCAGATCGTCCCGCCAGCCGGCGGTGTGCACGACCGGTCCCGGGAAGGTGTCGAGACCGTCGATGGTGTCGGGGATCTTCGGCTCGGACAGCCGCCCGACCGCCAGCACCAGTACCTTCGCGTCGATCCGGTGCTCGCCGCCGGCCCCCGAGACCGTCAGGTGCCAGCACGCCGACCCCGAATCCCAGACCGCGCCGTCGAGTTCGGCACCGAAGCGGATGTGCGGGAGCAGTCCCTCCTCGGCGGCGGCGAGTTCGAGGTAGTCGCGGATCTCGGCCCCGCTCGGATAGATCGACGACCAGTCCGCCGGTGGCCGGAACGAGAACGAGTACAGATGGGCCGGGATGTCGCAGGCGATGCCGGGATAGGTGTTGTCGCGCCACGTCCCGCCGACCGCGTCGGCGCGTTCGAGCACCATGAACGATTCATTCCCGCGCCGGGCCAGATGGGTGGCCATGCCGATCCCGGCGAAACCGGCACCGACGATCGCCACGTCGACGTCGAGGTGTGCCGCGGTGGTGCCGGTACTCACCGGCCGACCCGGATGCGATCGAGGTCGAGGCACCGATCGGGGTCGGGACGACCATGGGCGGTCGTGCGCTGGCGGGGAACACGATCGAGGCGCTCGGCCAGCTCGACGAGGGTCGCGGCGTCGAGCACCCGGCCGGCCTCGGCGCCGGCGGCCGGCATCAACTCGCCGTCGAGCAGCAGTCCCCCGATGTCGTCGGCGCCGCCACGCAACAGGAGTTCGACGGTGGCCGGGTCGATTTTGGTCCACGCGACCTGCAGATGGTCGAACGCTCCCAGGGTGATCAGCCGGGCCACGGCGTGGACGGCGCGGGTCTCGCGGGTGCTCACCGTCCGGACCGCCTGGGCCGTCAGATGCGGCGGGGCGTTGGCCGGGAGCATCGGCATCACGATCAACTCGCTGAAACCACCGGTCCGGGCCTGGACCTCGATCAGGGTGCGGAGGTGGGCGATCTGCTGTGCCGGTGTCTCGAGATGTCCGTACAGCAGGGTCGCGGTGGTGAAGAGTCCGGCCGCGTGGACGGTCTCGATGGTCTCGACCCACGCGGAGACGGGCAGCGCGACACCGTCGGGGGCCAGTGCGGCACGGACGTCGTCGTCGAGTACCTGCGCGGCGGTCCCGGGTGCCGACCCGAGCCCGGCGTCCTTGGCCCGTGCCACGAACTCGGCGACGGGGACACCCAGCCGTGCGGCCGCATCCCGCAGCTCCGGTACCCGGTAGGCATGCAGGTGCATCGGCGCCGCGGAGGTGATCCGCGCGATCAGTTCGAGATAGGTCTCGGCCGGCGCATCCGCGGGCACCGGACCCTGCATGCAGATCTCGGTGGCGCCGAGTTCGGCGGCCTCCACCACGAGTTCTTCGAGGGTCGGGCCCGGTCGTGACAGGCCCGCGACGACAGGGGTGTCGAGATTGCGGTTGACCACGAAGGTCAGCGCATCGGGGTCGGTGACCCGACGGCGGGCGTCGTCGGCGAGGGCACACAGTCGCTCGAGTTGCTCGGCGTCGGCGTGCAGCAGGGCGATCCACTCGGGGTCGGTCAGGGCTGCGGGGTCGGCGGCGGCCCGGTCCAGAGCTGCCGTGATCTCATCGGTGCCGACCGGATCGGCGGAGACCACAGAGTCCTCCGCCCATGCGCGCATCACCATTCCCACACTCTAGCCGCGCGGTGTAGACGGCGTGATCGGGCTCTCGCCAGAGGCGCGCCGACGCTCAGTCCGGTTGCGGTAGACGGCCACTCCACACCAGCGCCATCGGGATGCCGAGTCCGAGCAGCACCAGGAACAGGGTTGCGATCGCGGTGGTTCCGTCGATCGACAGGGCCGCGTTGGTGCCCGGGCCCGGGAAGGAGGCGACCAGCAGGACCGCAGCCCAGGCGACGAGCGGCCCGAAACGCAGCGGCGAGTCGGTACTGCGCGCGGCCAGCCACAGAAGTCCGGCGTTGACCAGCCCGGCGGCGAGCGCCACGAACGGCACCGGCTGATCCCAGAACCGCAGGTAGGCGAAGCCGACCGAGAGCAGGCCGACCACCGCACCGTCGAGGACGAGGAAGGCCAGCAGGATCCGGTCGGCCGGGTACATCATCCCGCTGCCCCGCCCGTGGCCCCGCTCACCACCGCACGGGTCACCGGCGCGAACAGGTCGGTGCCGCGGCCCTCACCCGGCGCGAACTCCGGGCTGCGCTGGATGAAGTGTTCGTGGCCGAAGATCGGCTGCAGGATGTTGTTCGACAACGCGTACTCGGTGCCCGACGCCGCGACGATCACCTGGGTGGCGTGAGCCGCCAGTCCCGCGGCCTTGCGGGCGCCGAAGGCCGCGACGTCGATCTCGGTGGTCACCTCGTCGTCGGGGTAGCTCGGCAACTCGCCGTCGGCGGGCATCCGCCAGCCGTCCGGCACGCGGCCGGCACCTGCGGCCAGTCCCGCGACCAGCGCGCTGTGCTCGGTGACCGACTCGTAGACGACGTAGTCGCGGCCGGAGCGTTCCCGTGCGATCGGCACCGCGGCCACCGACGCCTCGTGCACCGTCTTGTGGTCGGGGTGACCGTAGGTGCCCGCGTTGTCGTAGGTGACGATGACCTGCGGGTCGAAGGCCACGATCTCGTCGACGAGTGCGGCGACCACCGCGTCGAACGGCCCCTGCGCCAGGGCCCGCGGATGGTTCGCCGACGGGGTACCGGCCATGCCGGAGTCACGCCAGCGGCCCGCCCCACCGAGGAACCGCGGCCGCAGCGGTGCGCGGCCGTCGGGGGTCAGTGCCGACAGTGCCCGGGTGAGTTCGGCGATGCGGTACCCGCCGAGCTGGTCGGCACCGCCGTCGGCGATCAGCCGCGACCATTCGTCGCCGATCACCTCGCCCTCCTCACCGAGGGTGAACGTCACCACCCGCACGTCGACCCCCTCGGCGAGGTAGCGCGCGATGGTGCCGCCGGTCATGATCGTCTCGTCGTCGGGGTGCGCGTGCAGCAGCAACAGCCGCCGGTCGTCGGCGCCGCTCATCGCTGCTCCCACGTCGCCGCGGTCCCGTAGATCGACACCTGGATGGGCCCCGACAACGGGACGCCGGTCACCGAACGGGTCACGCCGACCACCATCGAATCCTGGTAGAGCGGCAGGTAGATGGCCTGTGCGGCCAGCAGCGGTTCTGCTTCATCGAGTAACTCCTCCGGATCCGGGGCCGAGAGTGCCTGCCGCGCCAGCTCGATGAGCTGCGGGTCGCACACCCCGGAGATGTTGCTGGCGTAGACGCTCTCGGCGCCCGCCTCGTCCTGCCCGGGTGCCACACTCGTCGGCGTCGGCGGTGTCGCCAGCGACGGGGCGGTACCCGGTTTGGGCTGATCACAGTCGACCTGCGAGGCCAGCGACGCCGCGGGCGGCACCCCGAGTCCGGTCCAGCCGACCACCAGGTCCACGCGCGACTCGGTGAGCGCGACACCGTAGAGGTCGCTGTTGGGCAGGCTGACCACCGCCGCCCGTACCCCGGCGTTGCGCAGCTGGTCGACGATGTTGGATGCGGCGGCGGTCGACCGCGGATCACCGCTGATCGCACCGACCCGCACCACCAGGTCCTGCCCGTCCTTGCGGTAGGGCTGCACCCCCTCGGGTACCGGCTGCACCGACGGCGACGTCGAGGTCGAGGTCGACGGGACGCTGCTCGACGGGGCCGAACCCGACGGCGACGCCTCTCCGGTGGTCGACGGCACTCCGGTCGTCGCTCCGCTCGTCGACGGCTCCGACGGCGACGTCGACGGTATGCCCGGCGCGACACGCTGGTATCCGGCGTTCGCGAGCAGCCCGGTGATCTCCGCGGCGTTCGGGCGTACCCGGTCGACCGGGGTGTAGCCCGGGTCGGTGGGGGCGAACACCGTGTTGGCGTACTGCTGCACCACCCCGTCCCCGGCACCGGCCTGGGTCGCCAGATGGGTGTCGATCATGCCCAGCACCGCGCGCCGCACGTCGATCTGCTGCATCACCCCGGTGCGCGCGTTGACGCTGACGGTCAGCGCACGCGAGGTGGGTCCGCGCTGGGTGGCGATCCCCGGCACCGCCGCGAGTTCGGCGGCGGTCGCCGGACCGGCACCGACCGTGGTGATCGCCGATCCGCCGGAGCGCACCGAATCGATCATCTGCGATGCGGTGCCCGCCCGCCGGAGCACCACCTGGTCGAGTTTCGACGGTGTCATCCAGTAGCGGTCGTTGCGGATCAGCCGCACCTCGTCGCGGGTGGTGTCGATCGAGAACACCGAGAACGGGCCCGCCGACACCGGCTTGCCCGAGTCCATCCCGGTCTGGAATCCGGCGGGTGCCCCGCGCAGTACGTGGCTGGGCAGCAGCCCGGAGAACAGTTCCGGCCAGCGCGGATAGGGCTGGGCGAACCGCACCTGCACCACCTTGCCGCCGGAGCTCGACGTGACCGAGTCGATCAGTCGGTATCCCGCCGGCGCGACGGTGTTGGGCTGCCGCGACATCTGCTGCCACAGGTAGGCGAAGTCGTCACCGGTGACCGGCAACCCGTCGGACCACTGCGCGTTGGTGTGGATCTTGTAGGTGACCGTGAACGGTTCGGTCGAGCTGACCTCGGCGGAGGTGAGCAGCGCATCCTGGCGCTGCCACACCACCTGACCGTTCGGCAGCTGCACGGGTGCAAAGGCACTCGGCAGCGTCATCGCCGCGATCGCCGTCGTCACCGGACTCTGATCGGCACCGATGTGCGGATTGAAACCGGAACCGATCGAGTCGGTGGCGACGTAGATCGTCTTCTCGTTCGGGTACTCGGCGGGTGTCGGCGGCTCCACCGTCTCCCGGACGGGCGGCGGCGGGTTGGCGGTGCACGCCGACACGGCGAGCACCGCGGCCACCACACTCACCGCCGGCCACAGCCGGTGTCGGCGAGCACCTCCACGACCCCGACGGTCACGAGCACGTCTCTGACGCCGTGTCGCCTCGTCGTTCACGTACGGTCTCACCCCCTGCGGTCACTCACCCGATCAGCTGACGGACGCATCGCGCGTCTTGGCGCGCGAACGCTCCCGGGCGCGTGTCGTCGAATCCAGGTGCACCTTACGCACCCGGACCACCTCGGGGGTCGCCTCGACACACTCGTCGGCGGCGCAGAACTCCATCGCACCCTCGAGTTCGAGGTGCATCGGCTTGGCGAGGGTCTCCATCACGTCGGCCGAGGACTGCCGCATGTTGGTGAGCTTCTTCTCCCGGGTGACGTTGATGTCGAGGTCCTCGGCGCGCGGGTTGATGCCCACGACGTGGCCCTCGTAGGTGTCGTCGCCGGGGTTGACGAAGAAGGTTCCGCGGTCGGCGAGCTGGATCATCGCGAACGGGGTGACGGTGCCGGCCCGATCGCTGACCAGCGATCCGGTGTGGCGGGCGCGGATCTCGCCGGCCCACGACGCGTAGCCGTCGAACACCGCGTTGGCGATGCCGGTGCCGCGGGTCTCGGTGAGGAAGTCGGTGCGGAAACCGATCAGGCCGCGCGAGGGCACGGTGAACTCCATGCGCACCCAGCCCGACCCGTGGTTGTTCATCTGGTCCATGCGTCCCTTGCGGGCGGCCAGGAGCTGGGTGACCGCACCGAGGTACTCCTCGGGGACGTCGACGGTGAGGTGCTCGAACGGCTCGTGGACCTTGCCGTCGACCCGACGGGTGACCACCTGCGGCTTGCCGACGGTCAGCTCGAAGCCCTCACGACGCATCTGCTCGACGAGGATGGCCAGCGCCAGCTCACCACGGCCCTGCACCTCCCAGGCGTCGGGCCGGTTGATGTCGACCACGCGCAGCGACACGTTGCCGATGAGTTCGGAGTCGAGGCGGTCCTTGACCATGCGGGCGGTGAGCTTGTGGCCCTTCACCCGGCCGGCCAGCGGCGAGGTATTGGTGCCGATGATCACCGAGATGGCGGGTTCGTCGACGGTGATGCGCGGCAGGGCCACCGGGTTCTCGGCGTCGGCGAGGGTGTCGCCGATCATGATCTCGGGGATACCGGCGATGGCGACGATGTCACCGGCGACGGCGGACTCGGCCGGGGCGCGGTCGACGCCGACGGTGGCCAGCAGTTCGGTGATCTTGGCGCGCTCGATGACGGGCTCGCCGTCGACCTCACGGCACCACGAGACGGTCTGACCCTTGCGCAGGGTGCCGTTGTGGATGCGCACCAGGCCGAGGCGGCCGAGGAACGGCGACGCGTCGAGGTTGGTGACGTGGGCCTGCAGCGGCGCCTCCGGATCGCCCTTGGGCGCCGGGACGTGCTCGAGCAGGATGTCGAAGAAGGAGTCGAGGTTCTCGCCCTCGGGCACCTGACCGTTCTCGGGCTGGGTGGTGCTGGCGATGCCGGCACGGCCGGAGGCGTAGAGCACCGGCAGGTCGAGGACCTGCTCGGCGGCTGCGGCGGCGTCCTCGTCGAGATCGGAGGCCAGGTCGAGCAGCAGGTCGTGGGTCTCCTCGACGACCTCGGCGATGCGGGCGTCGGGGCGGTCGGTCTTGTTGACCACCAGGATCACCGGCAGCGACGCCGACAGCGCCTTGCGCAGGACGAAGCGGGTCTGGGGCAGCGGGCCCTCGGAGGAGTCGACCAGCAGCACGACGCCGTCGACCATCGACAGGCCGCGCTCGACCTCGCCACCGAAGTCGGCGTGGCCGGGGGTGTCGATGACGTTGATGACGACCTCGGTGCCGTCGGGCTGGCGGCGGTGCACCGCGGTGTTCTTGGCGAGAATCGTGATGCCCTTCTCTCGCTCGAGGTCACCGGAGTCCATGACGCGGTCGACGAGTTCGGCCCGCTCGCCGAAGACACCGGACTGGCGGAGCATCGCGTCGACCAACGTGGTCTTGCCGTGATCGACATGCGCGACGATCGCGACGTTGCGGAAGTTGGGAGCAGAGCTCACTACGGTTTCTTCTTTCGTGTGCGGAGCGGCGGCTCGACACACTGGGGGCCTACGCTCCCCACCGCCGGTGGCCACCGGTGGACTGACAACGCATAACAGGGTATCGGTTCGGCGAGAGAGACGCCGATCACAATGCCCCGAGTGGGTGCTACGGTCTGTTCATGGGCAAGGTGAAACCGGAGAAAGTACGCGATCTGAAGCCCAAGAAGAAGTGCTGCCGTTCCTCCACCCGATGCCTGCGCTGCCCTGTGGTGATCCATCGGATGCAGAAGGTCGACACCAAGCATCTGAGCAAGAAGGAACTCGGGAAGGCACTCAAGAAGGCCCGCGCCGCCTGATACCCGTCAGGCCCTGATCACCGTTGCGGCAGAGCCGTGTCGACGATGCTGTCCAGCAGGTCGTCGACGTCGATCACGGTCAGTTCCGCGACTGGATCGAGGGCACGATTGGCGACCAGCACCGCCACCCCGTGGATCGCCGACCACAGTCGAATGGTGTTCTGCCACAACGGTTTCGCATCCTGTTGCGCATCGTTCTCCGCAGCCACCACGGCATGTAGTGCCTGCAGCAGCGGCAGCGACAGCCCGCGGAGGTCTCCCCCGGCGCCGTCGAGGATGTCGTGCCGGAACATCAGCTCGAACATGGCGCGGCGCGACCGGGCGAGGCCGACGTAGGCGCGAGCGGCCGCACGCAACTGGTCACGCGGATCGCCGTCGGCCTCGAGCGCCGGCCGGACCGCCGCACCGAGGTCGATCAGCCCCTCTCGCGCAATGGCCGCGAGCAGCGACCGATGCGTCGGAAAGTACCGCCGGGGTGCACCGTGCGACACGCCGGCCCGCCGGGCGATGGCCCGCAGTCCCACCGCATCGATTCCCTCCTCGTCGAGCAGCGCGACGCCCGCGGTGACGATGCGCGTGCGCGTGTCGTCTGCGGCACCTGATGTCGAACTCATGCAGACAGTGTCTACCATCGGGATCGTAGACATTGTCTACGGAGGTTGTCGGCGGACAGGGAGGCAGCGATCGATGTGGTGGTACCGGTTCTTCAAACACGTGGTGATCGGCCCGGCCTTGCGGCTGGCCTGCCGTCCTCGCGTGGTGGGCGCCGAGCACATCCCGACGCGCGGGCCGGCGGTGCTGGCCGCCAACCACAGCGCCGTCGTCGACTCGCTGCTGCTGTGTCTCGTCTCGCGGCGGCCGGTGCACTTCCTGGCCAAGCAGGAGTACTTCGACGGCGCCGGGGCCACCGGACGGGCCCGCCGATGGTTCTTCTCGGCCGTCGGGCAGATCCCGGTCGACCGTGACGGCGGCGACCGCGCCGGCGCGGCCCTCGACGCCGCCGCCGCATTGCTGGCCGACGGCCATCTGTGGGCAGTTCATCCGGAGGGCACCCGATGTGCCGACGGTGCGGTGCATCGCGGCCACACTGGGGCGATCCGGGTCGCGGCGGCGACCGGGGCGCCGGTCATCCCGATCGCGTTGCGCGGGACCGATCGGGTCAACCCACCCGGGTCGGCATGGTGTCGTCCACATCGGGTGTCGGTGGTGATCGGCCGTCCGCTCGAATTCACCGGGACCGACGTCCGAGCCGACACCGACCGCCTGATGGGCGAGATCTCGATCCTCGCCGGGCAGCCCTACGTCGACGCGTACGCGACACGGTCACGACGGTGACCGGTTCGCAGCGGTTGCGTCGCCGACATCGGCCGCCGGAGGTCTCGACGGCCGTTCCTCGGCTATCGCCTCGTCACTGCTCGACCAGCACAGGGAGCCGCCTGTTCGGGGGCGACACAAACTCCACGCACACAACTTAATTGATGGTTGAGCCGGGACCGAGCCCGAAGGGCGAGGACCCGTGTCGAAACCCGGCGAGACGAGAATGTCCGTCCCCGACACCCGACACAAACTCCACGCACACAACACAATCGATGGTTGAGCCCGGACCGAGCTCGAAGGGCGAGCCACATACTCACGAACACAACACAATCGATGGTTGAGCCGGGACCGAACCACAAGAACGAATCCACACACCCACGCACACAACACAATCGATGGTTGAGCCGGGACCGAGCCCGAAGGGCGAGGACCCGTGTCGAAACCCGGCGAGACGAGAATGTCGGTTACCGATCGCCTCGATCTGTCCGTCAGACGGTGAGCGCCGCGAGAAGTTCGGGCACCCAGCCGGTGTCGGCGGGGACGAGTTCCCCGGCGTCGGCCATCCGGACGAGTTCGGTGGCGTCCACCCAGCGCAGCGCACGATGATCATGGGCGACCGGTTCACCGTCGACGATCCGCGCCCACCGCGCCACCAGGACGAGTTCGGCCGACAGGATCACCTGTCCGGTGAGCGGTTCACCCACTTCGGTCTGTACGCCGAGTTCCTCGACGAGTTCGCGGTGCAGTGCCTGGGCATCGGTCTCACCCGCCTCGACCTTGCCGCCGGGCAGTTCCCACAGCCCGGCCACCGCAGCGGGCCGGTCGCGTTGCGCCAGGAGCAGTTTCCCGGCGGTGTCGCCGACACCGAGGACGGCACCGGCCACCACATGCCGCCGGCCCCCATCGTCTCCGGTCCCCTCATCGCGTCCGATCCCCCCATCCCGTCCGATCACCGTCCGACCACCGCAACCCTTTCCGGGACCAGGCGCAGGCCGACGCGGTCGCCGAGCGCCACCGACCCCGACGCACTCGCATCGATCTCGCCGATCGGTGAGGCCACCCGCAGTCGGGCGCCGGTGGGCAGGTCCGCGACGGCCAGCACGGTTCCCGTGACACCGCCGTCGTGATCGGTCACCGGCTGTGCCGCCACCGACTCCGCGCGCAGCCCCAGCCGCGCCGTCGTGCCGGGGAGATCGATGGCCACCGGCCCGAGGTCGGTGTGAACGGTGCCGTCGGCATCACGCCGTGCGTCGATCACGGTGGCGCAGCCCAGGAATCGTGCCGTCCACTCGTCGGCGGGCGCCGCCCAGAGCGTGCCGGGCCGCGCGGTCTGCACGATGGCCCCCTCACGCATCACCGAGATCGAGTCCGCCATCAGCGCGGCCTCCCCGTGGTCGTGGGTGACGACGATGGTGGGAGTGCCGGTGGCGCGGACGATCTCGGCGATCTCGATCGCGAGGCTGTCACGCAGGCGCCGGTCGAGTGCCGCGAGCGGCTCGTCGAGCAGCAACAGCCGCGGACGCGGGGCGAGGGCCCGGGCGAGGGCGACGCGCTGCGCCTGCCCACCGGAGAGTTCGTCGACGCGCCGCGACTGCATCCCGGGGAGGTGTACCAGTTCCAGGAGTTCGTCGATCCGAGCCGCGATCTCGGCGCGGGAGCGGCGGCGGATACGCAGCCCGTAGGCGATGTTGGCGGCGACGGTGCGCCCGGTGAACAACTGGCCGTCCTGGAACACCACGCCGAAATCACGGCGGTGCGCCGGGATCGGTGCCAGGTCCTGTCCGGCGAAGCGGATGGCCCCCGCGGCGGGTCGTTCGAGTCCGGCGACCGCACGGATCAGCGTCGACTTGCCGCAGCCCGACGGGCCGAGCAAGGCGGTGACCAGCGAGTCGGTGTCACCGGCGGCCCAGGTCAGATCGTCGATGACGACATCGGAGCCGTAGGCCACGCGGAGTCGGTCGGTCTCGAGCACTAGATCAGTGTCCCCGAACGCGGTCGGAAGACCTCCACGGCCACCACCGCGGCGGTGGTCACCGCGACCAGCAGCATGGACGCCGCCATCGCGGTGGCCAGCGCGTCGGCGCCCGGCCGGTTGAGTGCCGAACCGATCAGCACCGGCATGGTGGTGGTGTCGGCCCGAGCGAGGAAGCTGGTGGCACCGAACTCGCCGAGTGCCATCACGAAGGCGAAACCGCCTGCGGCGGTGACGGATCTGCCGATCATCGGGAGGTCGACGGTGACGAAGACGCGCACCGGACCGGCCCCCAGGGTGGCTGCGGCCTCGCGCAGACGCGGCGGTACCGATTCGAGCGCGGGGATGATGATGCGGATCACCACCGGCACGGCGATCAGCGCCTGCACGCACGGGATCACCAGGGGTGACGCCGCCACGTCGGACGGCAGTGAGGCCAGCACGATGAGATAGCCGAAGCCGAGGGTCACGGCACTGACGCCGAGCGGGATCATCGCGATCAGGTTGCCGATCGCACCGGCGACCCCGTGGGTGTGGTGCAGGGCGATCGCCGCGAGCAGCCCCACCACCACGGCGATCAGCATGGCGAGCACGGCGGTGGTCAGCGAGTAGCGCAGCGTCTCGAGCGGGGTCACCCCGTTGACCGGGTCGGCCAGCGAACGGTATCCGGCGAGGGTCCACGACCCGCCCGCACTCGGTCGTACCGACCGCAACGCGAGCACCACGATCGGTCCGGCGAGGGCGAGGACCGCCCAGATCGTCGCGGCGCCCACCGCGATCCACTCGACGCCGCGGACGGGAGCCGGGCGACGTCCCTCCCCCGACGTACCGCCGGCGGCCCCGCCGACGACGCGCGTCATCACCAGCACCGCCACCACGACGACGATCTGCAGCAACGACAGCGCCACCGCCTCGGGGATGCGGAAGTAGCCGATCGCCTGGGTGTAGATCTCGGTCTCCAGCGTCCGCAGGCGGCCGCCGCCGAGGATGATGATCACGCCGAAGCTGGTGGAGCAGAACAGGAACACCAGGGCCGCGGCACCGGCGATCGACGGGATCAGCCGCGGCAGGGTCACCGTCCGCCAGGCGCGCCATCGCGTGGCACCCAGAGTGCGGGCGGCCTCGGCGGTCCGGGTGTCGAGCGACCGCCACGTCGCCCCCACCACCCGCACCACCACGGCCACGTTGAGGAAGGCGTGTGCGGCGAGTACCGCGCCCCACCCGTCGCCGATCCCCAGCCCGGCGAGCGGACCGGAGAACAGTGCACGGAAGGCCACCCCCACCACCACGGTCGGCAGCACGAACGGCACCGTGACGAGCACGGTGAGCACCACCGAACCCGCTCCGGGCAGGCGCGCGGCCAGCCACACGATCGGTGCGGCGAGGAGGAGGGCGGCCACCGTCGACGCGCCGGCCTGGGCGAGTGTCACCCCCAGCAGATCGAGGGCGCGGGTTCGCCGGAGGAGTTCGGGAACCGAGTCACCGGCACCGGCGACCTCGACGGCCCGGTGGACGAGCGCCCCGACCGGCCAGCAGAACAGGACCCCCAGGAACAGCGCGGGGATCAGCACCAGTGCGGCGTGACCCAGTCGCGCGAACGTCGACGTGCGGCCCACCGGGCCCGACCGACGGCGCGCAAGCACCGACCGACGGCGCAGGGTCACCGACCGACGGCGTCGCGCCACTGCCGTAGCCAGGCCTCACGGTTCTGCGCGATGTAGGCCGGCGGGAGGCTCACCGTCCACTGCGGCACCGGCGCCCGCTGCGCCCAGCCGTCGGGCAGCGGGGTCTTCTTCTGCACGGGGTAGACATACATCGATGACGGCAGTGCGCGCTGCACGGTCTGGCCGAGCATGAAGTCGACCACCTTGCGCGCGCCGTCCTCGTTGCGGGCGCCGCGCAGGATGCCGACGTATTCGACCTGCCGGAAGCAGCTGTCGAGCAGCGCGCTGGTTCCCGGGGTGGCCGCGGGCGACGACGCATACGACAGCACGATCGGCTTGGGCCCCTTGCCCTCGCCCGCGCTGAACAGCTGGTTGTAGGCGATCTCCCAGCCGGCGACGATGGCCGCGCCACCGGCGGAGACCTGACGCCAGTAGTTCTCCCAGTCGTCCCCGAAGACTCCGACGGTGGTGAGCAGGAAGGCCATGCCCGGCGAGGACGTCCCCGGATCCATCAGGGCGGCCTGTGCGGCGTAGGTGGGATCGCGCAGGTCCCGCAGGCTGGTCGGTGCCTTCAGATTGCGGCTGGAGTACCAGTTGTCGTCGACGTTGAGGCACACGTCACCGCGGTCGACGGCGGTCAGTTCGTGATTGGAATCAGGGATCGCATATTCCGCCGCACCATCGGCGGCGGCCGGCGCTTCGTACGGTTCCAGCGCTCCCGCCTCGATCGGACGGGACGCGAAGGTGTTGTCGATACCGAACACGACGTCGGCCTTGGGCGAACCCGGTGTCAGCGAGATCGTCGACGCGAGCTGACCGGCGTCACCGGACTTGACGATCTTGAGGGTGAGGCCGGTCTCCTTGGTGAAGGCGTCGAGCACGTCCTGCGGCAGTTCGAAGGAGTCGTGGGTGAGCATCGTGACCTCGGTGGTCGAGCTCGTGTCGTCCCCACAGGCGGTCAGCAGACCGGCGCCGATCGCGAGTGCGCCGGCGAGCACCCCGACCCTGATGCCGAACCGGGCGGCGGCCGCGCGGGCCGGACGGACCATGGACTGTGGTGCGCTCACTGGACTCCCTGGACGGTGAAGTTTGCGGACGGGTTCATCGGGACGCGCGTCCTGTCGAACGGGCCCCGACCTTCGAACGTGGTCGGTCTGTCGAACTTGCTCCGTCGATCTAACCAGGTGGTCCGATCGGGCGGGTGTCGCCGTCGCGCCGGAACCCGGAGACGGCAAACCCCCTGCATAACAATTGCATCACCAGTCACATACGTAACACGATGGCGGCGTTAGGCTGCCTGGACAGCGACCCTCCCGCGGGGCTTAGAATGACCCGCGACGTCCGCGGTGTGCCCATCCGGGTACAGGACCGGGTGACCGGGACCGCCGATGTGCTCTCAGGGTGTCGGGGGGACGTCCGCAGTATGGAGAACGCCAGCGTGCGCCGCGAAGCCCGCGGTACACAACGACAATCGATAGGACGAGACCTCGTGCGCCTGCAAGCACCGATGAGCCGATCACGCCGCCTGATCGCCGCAACCGCGGCCGTCGCAGCGTTCGCCATCCCCGCCGTCGCCCTGCCGTCGACCGCCTCCGCGGCCCCGGCGTCGACCGCGCCCGCAGCAACGACCTCCCCCGCCGACCAGGGCCTCACCCCGGGCACGGTGCCCGCCCCGGACCAGCGCACCCTCGACTCGCTGGGTGCGCTCGCGCCGGCCATCATCGGCTCGGTGACCACCCCCGGACCCGACGGCCGGGTGAACTCGGACCTGCTGCGCCAGGCCTCCACCCTCGCCGAGAACCCGACGCTGCCGGCCGAGGTCCAGCAGATCTGGAAGTCGGTGATCGACTTCCTCGGCGAGCCCGGCAAGCAGCAGCTCGCCGCCCATCAGGTCGCCGAGCGCAAGGTGGTCAAGCCCGGCGAGCCCGAGATCCCCAGCGGCCCGAATGCCCCGAAGATCCAGGAATTCCTGTACCCGACGCTCGGCTTCGGCTGCATGCCCGGCAACGGCAGCCAGACCGGCGGCAACTCGCTGGGCCGCGCCCTGGTGACCGCGGGCCCGCAGCAGGCGCCCGCCCCGGGCCCCAAGCGCGGCCAGGCCGGGTACGTCTACACCAGCCTGGGTACCGGTCCCGCGGTGAACAACTCGGCCCGCGCACTGTGGGTGAGCTGGCTGAACATCGACAACGGCCGCACCGGCCAGCTGCAGCTCAAGCGCAACGCCAAGATCAACGCCACCTCCGGTCCGGGAACCTTCACCGGTATCGCAACCACCGGCAAGGGCCGCGTGATCTCGACCATCTACGGCGATGTGACCACCAAGAACAAGGGCAAGGTGACCTCCTGCCCGATCGCGCCGACGATCGGCATCGCGATCATCTGATCCGCGCCCACCCGTTTTCCGACGAGACCCCGGCCCCACGGCCGGGGTCTTGTCGTCTCGGCAGCATCGGCGTCCGACGGCACCGCCCCCGAGGAGGCTGCCCGAGGCCCGGCCGCCGCGGTCCCGTCCCCGAGACACGCCCGGTCCCGGCACACCGCAGTCCCTGGCGCCACAGCCCCTGCGGGCCCATAGGCCCTGCACGCCATCGGCCCCGCAGACCACAAGCGCTGGGCACCAAGGGGTCTCCCGCTGATCGCGGGGATGTCACAGCTCGGACACTCGGCTTGCCAGGCTCGCATCAAACATGGTCTCGTTTAACACAAGCAACATCTGTCACATCCGTCCCACCCTGCCCGGTGGGACGATTTGCCGTTGAGGAGACATCATGGCCGCCGCACCGAACACCCCGTCGACGGGGATGCCGCAGACCCGCCGACCACGGCCCGGGCGCCTCGGTGTGGGCATCGTCGGACTCGCCGTGGCCACCGGCGTCGCATTCGGTGGCGGGTTCGCACACGCGGCACCCACGGCCCCCGCCGCTCCCGCAGCACCGGCCTCCCCGGCTGCTCCCGCCACACCTTCGACGCCGGCCACCCCGAGCTCCCCCGAGTCGCTGCTCGAGCAGATCCAGCTCGGTGCGGTCCCCCTCGACAGCCAGCTCGCCGAGGCCGTCCGTTCCCTCAAGGCCGCCGGCGCCGACCAGATGCTGATCCAGGCCGCCCAACTGGTGCAGGGCAGCATCGGCCAGATCTCCCCCGACCAGATCACCGGCCTGCTCGGCCAGCTGGGCCTCGGCTCGGGAACCACGGTGTCCGCCGCGACCGCCGCCCACCCCGTCGCCGAGACCGATCCGCTGGCCCTGCTCAAACTGGCCGGGATCCAGACCTTCACCCCGTCGGTCGCACCGTTCTGCACCACCCCCACCGACGACAACCCGCTCGGCATCGTCACCGCCGGCGCCGGCGCGGTGGCCGGACCGTGGCCCCTGCAACAGGACCCCACCGCCCCGCTCAACGATCTGCTCGGCATGATCGGCCTCAAGCCGGTCGCACCGCTCAACATCGTCGACGACGGTGAGACCGGCTATGCGTTCGTGCCCGCCTCCGCCACCACCGGCGGCAAGATGCAGGTCGCGTGGTTCAACGTGAACACCTTCCAGGGCGGCGTGGTCGATCTCGAGCCGCTCCCCGGCACCGAGAACGCCGCGCTCACCAGGATCTTCCCCGCGCTCGGCGCGATCCGGCTGGCGCCGGTGAAGACCGGTAACGGCACCATCCTGTCCGCGGTCTACGGCACCGCGCAGAACGGCGACCGCACCTGCTACTTCCTGCCCGCGATCGGCGTGGTCGACGCACAATGATCACCGTCAACAGACGCCCTCGGCAGGTCGCCGCCCGCCTCCGCCTCGCCGGCGCGATCCTGGCCGTCACCGTGGTGGCCGCCGCGGCGGTCACCGGGACCGTGATCGCATCCGCCGATCCCACCACACCGTCGGAGACCACCCCCGACACCACCACACCTCCGTCGACCTCGACCACCACCACCCCGAGCACCACCGCCCGGTCGGCGGCGCAGTCGGCGGGTTCGGTGTTCGCCAACCGCCCCATCCCCGGCAACGGCCTGCTCGCCGGCGCCCGCTCGGGCAATCAGTTCACCTACTGGTCCACCGGCGCGGACGGACAACCGCATCTGACCACCGGATCGTTGTATCTGCCGCCCGGCGCAGCACCGCGCGGCGGCTATCCCGTCGTCGCCTGGGCGCACGGCTCCCGCGGCCTGGCCGACGACTGCGCACCGTCGGTCCGCCCGACCGATGTCGACGTCGACCAGTTGCGCACCTGGCTCTCGCGGGGCTATGCCGTGGTCAGCACCGACTACAGCGGTCTCGGCACCCCGGGAACCCCGCAGTACTACGACCTTCCGACCACCGCACAGAACATCCTCGACGCCGTCCGGGCCAGCAGTGACATCTCCGACGAACTGTCGAAGGCGTGGGTCGCGGTGGGCGAAGGACAGGGCGCCTCTGCCGCAATTCTCCTGGCGCGCAACGCGACCGCGAACCAGGGACCGAAGCTCGACTTCCGGGGCTCGGCGGCGACGTCGATCCCCGCCGAACTCGCCGCACTGCTGGGCAATCTCGGCCCCAGTACCTCCAACCTGCCCGCCGGACTGGAGACCGAGGCGCTCTACACCCTCGCCGCCATCCGCACCGCCCATCCGACGGTGGGTCTCGACGACTACCTCACCGCCGCGGGACGCACCTGGATGACCAAGGCCACCAGCCTGTGTGCCGCCGATCTGACGCGCGCCGTCGGCGGTGTGTCGCTCGGCACGCTGTTCAGCAAGGCGTTGTCGGGGAACCGTGAGCTCACCACGATCCTGAACTCGGCGTCGGAGCTGCCGACCCGCGGCTTCACCCGGCCGGTGTTGATGAGCCAGACGTTGCAGGACCCGAATGTGGTGGTGCCGGTGACCCTGAAGTACCTCAACGATGCCCGGGTCGCCGACCGCCGGGTGACCGCCCGGACCTATCTCACTCCGGATGCGGCGCAGGCACAGACCATGGCCGACAACGACATCCGAGGGTTCGTGGCACGGGTGACGAAGTGAATCGACTGCTCTTCGGTGCGGTGACGGCCGCCGCCACCGCAGCCGGCGCGCTCGGCTCCCGCCGTGCCGCCTCGCTCACCAAGCCCCTGCCGATGCTGCTGGTGGCGGGGGCTGCGGCCCGCGGTTGGCGAGACCGCTCCGTTCTCGACAACACATTGCTGGCCACGGCGATCGGGACGTCGATGATCGGCGACCGCGCGATGCTGCTCGAGGAGTTCTCCCCTGTCGAATCCGACGACGAGGTGCGTCGTCGGCCGGTGTCGGCACCGCTGACCGCCAAGGACAGCCGGCTGGCCTGGGGCGCAACGTTCTTCGCCGGTGCGCAGTTGTCGTACTGTGCGCTGATGGCTCGTCGGGGTGCGCGTATCCGTGGACGATCACTCGCCCCGCGGATGGCCGCCCTCGGCGAGTCCGCGGCGATCGTCGCCTACCACCGGCCCCGGCTGTTACCGGTACTCGGCCCCTACGGCAACACCCTGGCGACGATGTCGGCGTTGGCCGCCGACCTCGACCACCGCGGCGATCCGTCGGGCCGGCAACTGCGTATCGGCGGGCTGCTGTTCCTGGCGTCGGATCTGACGATCCTCAACCGACGGCACCTGATCGATCACCCGACACTGCGCATCGCGGGCGAGGTCTGGGTGCTGGCAAGCTATTTCACCGCGCAGGCGCTGTTGATCGACGGGTTGTCGAAGGAGACGCGTCCCGGCCGTTGAGCGTGGACGCCACACGATGGCCGAGTAGCGACGTGGTCGGGCAGAGACGAGGCGGCCGTCCCTACCCCGCGCGCTTCCCGGTGATGTGGGTCAGCTCGGACTCGGCCACCGCGTCCATCTCCTCGAGTTCCATCCCCTTGGTCTCGTGCACCTTGGCACGGACGTAGAAGAACGACGCCGCCGCACAGAAGGCGAAGAAGCCGTAGATCCAGCCGAGCCCGAGCACCTTGGACATCTGCGGGAACAGCATGGAGATGGTGAAGTTCGCCAGCCAGTTGAACGCGGTGCAGACACCCAGTGCCACACCGCGGATGCGGTTGGGGAACATCTCGCCGAGCATCACCCACATGACCGGTCCCCACGTCGCGGCGAAGGCGATCACGAACAGGTTGGCACCGATCAGGGCGATCACCCCCCACGGATCGGGCAGCGTCGTCATGGGTTCGCCCTCGGCGCTGGTGGTGGTGACCGACTGGGTGAATGCCACACACGCCAGGACCAGGCCGATGAACATACCGATCGACCCGCCCAAGAGCAGGATTCGCCGGCCGATCCGGTCGACGAACAGGATCGCCACGAAGGTCATCGCGACGTTGATCGCGGCGGTGATCACCGAGGTGGTGAAGGCATCGTCGGTGCTGAATCCGACCGACTCCCACAGTGTCGTCGAATAGTAGAAGATCGCGTTGATCCCGACGAACTGCTGCAGGATCGCCAGCCAGATGCCCACCCACACCAGCGGATGCAGGCCGAACGACGGACCGCGGATGTCGGCGAGCCTCGCCGAGGACTCGCGCTTGACGGTCAGCCGGATCTCCTTGACGCGGTCGAGCGGGTTCGGCTCGCCGGTGACCTCCTGCAGGATGCGGGCGGCCTCCTCATCACGGTTGCGGCCCACCAGATATCGCGGCGACTCCGGGATGGACAGGGCGAGCAGGCCATACACGACGGCCGGGACCACACCGACGAGGAACATCCACCGCCAGGCCTCCAGGCCCCACCACAGATCCTTCTCCGGGCCGCCCGCGGTGTTCTGCAGCAACGTGTCGGAGAGCAGTGCGGCGAAGATGCCGAGGGTGATCGCGAGCTGCTGCATCGAGGCGAGGGCGCCGCGGTAGCGTGCGGGCGCGATCTCGGAGATGTAGGCCGGTGCGATCACCGAGGCGATGCCGATGCCGAGACCGCCGAGTACACGCCACAGCAACAGATCCCACAGCGTCTGGGTGTAGGCGGTGCCGATGGCGGAGATGATGAACAGCGCCGAGCCGAGCAGCATGACGCGCTTGCGACCCCAGAGGTCGGCCAGCCGGCCCGCGAACCACGCGCCCAGCGCACAGCCGAGCAGGGCGATCGCGACGGCGAATCCGTTGAGCAGGAAGCCCAGACCGAAAGTGTCCTGGATGGAGCTGACCGCTCCGTTGATCACCGAACTGTCGAATCCGAACAGGAATCCGCCGACGGCCGCCGCCACCGACACCCCGATCACCTTGGCGGTGTGCTGGGCCGCGATCTCCGCCCGATGCTGCTCGGATCTGTTGTGCGCTTCTGACATCGAGTTGACCTCGTCTGCACGGGCCCGACGTCGGGTGGTCGGACGACTAGGGGTCACGCTACTCGGTGGCCCTGCTCATACCGGGCAGAATCGGCGCACACGCCGGGGCGAGTTGTGGTACGCGGGTTCCACCGAGGGCCGCTGCCGGACAGCGGTCAGGCGAGGGCGCGTCCCGAACAGCTCGAATACTGCGGATTGACCATCGGGACGAAGGCGAGTGCCCCGATCTTCTGATGGATGGTGAAGGCCACCGGACCCGAACCCGGATGCAGGACCACCTGCCAGGTGACGACGGGCCCCCGACTCGGCACGGTCACCGTGCCCTGGCGTCCGGTGCGCAGATTGCGCCAGGTGACCCGCACCTCGACGGTGAACTCGAGGACCGCCTGCTTGGCCCGGGACGAGCCGATCAGCGCGATGGCCGGTCCGGGCAGACCGTCGGACGGGAAGGCGATCTGGTTGTAGACGTCCACCCACACCGGAATCCGCGGCGCCGGCCACGGATTGGCACTGTCGCAGCGGATCGTGGCGACATAGTTCGGTTCCGGATTCGGCAACGCCGACGCGGGAGTCGCGGTGGTACCGAGCAGCGCCGACACCGCGGCCACGACCGTCACGAGCACCATGAGCACCCGGCGGCGCCGGCGCCCTGCCGATGACGGATGTACGACGGCGGACGGAGACGACCCCAGGGACCCGGACTGCGGCATGGGCCACAGTGTAGGGGTCCTAGGATGGAGCTCATGGCGAAACTGCAGATTGCCCAGGATCCCGTCGCCGACGAGTTGCTGTCCACCGACCCGTTCGCACTCCTCGCCGGAATGCTGCTCGACCAGCAGTTCCCGATGGAACGTGCGTTCGCCGGACCCGCGAAGATCAAGGAACGCTTCGGCACCCTCGATCCGGCCGCGATCGCCGACGCCGAACCCGACGCCTTCGCCGACCTGTGCGCCACACCGCCGGCCATCCACCGGTACGGGCGGTCGATGGCCGGACGTATCCAGCAGCTGGCCCGCGTCGTCGTCGACACCTATGACGGTGACGCCGCGAAGATCTGGACCGAGGCCACCAGCGGCAAGGACCTGTTCACCCGGATCCGCGATCTGCCGGGATTCGGCGAACAGAAGGCCAAGATCTTCACCGCACTGGTCGCCAAGCAACTCGGGGTCAAGCCTGCGGGCTGGACCACCGTCGTCGGCGACTACGGCAAGAAGGGATACCGGTCGGTGGCCGACGTGACCGACCCGGAGTCGCTGCAGAAGGTGCGCGAGTTCAAGAAGTCGGCCAAGGCGGCGGCCAAAGCCGCCAAGGACGCCGGCGGCAAGGGTTAGGGTTCGGCCATGGGCTCAGACTCCGGTTCCGCCACCCCGAACCGCGGCGGGATCGACATCCGCAAGCTCGCCGAGTTCCCGTTCCAGCTCGGATTCGCCGTCACCGGGGTGACCCTGACCGCGGCCGAGTCAGCGCTCAACATCGCCCGGCTGACCACGAGCAACGTGCAGTACGAGGTCAACCATGCGCTCGGGATCTCCGACGACGAGCTCGCCAACGTCCGGGCGCCGCTGGCCCTGCTCGCCCAGCTCGCCGAGCTCCTCGGCCCGGACCGGCCGTTCGGACGGATCATCGCCTCGGGCGGTCCGCTGGAGCGGCTGTTGGTTGCCGGCGGTGTGATCGATCGTCTCACCGCCAGCGACGGTCTACTCGAAAAGCTCACCGCCCCAGGCGGAATCCTCGATCGCATGACCGAGGACAACGGCATCCTGGAGCGGCTGACGTCGGAGGGCGGCATCGTCGACAAGCTCACCGCACCCGACGGCGTGCTCGACAAGCTGACCGCACCGGGTGGCGTGCTGGACCGCGCGGCCGAGGACGACGGCCTGCTCGACCAGCTACTCGGTGCCGAGGGTGCCGTCGAGCGGGCCATCGCACCGGGCGGTCCGCTCGACCGGATCACCGAGCTCACCGAGGTGATCGGTCAGCTCGCACCGAGCCTGGTCGCGATGCAGGACACCGTGCACGAGTTGTCGGCGACGGTGGAACTGCTCAACCAGACGGTGTCGCCGCTCGGCGGTCTCGCCGACCGCCTGCCCAAGCGGTTGACCCGCGCCCCCAAGGGCCCCAACGAGGTGGTACCCCCGCATGTGGCCGGGCGCACCACCAACCGAGAGCTGCCCTGAGCCGACGCCGGAACCGTTCACCGGGCCCACGATCACGCCGGCCGGGCGCACGAACCCGTCCGCCGGGCACCGGCTACCGTGTCGGTGTGCAACGGATGGAACCGGTGGATGCGCGGGTGCACTGGATGGCGTCGCGGATCGCCTCCGACCAGTTCCTGCTGTACGTCTTCGACCTCCCCGACGTACCGCTCGACGACGTCGCCGAGATGCTCGTGTTGCGCGCATCCCGCGTCCCCGACCTCACCCTGCGGATCGGTGAGGTGCCGGGCAACCTCGACCGCCCGTACTGGGTCGACGCGCGACCCGATGCCGGGCAGGTGCGGGTGCATCGCAGCCCGTGGACGTGGCAGGGATGCCTCGATCGGCTCGGCGAACTGATGGCAGATCACCTCGACGCCACCCGATCCGCGTGGCGGATCCACCTGTTCGGTCCGGTCGACGACGAGCACTGCGTGCTGGTCCTGCAGATCGCACACGCCGTCGGCGACGGCCGGCGGACCTCGTCGATCGCACGAGAGCTGTTGACGCCCGATCCCGCTCCCCGACCCGACGCCCCACGCGAACGCGGCGTCCCCGGGATCGCAACCGCCGCACTCGGCCTGACACGATTCCCGTTCGCCTTGGCCGACAACGTGTTCCGTGGTATCGCCGCCGCCCGGATGGCGTCGTCCCGCACCGCACCGTCGTCGGGTGTGGCACCGGGGGTCCTCAATCGTCCGCCGGGACCGGATCGGCTCCTGCGGACCGTCACCGTCGGGCGTGCCGACCTCCCCGCGGGTGGCCACAGCGTCACCGTCGCAGTGCTGCAGGCGATCTCGACCGCCCTGCGAGCCTATCTCGGCGACCCGGGTCCATCCCCCGTCGTCGAGCTCACCATCGGAGAAACCCCGAACGGTGCGTGCCGCAACAACTTCCACAACACTGGTATCGACCTGTCGGCCGACATCGTGGAGCAGATCCGACGGGCCCGGGTCGTCGATCCCGGACACCGGGCGGCCCGCCGGGCCGAGGACGCCACCCCGGCACCCCTGACCCGGTGGGGTATAGCATTGTTCGACCCGATGCGGCCGCCGACGACGATGACCGGGATCACCGTGGTGTCGTCGGTCGACCGGGGACCCGCCGATCTCGAACTCGCCGGCGCTCCCGTGCGGTTCACCGCCGGGTTCCCGGCGCTGTCCCCCGCCCAGGGGCTCACCCACGGAATCCATGGACTGGGCGACACGGTGACCATCTCGGTGACGACATCACCGCAGATCTGTCCCGACGTCGACCGTTACCTCGCCCTGCTCACCGATGCGCTCTCGGCCACGAACGACGCCGCGCCGACCGAAACCGGCGCCCGGCCGAGGTGATCGAGCGCCGGGCCGACGGTGTTCGGCACCCGCTGAACGGAATTCGGGTCCCGACCGGCGGATGCTACCGCTTCCCCGCGCTCCACGCATACGGCAGGTCGGTGCCGTTGAGGACGTGGTCGCCGATCGCCTGCAGCTTGTAGATCAGCGGATTGTGCGCGGAGATGGTGCGCGCATTACGCCAGTGGCGGTCGAGCCGCAACCGCTCGGAGGTGATCGATGCGCCGCCGACCTCGAACAACTGGGTGGTGGCGTCGAGGACGGTGGTGATCACCGCATGCTGGGCGCGGGCGACGTCGAACTCCACCTCGTCGATCAGCGCCTCGTCGGTGGCCCCCCGGTCGAGGATCCGATCGAGCTTCTCGGCGATGTCGAGGACCAGCGTCCGCGAGGTGTACGCGGCCGCCGACAGCCGGCCGATCACCTGCTGCACCAACGGATCCTCGCGCGGCAGGTCGGCTGCGGCGTGGGTGAAGGTGCGGGTGCGGGCCCGCACCCAGCCGGCGACGTCGTCGAGTGCGCGCTGGGCGATCCCGGCGAGAACGGCCAGCTGGACGAGCTGCAGATACGACGTCGCGTACGTGCGACCGGGGGCGCCGTAGCCCGCGCCGAGCACACGGTCGGCGGGCACGTCCACGCCGGCGAACTCGGTGGTGCCGCTGGCCGTGAGACGCTGCCCGAATCCGTCCCAGTCGTCGTGCTGGGTGACACCGTCGGCGTCGGCGTCGACGAGCACCGACACCCGCTCGCCATCGCGGTCGGCGGCCACCAGGATGTGATCGGAGTAGAGGCTGCCGGTGCTGTAGTACTTGGTGCCGTCCAGTTTGAGTCCGCCGTCGACCTCGGTGACGGTGGTGCGGTAGCGGTCGACCGCACCCACCCCGGGCTCGGTGATGGCGTTGCCGACCAGCGTGCCGTCGGCCACCGCCCGCAGCCACTGCTCGCGGGCCGGGGCGTCGGTGGACAGCAATTGGTCCTCGACGAACGACCAGTGCACCCGAAGTGCCTGCGGCAGATTCGATTCGGCGGCCGCCAGGTCGATCAGCAGACGGAACAGGGTGCGTACCGACGCGCCGTAGCCACCGAGTTCGACGGGCACACGCAGCGCACCGAACCGCACGTCCTTGAGCCAGCCGATCTCCTCGCGGGCCAGTTCGCGCGTGGACTCCCGGCGCACCGCGCCCTCGGCGATGCGGTCGAAGACCGGACGGAAGATCTCGTCGAGGTCGGTGTCGGTGTATTCACGGGTGGTCGTGGCGGTCACGGTGGTCCTTCCATCGGTTTCGGCCACGACAGTCTGTCGATCCGCGGCGGCCCAGCCCACCCTTGAAACCACGCCGGGATTAAAGGCGCTCACCCGCCGAGGATGATTTCATCGCGGTGTACCCGCGATGCCACCTCCCAGGCCACGCACAGGAATTACGATCCAGCCGGGACCGCGTCCTCGCGTACTGATCCGGGTTGTCCGGAGGTCCCTCGGACGAGAGGGAGACCATGGCGCGCAGCCGCAAGACCCCCGCCCCCACGGTGGTGCGGGAAGACCCGCCGGACTGGTCCATGCCGCGCGGCACCATCGTGCTGGTGACCCTCGCCGGTCTGGTGGTGGCCGTCGCCGGGATCAAGTCGGTGTCGTCGATCGTCGCCCCGGTGTTCCTCGCCCTCATGCTCACCGTCGCGGTGTCACCGGTGGCCGGATGGCTCCACAAGAAGGGCGCACCGACATGGGTGGCGTTCCTGACCACACTCCTGCTGGTCTACGGCATCCTGATCGGATTGTTCGCATCCCTGGTGTACTCGGTGGCCCGGCTCGCGACGATCCTGCCGACCTACAGCGACAAGTTCAACGATCTGGTGCACGACTTCCAGAACTTCCTCACCTCGCATGGCGTCAGCCACGACAAGGTGCAGGACATGCTCTCGCACGTCGACTCGAGCAAGGTGATCGGCGTGGTCAGCGATGTGCTGCAATCCACCCTCGGTGTCACCTCGGCGCTCATCCTGATCCTCGCCATCCTGTTGTTCATGGCCGCCGACAGCGTCGCCTTCGGCGACCGGATGGACATCCTGCGCGCCGAACGACCCGATGTCGCAGCGGCTTTCACATCCTTCGCGCAGGCCACCCGCAG
The DNA here is from genome assembly GCF_001485495.1 of Gordonia desulfuricans NBRC 100010. GTDB lineage: Bacteria > Actinomycetota > Actinomycetes > Mycobacteriales > Mycobacteriaceae > Gordonia > Gordonia desulfuricans. The sequence goes on along the minus strand of NZ_BCNF01000101.1, from coordinate 5,953 downwards.
CTACCTGTGGGTGTCGACGCTGTTCGGCCTGATCGTGGCGGTCTTCGATTCGGTGGCGCTGTGGATCATCGGCATCCCCCTGCCGATCCTGTGGGGTCTGTTGTCGTTCATCACCAACTACATCCCCAACATCGGCTTCGTGATCGGCGTCATCCCACCGGCGCTGCTCGGCCTGCTCGACGGCGGCGTGGGTCAGATGCTCCTCGTGATCGTGATCTACAGCGTGATCAACGTGATCATCCAGTCGGTCATCCAGCCGAAGTTCGTCGGCGATGCCGTCGGACTCTCCACCACGCTGACGTTCATCTCACTGATCTTCTGGGCCTGGGTGCTCGGCGGTCTGGGTGCGATCCTGGCGGTGCCGCTGACCATCATGTGCAAGGCACTGCTGATCGACATCGACCCGTCGACCCGCTGGGCCGATGTGCTGCTCACGTCGTCCACGCCCAAACGCGACGCCCCGACGACCGACGACTCCGAGGCGCCCGGGCCGGAGGACGGCGGCTCGGGCACCGGAGGTTCGTCGGTGGCCACCGAGTCCACACCGCCACCGGGGCCCGACGACGGCCCCGACACAACCCCCGACGCCGGGCCCCCTCCTAGCCCCGACGGCCCGACCGGCGCGGACACTCCGCCAAAGAAGTGAGCCCGACAGAGAAGTGAGCCCGCCGGCCAGGGTGACCCGGGCTCAGCTGTCGGTCCACACCGGGTGACGCTTGGCGAGAAAGGCGCTCATCCCCTCCTGCGCATCGCAGGTCATGGCGTTGGTCGCCATCGTCTCCGACATCATCTGATAGGCGCGCGGCTCGGTCTCGTCGATCTGCCGGTAGAAGGCGCGCTTGCCGATGGCGAGGGTCGCCGCGCTCGACCCGGCGATCGACAGGGCCAGATCCCGCACCGTGCCCTCGAGATCGTCGGGGTCGACGACGTCGTTGACCAGTCCCCAGTCGGCGGCGGTCGCCGCGTCGATCGGGTCGCCGGTGAGCAGCATCTTCATGGCACGTTTGCGCCCGATGGCCCGGGTGACCGCGACCATCGGGGTGGAACAGAACAACCCGATCCGCACGCCGGGTGTGCTGAACGTGGCCGCCGACGATGCGACAGCGAGGTCGCAGGTCGCCACCAGCTGGCACCCGGCGGCGAAGGCCATCCCGGACACCTCGGCGATCACCGGTTTGTCGAGGTCGTGGACGGCGGTCATCATCTCCACGCAGGTGTCGAAGACGGCCTGCTCGTCCTCGAGGGTCCGGTCGACGAGTTCACCCAGATCGTGTCCGGCGGAGAAGGCCGGACCGAGGGCGCGGATGATCACCACTCGTACCGCGGTGTCGTCGGCGAATCCGCGTAGCGCGGCGGTGATCGCCCGCATCGTCTCGCTCGACAACGGATTGCGCCGTCGGGCGTTCGCGAGGGTGATCACCCCCAGCGGCGCGGTAACACCGACCTCGATCGGCCCGGCCTGCTCGACGTTTGCGGTTTGTTCCACGACAATCTCCTCACCACTCGCACACAACGTCACCCAGTCTGCCGGTGCGGAGCCGCTAACCGATCGGTTCGGCACCGAACCGGCCGGTCGGACAGGTGGGGGCACCCGGCGATCCGGTCGGCCCGTCCACGCGGGGTTTCGGGGCCGGCATCCGACGCCGGGTGACATCGCAGGCCTGGGCCGCACGCGCATTCCCCAGGTCGTCGCCACATCCGACACATTCATCACACAACAGGGGCTTTTGGCCAGTGATTCGGCTCACAGTTTATCCGTGGCTTTCCTCACAAATCGGACACTTTCACATTCTCTGCATTCTGGTCCGACACGCCGTAATACGCAGGTAATACACAGTAAATTAACGTTGTTATTCATCCGTGATACTTCCGGCGCAGGTCGCAATGTCGGAAGTGACCTGACCGTTACCAACCCCGTATGGTCGCCACCGGTCCGCGAATCACCCGAATTCGAGGGTGAATCAGAGGAGGAAAACGATGACGACCACCATGAAGAAGCTCGCCGTTCGCGCCGGCCTGATCGGTGCACTGGCAGTGGCACCCTTCGGTCTGGCCACCGCAACCGCCTCGGCCGACACCGGCCACAACTGGGACGCAGTCGCCCAGTGCGAGAGCGGCGGCGACTGGGGCATCAACACCGGCAACGGCTACTACGGCGGCCTGCAGTTCACCCCGAGCACCTGGGCCGCCAACGGCGGCACCGGCAGCCCGGACGGCGCCTCGCGCGAGGAGCAGATCCGCGTCGCCGAGAACACCCTGGCCACCCAGGGCCCCGGCGCCTGGCCGGTCTGCGGTCAGTACCTCTGACCGTCTGACGCAGCCGCGTCCGAATCCGTGTCACCGACGGCGGTGCTGTCTTTCCGGGTGAGCAACCGTGCCACCAGCGGGAAGATCAGCACCGTCGTCGCGCCGGCTGCAACCATGATCGATGCCAGCTGCGCACTCATCAGGTCACCGTCGACGGCGACACTGGTGACCGCCACGATGATCGGCAGGCCGGTCGCCGCATAGAACGCCACCTGCACACGTTGCCGCTCGTCCGGCGGTGTGGCAGCGTGCCCGACGAATCGTTCCGACACCCACACCGGAACCCCGCGGGCCACCCCGATCCCCACCACGAGGATCGCCCACAGTCCGGGATGTTGGGCGACGGCGCCCGGGTCGATGTTCATCCCCGACGTCACGAAGAACACCGGGATCAGCAACCCGAAGCCGATCACCTCGAGCCGACCGGCCACCCCGCTGTCCTCCGGGATCAGCCGACGCAGGATCAGACCGGCCGCGAAGGCGCCGAGAACCACATCGAGGTCGAACACCGCGGCCACCGCCATCAGCGATGCCAGCAGCAGGATCACCACCCGCACCGACAGCTGGAACGTCCCGGCGTCCATCTCGGTGATCGCCGACCGCAGCCCCGGTACCCGCGCCGCATGCTGCGGTACCCGTGCGATGAACACCACCGCGATGGCGAACAGCACCAGCACGATCACCGCACCGAGCAGGTTGCGACTCGTCAGCAACAACGACATCGCGAGGATCGGTCCCAGCTCGCCGATCGCGCCGTGCGCCATCACCGAACGTCCCAGCGGCAGTCGCAGCAGACCGTCGGCCTTGAGGATCGGCAACAGCGTCCCGAGCGCGGTCGAGGTCATGGCGATCGCGATGGCCACGTGTGCGGTGAAATCCCCGGTGTCAACCAGCAGCGACAGCACCACCGTCGCGATCACCAGACTCACCAGCCACGTGCCGCCGGCGACGGCTCCGGTTCGGCCGCGCAGCAACGACGAGTCGAGCTCGAATCCCGCGAGCAGGAACAGCATGCCCAGGCCCAGCTGGCTGACCGGCGCCACCGATCCGGGATCGGCGACGTCGAGGACGTAGGGGCCCACCAGCATGCCGAGGACCAGCAGCACCACGACCTCGGGCACGTAGCGGCGGGTCAGGCGGGCCACCAGTGGGGCCAGGACGGCGGCGACGGCGATCCAGAACAGCGTCGTGGCACTGGATGCCTCCGAGGTTGCCTCGGCGAGAACGATCACCTCGATGATCTTGCCGTACCGCCGAGCCGATCAGCTGTCGGCGGGGTCCTCACCCGATTCCAGGGCGGAACCGTCGAGGGCGCTCACCGCGATGCCGTAGGGCAGGAACCGCACCCGACGACTCGGGTCGGTGTTGTACTGGTTGGCGCGCAGCGCGTCGAGTTCGGAGGCATAGACCTGCTCGACCCGCGCCCCGCCGGTGTCGTCGACGACGAACACCGCCCAGACGCCGGAGCCGGTCTGCCCGGTGGTCGCCGGTTCCCGCCGGGTCTCGGTACGGCGGCCGGAAGCGTCGACGAAGCTCGCCCACACACCGGGAGCGGCGTTGCCGGCGAACATCTTCCCGAACACCTCGCGCAGGCCCTCACCGGCCTCGCGAGCGAATCTGTCGAGGTCGTCCGGATCGAATCCGAAGGGCCCGTTCTCACCAGCCATCAGTGGCCTCCCATCGTCGGGTGCGGACCGCGGGTGGGGCGGCCCTGCCCTCCAGTGTGCACTCGGTCACCGTCAGTGGCCGGTGCGCAAGCGCTCGGCGAGCAGGTCCAGCACACGGAAGGTGACCCGCAGGTCGTCCATGTCGATCGGTTGCGTCCCCGCCGGGGGCGTCTGGTCCAATGCCCCGCCGAGCATCTGGACCCAGAACGCACGCACCTTGGCGATCGAGTCGTCCGCGATCGGCGTGCCGTACAGCCGCACCGATCGGGCGTCGTCGGGGTCGGGGCGACGTTCGATCATCCCCTTGGCCTCCAGCGACCGCAGCGCCGCACTGAGATTGCTGCGTTTGAGCACCGTGGCATCGGCTGCCTCGGCGGGCGTGGTCCCCGGATTGCGGTCGATCCACCGCATCACCGACGCCTCGGTCCCGGACAGTTCCACCGCCCCGACGACCCCCCGTGGACCATGCGGTTCCACCTCACGCCCGACCCGCAGGACTCGGTCGGCGATCTCGATGAGCAGATCGTTGCGGTCGACATCCGTCATGTAGATATGTTTTCATAACCAAATGTGCACGTCCACCTCCTCGACCGATTCCACCCGCGAGACCGCGGGTCCGCCGTCGACCGCTCGAGGTGGCGTCACCGGCCCCATCCTGCTGGTCCTGGCCCTGTTGTCGGCGGTGGCGCCGTTCGCCACCGATCTGTATCTGGCGGCATTCCCCGAGATGACCGAGGAACTGCACGCGTCGGAGACCGCGGTGCAACTCTCGCTGACCGCATTCCTGATCGGTGTCACCGTCGGCCAGTTGACGTTCGGTCCGTTGTCGGACCGGTTCGGGCGTCGCACACCACTGCTGGTGGGTTCGGTGCTGTGTGTGGCCGCGGGCGTGGTGACGGTGATGGCCCCGACGGTGGGGGTGCTGGTGGCGGCGCGCTTCGTCCAGGGACTCGGTGGTGCGGCCGGCATGGTGATCGGTCGGGCGATCATCGCCGATCTGGCCGTCGGCAAGCAGGCGGCACGCGCCTTCAGCCTGATGATGATCGTCGGTGGGGTGGCCCCGGTGGTGGCCCCGCTGATCGGCGGGTTCCTGGTCGGCCCGTTCGGATGGCGCGGCATCCTCAGTGTGGTGCTGGCGTTGTCGGTGGCCATGCTGGTCTCGATCGTCACCGTCATCCGCGAGTCCCTGCCGCCGGAGAAGCGCTCCCGTCGCAAGGGCGACACGTCGAGTGCCGAACAGGCGCCGTCGATCCTGCGGAACCGCCAGTTCGTCTCGTACAGTGTGGCCTTCGCTTTCGCCTTCGCCGTGCTGATGGGCTACATCTCGGCGTCACCGTTCCTGTACCAGGACATGATCGGGCTCAGCAGTTCGCAGTATGGCCTGACCTTCGGCGCCAACTCGTTGTGCCTGGTCTGTGTCAGCGCCTTGTCGGCGCGCCTCGTCGCCACCCACGCCGTCCGCGATCTGATGCGGATCGGCCTGCTCGTGATGTCCAGCGCCACCATCGTCTTCGCGATCCTGGTCGCGACCTCCGCGCCGTCGTGGTCCTTGGCCATCCCGCTGGTCGCCGTGGTCGGCAGCCTCGGCCTGGTACTCGGAAACGGCACCGCCCTCGCACTGTCGTCGGCGGGTGCACGGGCCGGCCGCGCGTCGGCCGTCATCGGTGCATTGCAGTTCGGCATCGCCGCAGTGGTCTCCCCGCTGGTGAGTATCAAGGGTTCGGCCACGGCCGCTCCCCTGGCGATCGTCATGATCGTCGCCGCCGCGGTCTCGCTGTGCGCGTTCACCATCGCCGGCCGTAGCCAGACCGAGATCACCGAACAGCCGGTGTAACTGCGCCGTTCGGGCAGATCGCGGGCACCTCAGTAGGACAGGATCGATCAGCGACGCCCAGTTGATGGTTGTCGAGCCTTTGTCGGCCGAACTCGACAGCGTGACCAACTCGGACGTGGTCACCACCCAACGCACGCTACGGAGA
>NZ_BCNF01000100.1 GCF_001485495.1 Gordonia desulfuricans NBRC 100010 | reverse complement strand
GCCAGGCGAGGACCCGAGTCGAAACCCGGCGAGACAACAATGCCCCCAACCGGATCCGACATCGACTCACGAAGATTTCGACACGGTGCCTCGCTACGCTCGGTACCGGCTCAATCACCGTAACCAGATCAACGCGGCAAGACCAACAACACTCTGCCGCAACCCCTTTGGATGGTTGAGCCGCAACCGGAACCGGGGTCACGTCACCAGGACTGCTCGGCGACCCTGCGGAAGTTGCCGCCGAGGACGGCGGTGATGTCGGCGTCGGACCATCCCCGACCGGCCAGGTGGCGGTCGAGGCCGATGAAGGTCTCCGGTGGCATCCACCGGATGTCGCCCCAGCGGGTGTAGGAGTCGTCGAAGGAATCCGGGTGGTTGCGGATCTCGTCGAGGAAGTCGGCGGCGTCGAAGGAATGGTCGGTGCTCACGCCGACGTGGTCGATGCCGATCAGCTCGACCGCGTACTCCAGGTGCCGGGTCATCGCGTCGAGGTCGGGGGTGTTGGGCCCCAGGAAGATCCCGACGCCGGTGATCCTCACGACGCCGCCGGTGTCGGCGCAGGCGTGGGCCTGCTCGTCGGTGATGTTGCGTGGATGCTCCCACACCGACCGCATGCAGGAATGGCTGTAGATGACGGGCCTGGTGGAGACCTCGCACATGTCCAGACCGGTGCGGGCGCTGCAGTGGGAGCCGTCGGGGACCATCCCGGACCGGTTCATCTCCGCCACCAGGTCACGGCCCCACGCGGTGAGGCCGGTGTCGTCGGTGTCGAGGCAGCCGCAACCGGCGCGGTTGGCGTGGTTGTACGACGGGAGCATGGTGCGCACGCCGAGGTCGACGAAGGCCGCGACGTTGTCGAGGTCGCCGTCGAGCGGGTTGGAGTCCTCGAGATCGAAGCCGATCGCGATCTGGTCGACACCGGCGTCGACCTCGGCCACGTCGGTGATCAGCCGTAGACCGGGATGGGCGGTGACGCCGGCACGGAACCGATGCAGCAGCACGGTGGAGTCGGCGCAGGTCTGCGGGGCGTAGCCGACGTTGACCGACACATAGGTGGGGCCGGGCCGGGCGAATCGCGACAGTGGCTCGACGTCGGCGTCGGGCTGCAACGGCAGGCAGGCGTGCTGATCCCAGAGCAGGCGCATCGCCCAGTTGTATCACCGCCGGCCGCCGACCGTTCGTCGGTCGGCACCGACCGTCCGGCGCATAGATCATCGGCTTCGTCGTGTGACGCAGGCCACGCCATTGTGTGTGATCTGGGACTCAGTGGAATCTGTCTCCAACAACCATCACAGCTTTGGAGGAACTCGTGTCCACTGCCGAACATGACACGACGGTGACGCCGCCACCGCCGACGCCGACAGGCGAGCAGTTCATCGCCATGCAGGCGAGTCCGCAGTTCCGGGATCTCAAGCGCTCCTTGCTGCGCTTCGTGATCCCGATGACCGCGTTCTTCCTGCTCTGGTATGCCGTCTACGTCCTGCTGGGCGCCTTCGCCCACGACTTCATGGCGACGCCGGTCTGGGGCAACATCAACCTCGGTCTGATCCTGGGTCTGTTGCAGTTCGTGACGACCTTCGCGATCACCTTCGCCTACGTACGCTTCGCCAATCGCGACCTCGACCCGAAGGCCGCCGCGATCCGCGCCGAGATGGAAAGTGAGGCAGTCTGATGACCGCACTCGCCGCCGGCGCCGTCGGCAACCCCGTGACCAACATCGCGATCTTCGTCGCCTTCGTGGCGTTCACGATGTTCGTGGTGATCCGGGCCAGCCGCAACAACTCCTCCGCCGCCGACTATTTCACCGGGGGCCGCGGCTTCTCCGGCCCTCAGAACGGGATCGCCATCGCCGGCGACTACCTCTCGGCGGCCAGCTTCCTCGGTATCGCCGGCGCCATCGCCGTCTACGGATACGACGGCTTCCTCTATTCGATCGGCTTCCTCGTCGCCTGGCTGGTGGCCTTGCTCCTGGTGGCCGAATTGCTGCGCAACACCGGCAAGTTCACCATGGCCGACGTGCTGAGCTTCCGCCTCAAGCAGCGCCCGGTGCGCCTGGCCGCGGCGATCTCGACCCTCGCGGTGAGCGTGTTCTACCTGCTCGCCCAGATGGCCGGCGCCGGTGGCCTGGTGGCCCTGCTGCTCGACGTGGAATCGCGTACCGGACAGTCCATCGTGATCGCCGTGGTCGGCGCGCTGATGATCGTCTACGTGCTGGTCGGCGGTATGAAGGGCACTACCTGGGTGCAGATCATCAAGGCCGTCCTGCTGATCGCCGGTGCCGCCGCGATGACCCTGATGGTGCTCGCCAAGTTCGGGCTGAACGTGTCCGAGATCCTCGGCAGCGCACAGCATGCGATCAGCGGGTCCAGCAACGAAGCCGTCGCCGCCCGTGACGTTCTCGCCCCCGGCGCCAAGTACGGCGGCTCGCTGGAGTCGCAGATCAACTTCATCTCGCTGGCCATCGCCCTGGTGCTCGGCACCGCGGGTCTGCCCCACGTGCTGATGCGCTTCTACACCGTCCCCACCGCGAAGGAGGCCCGCCGCTCGGTGGTCTGGGCCATCGCCCTGATCGGTGCGTTCTACCTGTTCACCCTGATCCTGGGCTACGGTGCCGCCGCGATCGTCGGCCCCGACCGCATCCTCGCCGCCGCCGGCAAGGAGAACGCCGCAGCCCCGCTGCTGGCCTTCGAACTCGGTGGCACGGTACTGCTCGGCATCATCGCCGCGGTCGCCTTCGCGACCATCCTCGCCGTCGTCGCCGGTCTGACGATCACCGCATCGGCATCGTTCGCCCACGACATCTACGCCAGCGTGATCAAGCGCGGTAAGTGCTCCGAGGACGATCAGGTGCGGGTCTCGCGCTACGCCGCAATCACTCTCGGTGTGGTCGGTATCGTCCTGGGCATCCTGGCCAACGGTCAGAATGTGGCCTTCCTGGTGGCCCTGGCCTTCGCGATCGCCGCCGCCGCCAACCTGCCGACCATCATCTACTCGCTGTACTGGAAGCGCTTCAACACCCGCGGTGCCCTGTGGAGCATCTACGGCGGTCTGGGGTCGACGCTGCTCCTGATCATCTTCTCCCCCGCGGTCTCCGGCAAGGCCACCTCGATGATCCCCGGCTCCGACTTCGCCTGGTTCCCGCTGGAGAACCCCGGCATCGTCTCGATCCCGCTGGCCTTCGCGCTCGGCATCATCGGCACCCTGACCGCACCGTCGGATCGCGGTACCCCCGAACGCAATGCGGAGATGGAGGTCCGTTCGATCACCGGTGTGGGCGCCGAGAAGGAGGTCGTGAACCACTGACCGGACGCCCGCTCCCCCACCGGGACAGCGGGCACCCCGAACACCGACGCGCCAGGGCCGCATCACCTCTCAGGTGGTGCGGCCCTGGTGTCGTTGCCCGACCACCCGACCGGCGATCAGCGATCAGCGATCGACGACGCCCGGGGTTGACGAATCACCCAGTGTCCGTGCGATTCCCGCGGCGGCGACGCGGAGTGCGGCCACCAGTGACGCCTTGGTCCGGCCGAGCGTGGGCACCACCACACCGAGTGCCCCGACGACCTCGCCGTCGACCACGATGGGCACACCCACCGAACACGCCCCCAGCGTCATCTCCTCGGTGGTGGTGGCATACCCGAGCTGGCGAACCTGCCGGAGCTGGCGGTCGAGGACACCGGGTACCGCGATCGTGTGCCGGGTGATCCGGGGCAGATCGGCCAGCGCCTGATGGCGGATCTCGCCGGGAGCGTAGGCCAGCAACACCTTTCCCACGCCCGTCGCATGCATCGGGAGCCGGCTGCCGAGGCGGCTGACCACCGGCACCGAGGTGCTGCCCGACAGCGTGTCGAGGTAGAGGACCCGGGTCCCCTCGCGCACGGCGAGATGGACCGTGGCACGGGTCGTGGCGTGCAGATCGTGCATGAACGGGGTGGCCGCGTCCCGCAGACCCGATTCCACCGGGGCGAGCAATCCCAGATCCCACATGCGTTTGCCGACGACGTAGCGGCCGTCGTCGCCGCGGACCAGCGCACCCCACTCGACCATCTCGGCCACCAGCCGATGGGTCGTCGGCACCGGTATCTCGGTCCTGGTGGCGATCTCGGTGAGGGTGAGCGCGCGGTGTCTGCGGTCGAAGGCACCCAGGATGGACAGCACCCGCCCGGCCACGGACTGTCCGGGAGTGCGGCTGTTACCGGCCATTCCTGCTCACCGGCACCGGTCACTCATCTCACCGGGCGTCCCCATCGTTGTGCCTCCACCATCTGGTCTGCGTGTCGGTTCGGTTCTACACCGCGTCCTGGATCCGCGCGAAGGGGGCTGCGGCCTCGAGCTCGTAGGCCAGCTCGAGCAGGGTGCGCTCGTCCCCGAGATCGGCCGAGAAGTGGATTCCCAGCGGCAGTCCCGTCGACGTGCGGGCCAGCGGCAGGCTGATCGCCGGGGTACCGGAGGTGTTGTTGGCCGGGGTGAACGCGACATAGCGGGTCAACCGGGAGAAGATCTCGTCGAAATCGCCACCGGGATCGAGGTATCCGATCTCCGGGGTGGTGTGGGCGAGGGTCGGCGACAGGACGGCGTCGAACTGGGTGAAGGTCTCGCGCAGCTGCGCCGTCGACTTCTTGAGTCCGCGCAGCACCGACGGGGTCCGCCAGAACGATCGCAGGAATCGGCGCGACAGCCCCCGGGTGAACGGGTCGAGCTGCGATCGGTCGAAGTCCTTGTCGATCATGCGCTTTCCGAACCGGTCGAGCGCGAATGCCAGCATCGCCCAGTAGGCGGTGAACTGGTCGACGTAGTCACGTTCCACCGGGATGGGCACGAATTCGGTTCGGTGACCGAGACTTTCGAGGAGTTCGGCGGCCTCGGTCAGGCCGCGCTGGGTGTCCGGGTCGAGGAGTTGACCGGTGAGCGGTTCGGTGAGCATCGCGATCCGCAGCCGACGCTCCGACGGCCCCTCCACCAGCCCGACCGGCGGCAGATCCGGTGCGGGCCGGAACCGTTCGGCGTCGGCGAGGAAGTACGCGGTGTCGCGGACGCTGCGGGTCAGCACGCCGTTGGAGATCAGGTCGATCGGCATCGACTCCCCCTCCGGCGACGGCGCCACCCGGTTGCGGGTGGGTTTGAGACCGACGAGCCCGCAGGCGGCGGCCGGGATGCGGATGGACCCGCCGCCGTCGTTGGCGTGCGCGATCGGCAGCGCGCCGGCCGCGACGAGAGCCGCCGACCCACCCGAGGACGCCCCGCACGAGAAGTCGGTGTCCCACGGGTTGCGGGTGGGATCGCGGTCGACGAACTCGGTGGTGGCGGTCAGTCCGAACGCGGGCAGCGTGGACGCGCCGACCAGGTTGACCCCGGTGGCCAGCAACTGCTCGGTGAACGGTTCGCTGGCGGCGGCCGCACGCTCGGGGACCGCCGCCGACCCGTGCCGTGTCGGGAGCCCGGCGAACAGGGTGTTGTTCTTGATGATCGAGGGCACCCCGGCGAACACCCCGGGCGCATAGGCCTCGTCGGCGGCGCGTTTGCGGGCGCGTTCCCGGTCGTCGACGGCGACCGCGTTGAGCTGCGGGTTGACCGCGTCGATCCGGGCGAGGGCGGCGTCGACCGCCTCCGTGGCCGAGAAGTCACCGGCGGCGATGGCCGCGGCCACACCCACCGCGTCGAGATCGGCCAGCACATCCTCGGTGAACGAGTGCACATGCTTCATGCGGGCCGAGCCTAGCCGTCGAGCGCCATCCGCATGGTGTCCTCGGCGAGTCCGGCCGCGAATTCGTCGTCGATGGGCAGTCCGAACACCGCGTGGTGATAGAGCGGCGCGATGATGTGGCACAGGATGGCGGTCACCGTCGGGGCGGCCTCGCCACGCACACGGGCCCGCTCGACCATGGTCTCGGCCTGTTCGCGGCGGATCTCCCAGCACGGGCACAGTTCGACGGGTTCGTCGCGCGTGTTGACCAGGGCTCGCAGATAGGCGCGGCGCCGGGGCCGGGTGATGTCGGCGCCGATGATCGTCGCCCAGGCGTCGAGGTCGCCGCGCAGGGTTCCGGTGTCGGGGATGTCCTCGCCGCGGGTGAGGACCGCGACCGCGACCTCCTCCAGCAGCGCGGTGATCGATCCCCACCGACGGTAGATGCTGGTGGGGTTGACCCCGGCGATCTCGGCCACCTGCGGAATGGTCATGGTGTCGCGGTGGCCGCGACCGACGAGTTCGCCGACCGCCGAGTACACCGCCTGCTGCACCCGCGCGCTGCGTCCGCCCGGGCGGCGCGCGCCGCCCGGTCCGGAGTCCTCGGTGTCCGAAGCCGCTGCCGATGCACCCATGGAATCAATTATTGCAAACTGCGTTGCATTAAGGCATCACCACCGTGTTAGCGTTCTGAACTAACGCAAACACATTTGCTTTTGGAGGACAGGATGTCACGGCTGCACCCCCATCGCGCCTTCTGGGTGATCACGACGACGTTGGTGATGGTGTTGTTCGCCTCGGCCGCGCCGTCGCCGCTCTACCCCGTCTACCAGGAACTCTGGGGATTCTCGTCGTTCACCCTGACCCTGGTGTTCGCGATCTATGTGGTGACGATGCTGATCAGCCTGCTGTCGGTGGGATCGCTGTCCGACCACATCGGACGACGCCCCGTGCTCGCCGGCGCACTGGCCTTGCTGATCGTGAGCATGGTGCTGTTCCTGGCCGCCGACGGCGTGGGAATCCTGATGGCCGCGCGTGCCCTGCAGGGCCTGGCCACCGGCGCCGCGATCGGCACGCTCACCGCGACCGTCGTCGATATGCAGCCGTCGGCGAAGACCGGATCGGCGATCAGCGGTGCGGCCCCGGCGATCGGCCTGGCCGGCGGGGTCGCGGTGGCCGGCATCCTCGTCCAGTACGCCCCGGCCCCACGGTTCCTGATCTACGAGATCACCCTCGCGCTCTACGCCGTACTGCTGATCGCACTGCTGATCGTCCCGGAAACCTCGGAGCGCGTGGGCTTCTCGTCACGCAGGCATGTCGCCACCACTCTCGCACCGCGGGCCTCGGTGCCCGCCGAGGTCCGCCGTGAGTTCTGGATCGCGCTGCCCGCCTTCATCGCGACATGGTCGCTCGGCGGACTGTTCCTGTCGCTCGGGTCGTCGGTGGTGGCCAAGGTCTTCGACGTCGACAACCACGCCCAGGCGGGCCTGCTGCTGTTCGGCTTCTTCTGCTCCGCGGCGATCACCTCGCTGCTGATCACCGGCCGGGCACCGGCGAGCAAACTCACCTTCGGCTACCCCGCCCTCGCCGGCGGTGCGGTGATCTCGCTCGTCGGGGTCCTCGCCGGCAACCTGCCCACCTACGTCGTCGGATCGCTGATCGCCGGTTCCGGATTCGCCGGCACCTACATCGGTGCCCTCGACTCGGTCAGCAACCGCACCCCCGCCGGGCAGCGCGGTCAGGTGTTCTCCACCGTGTTCATCGTCAGTTACGTGGCGTTCAGCGTGCCCGCGGTGATCGCCGGACTCCTCGTCGGTCATGTCGGGCTGCGCGAGACCGTCATCGGATACGTGACATATGTGCTGGCCCTGGCCGTGGTGGGCGCCCTGATCACCGCACGCATGAGACGATTGGCCTCGATACGCCCCGATTCAGGGGTCCAGGTATCGACGGCGGACGCCAGAGTGTAGGAAGGGAACCATGCACCTGAAATTCAGTTCAAGTGAGGAAGCTTTCCGGGACGAGCTGCGGACTCTCTTCACGACCCAGGTTCCCAAGGATCTGCGTGAACGCTGCGCCGCGGGCAACCTCAACTACCCCGACGACATCGTCACCACCACTCGCATCCTGAACGAGGCCGGCTATGCGGTCCCGCACTGGCCCCTCGAGTGGGGCGGCAAGGACTGGACCCCCATCCAGCACCACATCTACCGCGAAGAGATGGCACTGAACTTCGTGCCGGATCTGCTGCCGTTCAACGCCGGCATGATCGGCCCGGTGATCGCGCAGTTCGGCTCGCAGGAGATGAAGGAACGCTTCCTGCCGAAGACCGCCAACCTCGACATCTGGTGGTGCCAGGGCTTCTCCGAGCCCGAGGCCGGCTCCGACCTGGCGTCGCTGAAGACCCGCGCGGTGCGCGACGGTGACCACTACGTCATCAACGGCCAGAAGACCTGGACCACGCTGGGCCAGTTCGCCGACTGGATCTTCTGCCTCGCCCGGACCAACCCGGATGTCAAGAAGCAGGCCGGCATCTCGATGTTCCTGTTCCCGATGGACACCCCCGGTGTGGAACTGCGCCCGATCCAGCTGATCGACGGCGGTTACGAGGTCAACGAGGTCTTCTTCAAGGACGTGCGCGTCCCCGCCGAGAACATGGTCGGCAACGAGAACGAGGGCTGGACCCAGGCCAAGTTCCTGCTCGGCAACGAGCGCAACGGCATCGCCCGCGTCGGCTACACCAAGACCAAGCTGGCCCGCGCCAAGGAACTCGCCCGCGAGATCACCGGCGCCGACGGCAAGCCGCTGATCACCGATCCGCTGCTGTCGGCTCGTCTGGCCGAGCTGGAGAACGAGCTGCTGGCCCTCGAACTCACCCAGCTGCGCGTGGTCGCGTCGTCGGCCGACGGCAAGCCGAATCCGGCGTCGTCGCTGCTCAAGCTGCGCGGTAGCCAGCTGCAGCAGGAGGCCATGGAGCTGCTCGCCGACATCGCCGGCCCGGACTCGCTGCCGGTCGCCGGGATCGACCCGGCCGCCCCGAACGGTTCGGCCGAGATCGCCGCACCGGAGTGGGCGCAGCTGACCGCACCCACCTACCTGAACTACCGGAAGGTGACCATCTACGGCGGTTCGTCGGAGGTTCAGCGCCAGATCATCGACAAGGCCGTGCTGGGTCTGTAGGCCGCGCGCCTCGATCCCACCGCCCTCCGACCTCCCAACCCGAGGAACCAACATGGATTTCGAACTGTCCGAAGAACAGACGATGTTGCGCGACACCGTGCGTGACGTGCTCAGCAAGGCCTACGACGTCGAGAAGTTGCGCGCGGTCTCCGAGACCGAGCGCGGCTGGAGCACCGACGTGTGGCGCTCGCTCGCCGAGATCGGCATCCTGGGCCTGACCTTCGCCGAGGAAGACGGCGGCATGGGTGCCGGCCCGGTGGAGTTCGCCAGCGTCATGACCGAGATCGGTCGCGCCCTGGCCCCCGAGCCCTACCTCGACGCGGTGCTCGTGCCCGGCTCGCTGATCGCCGCCACCGCCGACGAGGCCACCCGCGCCGAGCTGCTCGGCGGCCTTGCCTCCGGCGAGCTCCTGATGGCCTTCGCCCACCACGAGGCCGGCGACCGCTGGCCGGTTGCCGCCGTGCAGGCGAGTGTGGCCGACGGCAAGCTGACCGGCACCAAATCGCTGGTGCCGCAGGGCAACATCGCCGACAAGCTGGTGGTCTCCGCCCGCGAGAACGGCGAGCTGGGCCTGTACCTGGTGGACGCCGACGCCGAGGGTGTCACCCGCACCGCCTACCGCACCCACGATCGTCGTCGCGGCGCGCAGATCGAGTTCACCGACGCCCCGGCCACCCGCCTGGGCTCCGGTGACGCGGCCGGCGTCATCGCCGACGCCGAGGTGGGCATCCAGACCGCCCTGTGTGCCGAGGCCGTCGGCGCGATGGAGCGGGCCCTGGACCTGACCGTCGAATACCTCAAGACGCGCAAGCAGTTCGGCGTGACGCTGTCGGTGTTCCAGGCGCTCACCCACCGTGCCGCCGACGTCTACGTGCAGGTGGAGCTGGCCCGCTCGATGAGCCAGTACGCCACCACCGCACTGGCCGACGGCATCACCGACCCGATCATCGCCTCGCGCGCCAAGCTGCAGATCTGCCGCTCCAGTCGCATCGTCGGCCAGGAGGCCATCCAGATGCACGGCGGCATCGGTATGACCGCCGAGTACCCGGTGGGTCACTACACCAGCCGCCTCACCGCGATCAGCCACACCCTCGGTGACGGCAACGATCACCTGAGCAAGCTGTCGGCGAATGTGGACACCTACGACCTGGTGAACCTCACCTAGTCGGCGAACCCGCCCGGCCGGCCACCGGTCCGGCCGGCACCGATCGGTGACGAGCCCCTCGACGTCCTCGCGTTTTGCGAGCCGCGTCGGGGGGCTCGTTCGCTAGGGTTTGTCCGAACGACCGGTTCGGACCACCACGGGACGACCGGCCCGAACGACCACAGGAGGCTCGAGTGGAGATCGTGCGCGACAACCTGGCGGCCGGTGCGTCGTACTCGCTGGTGGGAATCGCCTTGCTGGTGATCGGTTTCGTGGCACTGGATCTGGTGACACCGGGCCGGCTGCGGCAGTTGGTGTGGGCCGAGCAGAACCGCAATGCCGTGCTGCTCACCGCGTCGATGGTGATCGGCCTGGTGCTGGTGATGATGGCCGGCGTGATCGACGGTGCGGGACTGGAACTCTGGCGGGGTCTGGTCTACACGATCGTCTACGTCGTCGTCGCGATCGCGGTGATGATGTGGTCGTTCGTGCTGATCGACTGGCTCACCCCCGGCAAGCTCGGCACATTGCTGCTCGAGGAGAACGACGACGCCCACCCGGCCGGATGGATCACCGCGACGGTGTTCGTCGGCATCGGCGCGATCATCGCCGCCGCCGTACTCGTCTGAGCGCAGACCGATCCAGCCTTATTGACGGACAGACAATAAGCCTCTAGGGTTCACCTGTGGCCGACGACACAGTCGGCCCTGTTGTGTATGTGCACCTACCCGGAGGGGGAACGACGTGGCCGCGCCGCTCATCGAGGCATCCATCGACATCGACGCAACACCGGCACAGGTGTGGTCGGTGATCTCCGATCTCAAGCGCATGGGCGAGTGGAGCCCGCAGTGCAAGAAGATGATCATCCGCGGCCCGATCACCTTGGGCACCAAGACGATCAACATCAACCAGCGTGGTCCGCTGGTGTGGCCGACCACCTCCAAGGTGGTGCGCTTCACCCCCAACGAGGAGATCGGTTTCCGCGTCGCGGAGAACCGCACGGTGTGGAGTTACACCATCACCCCCACCGACTCGGGTGTCACCGTGACCGAACGCCGCGAGGTGCCGGGCGGGTCGACGACGAAGATCTCGGCCCTGCTGGTCGACAAGATGATGGGTGGCACCGAGAACTTCGAGGCCGAACTCAAGCTCGGGATGGCCGAGACCCTCGGCAAGATCAAGAAGGCCGCCGAGCGCAACTGATCGGCGCGCACGAAGCCGTCGGCGTCGAAGACCTCGACCGGATGAGTCGACGTCGGCGGCAACGCCCGATCACCAAGCAACACACGACGATCGGGCCGACGAGAACACACGGCGTTCGATCCGGCGAGAACATACGATGATTGAGCCGACGAGGAGCGCAGCGACAAGTCGAGTCGAAATCTCCGCCGGCCGAACTCGATACCGCCACCACCTCCGACGCGCCCACCACCCGACGCCGGCTGCGTGAACTGGTCGATCTCGTCAACAGCCGTTGCGCGACAACATCGTTGCCGTGTCAGCCGCGTGGGAGATCAGCCGTCGATCTTCGCCAGCAGTGCGGGCAGATCCGCGATCGAGTCGATGACGTGGTCGGGCACCGGCCCGAACTCGTCGCGTTGCAACGCCGTCAGAGCTTCCTGCCGGAACTTGCCGGTCCGCACCAGCACGCCGATCAGCGCCGCCGCCTGTGCGCCGAGCACGTCGTTGTGCATGTCGTCGCCCACCATCACGACCTGTGTCGGGTCGAGGTTCATCAGGTCCACCGCGGCCCGGAACCCCAGCGGGGACGGTTTGCCGATGGCGCGGATCTTGCGTCCGGTGGCCTTTTCCAGCCCCTCGAGGTAGACGCCGGTGTCGATCGAGAGCCCCTGCGCCGTCGACCATGTCATCGACCGGTGCATGGCGATCACCGGCACCCCGGCCAGCTGCAGTTCCAGCACCGTCGACAGCGCCTTGTGGGTGAACACCGGACCGGCACCGCCGAGCACCACCACCTGTGCCTGCGCCGGGTCGTCGGTGAGCGGCACCCCGGTCATGTCCTCGGCGATCGGTCCCTCGTTGAGCACCCACACCCGTTTGCCGGCGTGGTGGCGGGCGAGGTATTCGGCGGTGAGTTTGGCGGCGGTGAGGATCTCGTCGGGTGCGACGTCGAAGCCGCACTCGACGAGTGCGGCGGCGATCTCTCCACGCGACCGGGATGTGGTGTTGGTGAGGAACATCCGTGGATATCCCCGCTCGGCGAGTGTCGCCACCGCCTCGAGGGCACCCGGCAGCGCCTTCCACGAGGTGACCATCACCCCATCGATATCCAGCAGCAGTCCCAGGCTCATAGGGCGAATCTAGTCCCAACCGCAATGGCATGCTGGGCGTCATGCGTTCCGTGGCCGAGCATCAGCAGACCATCGCGGCATTGTTCGCCGCACCCGACCCCGTCCGCCTTGCGGTGGCCGACGCCCACGGGTCGGGACTCCTCGACCACGTCGTCGCACCGATCTCGTTGCCGGGCTTCGACAATTCGGCGATGGACGGGTTCGCGGTGCGAGCGGCCGACCTCGCCGGTGCCACCCCCGACGCCCCGGTGCGCCTGCCGGTGGCCGCCGACATCCCGGCCGGCCGGACCGATGCCGTGGCCCTCGCCCCGGGCACCGCCCACCGGATCATGACCGGCGCCCCGCTGCCCGACGGCGCCGACGCGGTGGTCCCGGTGGAGGACACCGACGCCTCGTTCGCGCCCGGCGCCGATTCCGTGTCATCGGGGACGGTCAGCTTCCACGCGGCCCCCACCGCGGGCAGACACATCCGCCGCGCCGGCTCCGACATCACCGCGGGCGAGGTGGCACTCGCCGCGGGTGCCACGCTCGGCGCCCCCCAGATCGGTCTGCTCGCCGCGCTCGGGATCGCCGAGGTGAACGTCGCGCGCCGGCTGCGGGTGGTGGTGCTGTCCACCGGTTCCGAGCTCGTGGCGGCCGGCACCCCGCTGCAGCACGGACAGATCTACGAGTCCAACGGCGCCATGCTGGCCGCGGCCGCACGCGAGGCCGGTGCCCTCGGCCGGCACGAGCATTTCGTGCCCGACGACGTGCCGCAGTTCCTGGCGAAGCTCGACGCCACCGCGGGGGACGCGGACCTGATCATCACCTCCGGCGGGGTCAGCGCCGGCGCATTCGAGGTGGTCAAGGAGGCCCTCACCGACCCGGCCGACACCGGTCACGCCGTCGAGTTCGTCAAGGTCGCGATGCAGCCCGGCATGCCGCAGGGCGCCGGGGTGCTCCTCACGCCGGTCGGCCGACGGGTACCGATCATCACCCTGCCCGGCAATCCGGTCAGTTCGCTGGTGTCGTTCGAGGTGTTCATCCGCCCCGCCCTGCGGACCGCGATGGCCCTGCCCGACGGCCGACGACGCGTCACCGCACGACTCACCGCCGACCTGCGGTCCCCGGTGAACAAACGCCAGTTCATGCGCGGGGTGATCACCGAGACCCCCGACGGGGCCCAGGTGGTGCCGATCGGCCCGCCGGGCAGCCACCACCTGCGGTTCCTCGCCGAGGCGAATGCACTGATCGACGTCCCGGTGGAGGTCACCGCGGTGGCCGCGGGCGAGTCCGTCGACGTGATCGTGCTCTGACGCCGCACCTGCGACCGACCTGTCGGCACCCCACCCGCGGACCGGTGGAGCGCGCCGCACCGGGCGCTCTAAGCTGGACGGACCGCGCCGGTCTCGGCGCGGTCACACCAGCGAGAGGATGAGCCGTGGCGAGGCGCCCGCGACCGGACGCACCAGACGGTCTGTCACCCGCACACCTGGTCGAGCTGGTTCGCGAGACCGTCCCACCGGTCCATCCGGCCGGTCTTCCGTTCGTCGCCGCGGCGTCGGCGGTGGCCGTCGCCGGGCGTCGTCATCGGTGGATCTCGGTTCCCGCGGCACTCACGGCCGGCGCATGTGCGGCGTTCTTCCGGCACCCCGACCGGGTACCGCCCACCGAGACCGACGCCGTGGTGGCGGCCGCCGACGGCCAGGTCTGCCTGGTCGACGAGGCCGTTCCGCCGGCCGAGTCGGGTCTCGGTCCCGACCCCCGGCCCCGCGTGTCGGTGTTCCTGTCCCTGTTCGACGTGCACGTGCAGCGGGTTCCCGTGGCCGGGACGGTCACCTCGGTGACCCACACCCCGGGCCGGTTCGTCTCCGCCGACCTGCCCGATGCGAGCGACGTCAACGAACGCACCACCATGACGATCCGCCCCGATCACGGCGGCGAGGACATCGCCGTCGTCCAGATCGCCGGACTGCTCGCCCGCCGCATCGTCTGCAATCCCGTCGTCGGCGACCACCTGACCCTCGGCGAGACCTACGGACTGATCCGATTCGGTTCACGCGTCGACGTCTACCTGCCCCCGGGCACCACACAGCAGGTCCGGATCGGGCAGCGGACCGTCGGCGCCGAGACCCTGCTCGCGAGCCTCGAACCGCAGGGCTGAACATGAACGCTCGTCCGGACCGCAAACCCGGGGCGGCGCGTACCCCCACCGCCCGGGTGGCCTCACGTACCGGCCGCCGTACCACCGCCGATCAGCAGTCGCGGATCCGGCGGCAGGCGTCGGCGTCGCGGATGTTCGTCCCGTCGGCACTCACCATCCTCGCCATCTGCGCGGGGATGACGGCGATCCGCTTCGCCGTCAACGGCAACGTGAACGCGGCGATGGCGCTGCTCGTGGCCGCCGCACTGCTCGACGGCATCGACGGGCGCGTGGCCCGGATGATGGGTGCGACCACCAAGATGGGCGCCGAGATCGACTCCCTGGCCGATGCGATCAACTTCGGCGTGGTGCCGGCGGGCATCGTGTACTTCGCCCTGCTCGACGGCTCCGACATCGGCTGGGGCATCGGGCTGATCTACTGCTGCGCCATCGTGCTGCGGCTGGCCCGGTTCAACACCCTGCTCGACGACGACGACGCCCCCGGCTACACCCGGGACTTCTTCGTCGGGGTGCCCGCACCGGCCGCCGCGATCTGTGCGCTGCTCCCGATCGGCCTGTACCAGCAGTTCGGCGACGGCTGGTGGACGTCGAACACCGCGATCGGGGCGTGGCTGCTGCTGGTGGCGCTCCTCGCGGTCAGCCGGGTCCCCACGTACTCGTTCAAGGCATCCAAGGTGTCGCCGCGGGCGCTGCCGGTGCTGCTGATCCTGGTCGCGATCGGGGCGGCACTGCTGCTGACCTACCCGTATGTGCTGATGATGATCCTGATCGGCCTGTACGCCGCGCACATCCCGTTCGCGTGGCGCAACCGCCGCTGGGTGGCCTCGCGTCCCGAGCACTGGGATGCCCCGCCGCGCGAACGCCGCGCCGAGCGGCGTGCACTCGCCCGCAGCCAGCCCGGCCGTCGGATCATCCCGGGCCGGCGGCAGACGATGAAGAAATCCGATGGCCGGCTGGGACTGCACCGGCCCACCGGCCGGCGCCCCCCGTCGACGTCCGGTGCGCCGACCGACAAGCCGGGAGATCCGACGACGTGACCGCGCAGCTGACGCTCACCGCCCGACTCAATCCGTCCGCCGCCGACGCCCGCCGCGGCATCGTCCGTGTCCACCGCGAGGTGCTCACCGCACTCGGACTGCGCGAGTGGGACGCGGTCAGCATCACCGGTGCACGGGTGACCGCGGCGGTGGCCGCCGCTGCCGCCGACGACGCCCCGACCGGCACGATCCTGCTCGACGACATCACCTTCTCCAATGCCGGTGTGCGGGAGAACGCGACCGTGGTGATCGCCCCGGTGCCGGTGCACGGTGCGAACCGGGTGATCGTCACCGGCTCGGCGCTGGCCACCCACGGCGCCGACCCCGCCACCCTGCGACGCGCACTGCTGGGCAAGGTGCTGTCGGTGGGCGATGCGGTGTCGCTGCTGCCCCGGGATCTGGGCCCCGAGCTCACCGCCGCCGAGGCCACCCGCACGCTGGCCCGGTCGGTGGGCATCACCTGGACCAACGAACTGCTCACGGTCTCGGCCACCGAGCCGGGCGGCCCGGTCAGTGTGCAACCCAACACCGCGGTGCTGTGGGCAACGGTGGGTGGTGACCCCGTCGGCACCGGGTCCGACGGAGCATCGGCGGGCGCACCGCTGACGACACCCTCGGCCTCGGCCTCGGCGGCCACTCAGACGACACCGCCTGCCGCCCAATCGGTCCCGGGATCACCGCAGGGGTCCGAACCACCGCGCCCGGTGGCCGAACTGGTGGGCGTCGACGCACAGGTCGCCCGGCTCACCGAATGGCTGACCATCACCCTCGACGAGCCCGAGGTACTCCGAACCCTCGGCGCCACACCGCATCTCGGTGTGATCCTGACCGGACCGGCCGGGGTCGGCAAGACGACGGTGGTGCGGTCGGTGGTCGCAGGTCGCCCACTCGCCGTCGTCGACGGACCGACAGTCGGTGCCACCGAGGCGAATTCGCGGTTGCGTGCGGTCACCGACGCCATCGGTACCCTGTCCGGCGGCGGCGTCCTGCTGATCACCGACATCGACGCCCTGCTGCCCGACGAGCCCGAACCGGTGTCCACCCTGATCCTGGACGCACTGCGTACCGCACTGGCCGCGCACGACGCCCAGCGGCCGACGATCGCACTGGTTGCGACGAGCTCCGAGCCGGCGAACATCGATGCGCGCCTTCGTGATCCGGATCTGTGTGACCGCGAGCTGACGATCGGCCTGCCCGATGCTGCGGTCCGCGCCAAACTGCTCGCGGCGATCCTCCGCGGAGTACCGACCGACGGCGACCTCGACCTGTCGACGGTGGCCGCCCGCACCCCCGGCTTCGTCGCCGGCGATCTCGCGGCGCTGGCCCGAGAGGCGGCGCTGCGGGCCGCGGCCCGGTACACCCGCACCGACAGCCCCGACCGGCCGGCACCGACCCTGTCCGACGCCGACCTGCAGGGCGCACTCGAGGTGATCCGGCCGGTGTCACGGGCCGAATCCCCCGAGGTGGCACTGGGTTCGATCACCCTCGACGACGTCGGCGACATGGTGGAGACCAAGCAGGCACTCACCGAGGCGGTGCTGTGGCCGTTGCAGCATCCCGACACCTTCGCCCGGCTCGGGGTGGACCCGCCGCGCGGGGTGCTGTTGTTCGGTCCGCCCGGCTGCGGGAAGACCTTCGTGGTGCGGGCGCTCGCGGCGTCGGGCCGGCTGTCGGTGCACACCGTCAAGGGTGCCGAACTGATGGACAAGTGGGTGGGCGCCTCCGAGCGGGCGGTACGCGACCTATTCTCTCGCGCAAGGGAATCCGCGCCGTCGTTGATCTTCCTCGACGAGGTGGACGCACTCGCCCCGCGGCGCGGGCAGTCCACCGACTCCGGGGTCACCGACCGCGTGGTCGCGGCATTGCTGACCGAACTCGACGGTGTGGAACCCCTGCAGGACGTGGTGGTGCTCGGTGCCACCAACCGGCCCGACCTGATCGACCCGGCACTGCTGCGGCCGGGACGGCTCGAACGCCTGGTGTTCGTGCCGCCGCCGGACGAGGCAGCGCGCGGCGACATCCTGCGGACATCGGGCAAGTCGGTGCCCCTCGCCGACGACATCGACCTCGACGACCTCGCCGCCGATCTCGACGGCTACTCCGCCGCGGACTGCTCGGCGTTGCTGCGGGAGTCGGCACTGGCGGCGATGCGCCGCAACATCGACGCCGCGACGGTCACCGCCGACGACATCGCCGACGCCCGCACCCGGGTCCGGCCGTCACTGGATCCCGACCAGGTGGAGAACCTCCGGGCCTACGCCGAACGACGACTCGACCAGTAGCCGCCTCCGGCAGGCTCCGGGTCCACCGCGAGACCCGGAGCGTGCCGGACTCAGCTGGTCTGGGTCTGACCGTCGGACTGCGACGGGGTGGTGGTCGGGGCCTGCCCGTTCTGGCCCTGTCCGTTCTGGCCCTGTCCGTTCTGGCCCTGCCCGTTCTGGCCCTGCCCGTTCTGGCCCTGCCCGGGCATCTGGCCGTTGGCGGTCCCCGGCATCTGACCGTTACCGGGCATCTGGCCCATGCCACCGCCGGGCATCTGACCGTTCATCCCGCCGCCGGGCATCTGGCCGTTGCCGCCCCCGCCGAACGGGGACTGCTGGGTGGTCTGCGACGACCCGGAGTCACCGACCACATAGCCGGCACCGAAGCCGAGCAGACCGAACCCGACGGCGAGTCCGATGCCGCCGGCGATGATCGCGTTCTTGGTCTTGTCCGGCAGACCCGGGCCCGGCTGCGCCGGTTCGGCCGGCGCCACCGGCACCTGACCGGTCGGGCCGCTCGGCGTGATCGGGCCGCTCGGCGTGATCGGGTCGGTCGGGGCGGTCGGGGTGATCGGGGCGGTCGGGTCGGTCGGGGGAACCCCGGCTGCGCCGACGGTCATCGGGGCGGGAGCGGGCGCGCCGGGCAGTGGCGTGGTCGCGGCGTCGGCCGCCCCGGAGGGCTGGTTCGACGGATCGGGCGTCGTGGTGTCGGACACCGACATGTCACTCTCGCTTTCGGGAGGAGGAAATCATCTCCGCCCACGGTGCCCACCGGCACTGGGCCCCGTCTGCCCGAACACTGTGAGTCCCCTGTGAACGCCCCGGCGCGTGCGCCGCGGCCATCACCTGCCACCGGGCGCCGGTCATGCCACCGGGAGCGCGATCAGCCGGTGCTCACCTGATAGAACAGCGACGTCGGGCCGCCGGCCGCCACCGGCGACACCCCGACGGTCACCCAATAGGTGCGCTGATCCTTGGTCGACGACAGCCGGACGACGGTCTGCCCGCCCGCGGTGTCACGCCCGTTCTCCTGGTAGCCGTCGTCGGTGAGCTTGCGCACAGCACCGTCGAGCGGGTTACCCGCGTTCGCCGGTGCCTGCACGGTGAGTGTCCACTGATCGCCACTACCCGCCGATGCGATGATCTGCCCGTCGACCAGCGGAACCTGTTCGGCCGGAAAGTCCGCGGGCAGCCCGGCCCGACGATCGTCGCCACCGGACGAACAGCCTGCCAGCAGGACCGTCACGACGAGTGCGGTGAGCAGTGCTCCCAGCCTGACGAACCGAGTCATGGCAGCAACGGTAAGGTAAATGCGCCGGGCCTCACCAGTGACACTCCACCGGGGCATCTCACAGAGGTGACGCAACCGAGTGACACCGGGGTCCACATCACCCCGCCCAACCGAGTAGAGACGGAGTGCTCCCTCTTGATCGCTGTGCTGACTGCACTCGCAGTGTGTGCACTGATCGCGCCGGGAGTGATCAGGGTCCTCGGCACCCGCGGGTTCTACGTCCTGGCGCTGGCCCCGCTCGGCGGGCTGATCTGGGTCCTGTCGCATTGGCCCGGTTCCGACCGCGCACCCGCGATGCAGACCATCACCTGGGTTCCGTCCCTGCACATGGACATCGTCATGCGGATGGACACCCTCTCGGCCATCCTGTCGGTGCTCATCCTCGGCGTGGGCACCCTGGTGCTCTGCTACTGCGCGCACTACTTCGACGACGCCCGCCCCCGCGTCCAGGTGTTCGGCGGCGAGATGGTGGCCTTCGCCGCCGCCATGTTCGGCCTCGTGACCAGCGACAACATGCTGGTCCTCTACATCTTCTGGGAGCTGACGACGGTCCTGTCGTTCATGCTCGTCGGCTTCTACCGGATTCGTGCCACCGCCCGCCGCTCGGCCACCCAGGCCCTGCTGGTCACCACCTTCGGCGGTCTGGCGATGCTCGTCGGCATCATCATGCTGGGCGAACGCACCGGCAGTTACCTGCTCAGCGACCTGGTCGCGAATCCGCCGTCGGCCGGTGTCTACGTCGACATCGCGGTGGTGCTGCTGCTGATCGGCGCCCTGAGCAAATCGGCGATCGTCCCCTTCCACTTCTGGCTGCCGGGCGCGATGGCCGCCCCGACCCCGGTCAGCGCCTACCTGCACGCCGCAGCGATGGTGAAGGCCGGCGTGTACCTCGTCGCCCGCCTCGCCCCGGCGTTCGCACCCCTGCTGAGCTGGCAGGTCCTGGTGATCGGGCTGGGTTCGGTGACCATGGTGCTCGGCGGCTGGCGCTCGCTGCGAGAACTCGACCTCAAGCTGATCCTCGCGTTCGGCACGGTCTCGCAGCTCGGTTTCATGACGGTGCTGGTCGGGATGGGCGATGCCAACGTGGCGATGGCCGGCCTGACCATGCTGGTCGCGCACGCCCTGTTCAAGGCGTCGCTGTTCATGGTGGTCGGCATCATCGACCACGCGACCGGTACCCGCGACATCCGTAAACTCGCCCGCCTGGGCCACCGTCTGCCGGTGCTGGCGGTCACCGCCGCCGTCGCCGGGGCGAGTATGGCCGGACTGCCGTTCACCTTCGGTTTCGTCGGCAAGGAGACCGCCTTCGGGTCGGTGTGGGAGACCGGGTCGTTGCAGCCGTGGCAGCGCGACACCGTCGACATCGTGCTGCTGATCGGCTCGATCATCACCTTCGCCTACACCTGCCGGTTCCTGTGGGGTGCGTTCGGACGCAAGCTGCGACCCCTGCCCAGCCGGGCGGTCGCCAAGATGCATCCGCCCACCCCGATGTTCCTGTTCTCCCCGATCCTGCTGGCCGCCCTCGGTGTGGTGTCCGGGTTCATCAGCGGATGGATCGGACACTGGTTCGAGCCCTACGCCGAGACCCTGCCCGACTACGGGCACGAGCTCGAGCACCTGGCCATGTGGCACGGCTGGGGTCTGCCGGTCTACTTCTCGATCGTCGTCATCGTCGGCGGCACCGTACTGTTCCTGGTGGTCCGGGCGCTGCGCGAGCGGATCTTCTCGTTCAAGCCGCTGATCAACGCCGACCGGATCTACGACGCCACCCTGCGCGGCGCCGACACCCTGTCGCTGATGATGACCCGCAACACCCAGCGCGGATCGCTGCCGGTGACGCAGGGCATCATCCTGTGCACGGCGATCATCCTGCCGACGACGATGCTGTTCCTCGGCTCCCGCGACCGCCTGGAGGCGAGCGGCTTCGAGTCGGCCACGCAGGCCGTGATCGCCGGCATCATGGCGGCGGCCGCCCTGGCCACGGTGGTCCTGCGCAACCGGCTGGCCGCCACCCTCACCGTCGGCATCACCGGCTACGGCTGCGGCGCCCTGTTCGCGCTGTACGGCGCCCCCGACCTCGCCCTCACCCAGTTCCTGGTGGAGACCCTGACCCTGGTGATCTTCGTGCTGGTGCTGCGCAAGCTGCCCGCCGAACCCGAACCCCGGCACGCCACCGCGTTCAAACCGCTGCGCGCCCTGATCGGTCTCGCCTTCGGTGTCTCGATCGTGCTCATCGGACTGTTCGCCGCGGCCGCCCGGACCGGCCAACCGGTCAGCATCGACCTGCCCGCCGCGGCCTACGACTTCGGTCACGGCGCCAACGCCGTCAACGTCCTGCTCGTCGACATCCGCGCCTGGGACACCCTGGGCGAGGTGTCGGTGCTGATCGTCGCCGCCACCGGCGTCGCATCCATGGTGTTCCGCAACCGGCGCTTCGGTGCCGCCCCGCGGGTCGCCGACGCCACCCGCCTCTACGGGCCCAACCACGACGATGACGACGATCCGATCCCGCCGGACCGCACCACCTGGCTGCTGGGTAGCGAGTTCCGCGACCCACGGCACCGGTCGATGGTGCTCGAGGCCACCACCCGGCTGATCTTCCCGACCATGGTCGTGTTGTCGGTGTACTTCTTCTACGCCGGTCACAACTCGCCCGGCGGCGGTTTCGCCGGCGGCCTGACCATGGGGCTGGCGCTGGTGCTGCGCTATCTGGCCGGCGGCCGCTACGAACTCGGCGAGGCACTGCCGGTGGAACCGGGCACCTTCCTCGGCGCAGGCCTGCTGATCTCCGCCTCCACCGCCGTGGCCTCCATGTTCCTCGGCGCCCCCGCGCTCTCGTCGGCGGTCTTCGAGATCACCGTGCCGGTGCTGGGCCACATCAAGCTGGTCACCGCGCTGTTCTTCGACCTGGGCATCTACCTGATCGTGATCGGTCTGGTGCTCGACGTCCTGCGCAGCCTCGGCGCACGCCTGGACGTCGAGGGACCCGACGCCCCCGAGGCCGGCAGCACCGTCGCCGAGGCCGTGGCCGCACGACGGGCAGGTGATCGCTGATGAGTATCAACCTCGGACTGCTCGTGGTGATCGCCGTGCTGATCGCGGCCGGCGCCTACCTGCTGATGGAACGCAGCCTGGTGCGGATGCTGCTCGGCCTGCTGGTCGCCGGCAACGGCATCAACCTGCTGATCCTGGTGATCTCCGGCGGGATGGGCAATCCTCCGATCAAAGGGCGGGACTCGGCCGGCCGCGCCACCGACGCCGACCCCCTCGCCCAGGCGATGGTGCTCACCGCGATCGTGATCACGATGGGTGTCGCGGCCTTCGTGTTGTCGCTGGTCTACCGCCTGTTCGTGCTCAACCGTGACGACGACGACGTCGAGGACGACCTCGAGGACGTCAAGATCCTCACCGGCTCGCTGCACACCGCCCCCGACCGCGACCGCAGCGATGATCCACTGACCGGTGCCGACACCTCCGCGGGCGACCTGTTCGACGACGACGGCAACCCACTCACCCCGGAGGAGTACAGCAAGCTGCACCAGGACGTGATCGAAACCGACCTCATGCCCGAGGATGCCGACGTCGTCGACGAACTCGCAGACGGTGACGGCGACGACGGGACAGGGACAGGCGAGGACGGGACAGGCGGCCACGGCAGCGCCGATGACCCCGAGGAGGTGCGGTCATGACCCCGCAGACCTCATGGTTGCCGGTGCTGATCACGCTGCCGACCCTCGCGCCGCTGCTGGGCGCGGCCCTGACCCTGGTCCGCAGTCGCAGTGCGCTGTTGCAACGGGTCGTCACCGTCAGCGCCATCCTCATCGCCTTCGTCGCGTCGTGTCTGATGCTGTACCTGACCAACGAGCACGGCACCTATTCACTGGCCGTCGGCGGCTGGGGGGACAAAGGCTTCCCGAACGGTCCGCTCGGCATCACCCTGGTGGTCGACCCGCTCGCCGCGCTGATGCTGGTGGTGTCGTCGTTCGTGCTGCTCTGCGTGGTCATCTACGCGATCGGTCAGGGTATCCGCGACGGCAGTGACGACCAGCCGGTGTCGATCTTCCTGCCGACCTATCTGATCCTGTGTGCGGGAGTCTGCAACTCCTTCGTCGCCGGCGACCTGTTCAACCTGTTCGTGTCGTTCGAGGTCCTGCTCGCCGCGAGCTTCGTGCTGCTGACCCTCGGCGCCAGTGCCGACCGCGTACGCGCCGGAGCGTCGTACGTGATGGTGTCGATGCTGTCGTCGCTGATCTTCCTGGCCGGCATCGCCTTCGCCTACGCCACCACCGGAACCCTCAACCTCGCCGAGATGGCGTTGCGTCTGGACCACGTACCCGACGGCACCCGCAATGCGCTGTATGCGGTGCTCCTGGTGGCCTTCGGCATCAAGGCCGCGGTCTTCCCGCTGTCGACGTGGCTGCCCGACTCCTACCCCACCGCGCCCGCCCCGGTCACCGCGGTGTTCGCCGGCCTGCTCACCAAGGTCGGTGTGTACGCGATCATGCGCACCCACACCCTGCTGTTCCCGGGCGGGTCGATGGACCGCATCCTGATGATCGCGGGCCTGCTCACCATGCTGGTCGGCATCTTCGGTGCGATCGCCCAGTCCGACATCAAACGTCTGCTGTCGTTCACCCTGGTCAGCCACATCGGCTACATGGTGTTCGGCATCGCACTGTCGTCGGAGATCGGGATGAGTGCGGCGATCTACTACGTCGCCCACCACATCCTGGTGCAGACCACCCTGTTCCTGGTGGTGGGACTGATCGAACGGCAGGCCGGGTCGGCGTCGCTACGCCGCCTCGGCGGCCTGATCGCCAGCCCCGTGCTGGCGGCACTGTTCCTGCTCCCCGCCCTCAACCTGGGCGGCATCCCCCCGTTCTCCGGCTTCCTCGGGAAGGTCGCGCTGATCCAGGCGGGCACCGACAACGGTTCGGTCCTGGCGTGGCTGCTGGTCGGCGGATCGGTGGTCACCAGCCTGCTCACCCTGTACGTCGTCGCCCGCATCTGGACCAAGGGCTTCTGGCGTCCGCGCGCCGACGCCCCCGAGGGGGATCTCTCCGACAGCGCGCCGTCGGCCCTGATGGACGAGAGCGACGACATCGCCTTCGACGACCGCGAGGACGTCGGCCGGATGCCCGCCACCATGGTGCTGCCGACCGCGTTGATGGTCGCCGCGGGCATCGTCCTGACCATCTGGGCGGGCCCCATCTTCGGGTTCACCGACCGGGCCGCCACCACGATCATCGACCGCGACCACTACATCGGCGCGGTGCTGGGAGGTGATCGATGAGCGAGGCACGACCCCCGCGTCGGGAACCGGTACGTCCGGTCGGCAAGGGTCCGGTGAAGTCGGGCATCGTCAACGCCTGGCGCCTGACCGTGATCACCTTCGCGTGGACGACGGTCAGTGCCTGGGTGTGGGTGCACGAGCGCGTCCGTATCCCGAGCTGGCTCGGCTCGGACGGCCGCGAGGCCGCCGTCCGGTTGTGGACGATCGCCTGGCTGGCCTTCGTGTGGGTGCTGCTGTGGGGCACCGTGTCGTGGGCCAACGTGATCGCCGGGGTGGTGCTCGCGGTGGCCATCCTGGTGCTGCTGCCACTGCCCCGCGTACCCGTCGAGGGCCGCATCCGCCCGCTGTCGTTGCTGGTCCTGATCTCGCGGCTGGTGTTCGACTTCTTCGTCTCCAGCGCCCAGGTGGCCTGGGTCGCCGTGCGGCCCGGCCGCCCCCCGCTGGGCGCGGTGATGCGGGTGCGGGTGGCGATCAAGTCCGACATGGTGCTCACCCTGGCCGTCGACTACCTCAACCTGGTGCCGGGCACCATGGTGCTGGAGATCGATCACCGTCGCCGGATGCTGTACGTGCACGTCTTCGACGTCCGCTCGGACAAGAAGGTGCGGCAGTTCTACCGGCAGGTGGCCTTCGTCGAGCGCATGTTCATCAAGGCCTTCGAGCGCGACAGCGAATGGCATCCCAGCCCGTATCACGGCATCCACGACGACTACCACCAGGTCCCGCCGGCCGGCCGTACCGGCGCGGTGTCCGGTGAGCGCAGCGCACGCAGTCGGGGTGAGCGATGACCGTCGTGTGGTACATCGTCAGTGCCCTCCTGCTGATCGCCGCGATCCTGGTGACCGCCCGAATCCTGCTCGGCCCCACCACCCTGGACCGCCTCGTCGCCCTCGACGCACTGATCGCGGTCTGCATGTGCGGTCTGGCCGCGTGGGCCGCCTACAGTGGCGACACCACGGTGGTGCCGGGGATCGTGGCGCTCTCGTTGGTCAGCTTCGTCGGATCGGTGGCGGTCGCCCGATTCCGGGTCAGGGACGATCAGACATGAGCATCTCGGAGATCCTCAGCGCCGTGTTCCTGCTGCTGGGCGCCCTGATGGCATTCACCGCGGCGATCGGCATCGTGCGCTTCCCGGACACGTTGAGCCGGATGCACGCGGCCACCAAACCACAGACACTGGGCCTGCTGCTCACGCTGATCGGCGCCATGCTGAGCATCGGTGGCGGCCACGTCGACGTCGGCATGCTGGTCCTGGCCGGGATCTTCGCACTGATCACCGCGCCGGTGGTGGCACACCGCCTGGGCCGTCTGGTCTATCAGGAACAGCGGGCCCGCGACGGATTGATGGACCGCGAACAGATGGAACGCGGCGACCGCGACTAGCGGTTGCGATCACCCGGTCGGGGCGTTCGGCAGAACCTACCGGGTGAGTTCGCCGACCACGGCGGCCACCACCGCGCGCAGATCCTGGGTGCGCTGGTAGACCGCACGTTGCCGCTGGTAGCTGCCGCCGTGCGCGATGATGTCGCCGACGCGGGCGAGCTCGTCGAGACAGTTGAGGCCGGCGGCGATCGGCTCGAGCCTGCGCAGCAGGTCGGCGAGGTCGTCGGTGACCAGCCGCTCGTTGCACTCGGCGTCGAGGATCACGATCGCGTCCAGACCGTAGCGGGCGGCCCGCCACTTGTTCTCCTGGACCAGCCACGGCGCCATCTGCGGGAGTTCCTCCCCCGCCGACAGCCGACGATCGAGGTCGACGACCAGGCAGTGGATGAGCGCCACGATCGCCGACAGCTCGGCCAGGTTCGACATGCCGTCGCACACCCGCACCTCGATGGTGCCCAGATGCGGTGACGGCCGGATGTCCCACCGGATCTCGTTGAGGTGGTCGATGATCCCGGTGGTCTTCTGATCGGCGACGAAGGCCTCGAACTCGGCCCAGGTGGCGAAGTGGAAGGGCAGCCCCGCGGTGGGCAGCTGCTGGAACATCATCGCCCGGTTGCTGGCGTATCCGGTGTCGTCGCCGGTCCACATCGGCGACGACGCCGACAACGCGAGCAGATGCGGATAGTGGTTGAGCAGTGACGTCAGGATCGGGAAGACCTTGGCGCGGTCGTCGATCCCGACGTGCACGTGAACACCCCAGATGAGCATCTGACGACCCCACCACTGGGTGCGTTCGATCAGTTCGGCGTACCGGTGCCCCTCGGTGAGCAACTGAGTGGAGTACTCGGCGAACGGATGGGTGCCGGCACCGAACAGGTCGACGCCCAGGTCGCCGGTCACCGACCGGACCGCGTCGAGGGTGCGGGAGAGGTCGGCGATCGCCGTCGGGGTGTCCGGGCAGATCCCGGTCACCAGCTCGACGGTGTTGCGCAGCATCTCCTTGTGCACATGTCCGGCGAGGGCCGGGTGCCGGCGGCCGAACTCCACGAAGAGGTCGGCCGCCGAATTCGAGAGATCCCCGGTGGTGCGGTCGGTGAGGGCGAGTTCCCACTCCACACCGAGGGTCGGGGCTGGCGACCCACGGAACTCGATGGGGGTGATCACCGGCATCGGCCCGTCCTCACGTCGTCGGGGCTGACCGCTTGTCGCAGATCAGTGGTCCTCGGCCTCGATCACACC
The DNA here is from genome assembly GCF_001485495.1 of Gordonia desulfuricans NBRC 100010. Classification (GTDB taxonomy): domain Bacteria; phylum Actinomycetota; class Actinomycetes; order Mycobacteriales; family Mycobacteriaceae; genus Gordonia; species Gordonia desulfuricans. Next base: position 6,737 of record NZ_BCNF01000100.1, on the reverse strand, counting down.
GCACGCCACGCGGGCCTCGGTGTCCGGGGCGGCGTCGTGGATGATCAGGGTGTGGCCGGTGACCTGTGCCAGGGTGACCGAGCTGGTCGAGGTGGTGGTGGCGCCGGAGCCGTCGGCGAGGATGCTCATCGACACCAGATCACCGGACTCGGGGGTGCCGGTGTGGCCGTCGACCTGCAGGTGACCGCCGGCCGACGCGAAGTCGTCGGCGGGGTTGCAGGTGGTGCCGGTGTGGATGTGCATGCCGTGCAGGCCCTCGGCCAGGCCGCTGCCGGAGTTGATCTTCACGACCACCGCGAGGCTCTCGCCGGTGGGGCTGAAGGTGGCCTCGCCGATCTCCTTGCCGGAGGTGGTCTTCAGCGTGGCGGCGGCGGTCTCACCGTGGCCGCTCTCGCCGATGCCGTCGGCGACGTCGAGCCCGGCGGTGGGTGCCGGGTTGCCGGTGATGACCGCCGGGGTGGTGCCCTTCTCGGTGGTGGTGGGCTCATCCGGGGTGCAGCCGGCCAGGGCCAATCCGATGGCACCGGCCGAGGCGAGCACCGCCAGCGCGCGCATGGTCTGCCGGCCTGATTTCGAACTGACGGTCATCTCGCTCCTCGAGGTGATGGGTTGGTGTTCATCCGGCCGGAATCCGGCGCGGGAGTCTTCGGGGTGTTCATCGGTTCACCACGACCACGGCGATCCCGCCCTGGCAGGGGGTGAACGAACTACCGAGGTTGTCGCGACTCTCGACGCTGGCGTCACCGCTGAGGGCGTCGGCGAGCTTCTGCGCCTCGTCCTTCTGGTCTGCCTCGGAGTAGATGATCGTGTTCTCGGAGAAGCCGCCCCGGGTGTAGTTGGACGGTTTCTGGGTGGTGAAACCCTTCTCCTTCAGCTGGTCGGCCACCTCACCGGCGAGACCGGAGATCTGGCCGGCGTTGATCACGCAGATCTTGGCATCACTCGCGGTGGTGGTCGTCGTCGGTGCCGCGCTGCTGGTGGTGGCCGGTGCGCTGGCCTGCGCCGCCTGCAGTGCGGCCTCCGGGTCGTTGCCCGAGGTGGCCGCCGAATGCCAGCCGAGTCCGATGAACACGATGGCCACGGCGAACAGCAGCATGGCGCCGGCCCGCAGTGGCAGTCGATTCGTGTCGCGATCAGCATTCATCATCGATGACCTTAGCCCACATCGGTGTGACCTCCTGGGCGGGAGCGCCCCGTCGGTCTCGACAGCGGTGGTCCCCGGCGGGGCTAGGTGATCTCGAACCCGAGTCGGCGGGCGGCGCGCGCCTTCTGCCGGGAGGCGCGCAGACGACGGAGCCGTTTGACCAACATGGGGTCGGCGGCGAGCGCCTCCGGCCGGTCGACGAGTGCGTTCAGGAGCTGGTAGTACCGGGTCGCCGACAACCCGAACAGTTCCTTGATCGCCTCTTCCTTGGCGCCGGCGTACTTCCACCACTGACGCTCGAAGGACAGGATGTCGTGCTCACGCCGTGACAGTCCGTCCGGCCCCACCTCGTGTGGATCGGCGTTCGCGGTGGTGTCGTTCGCAGTGGTGTCCGGTGCCGGCAGATCACCCTGCTTCTGGCTTCGCGCTGCTGCGCTGTCCATCACGCTCCCTCAAGATCGCCTCTGCAGCCCTCACACCACGAAATGTGGCGGCGGATACGCGCCGACAGGGATTGTCCGCCGGCCACTGCCCGCCCGAATCACAGTGGTGTGGTTCGTCAATATCTAACCACGCATCGGGCCCCGTACCCCGGTGTGACTCGCCCTGCGTATCGCGTGTTCCGGCGGCCCGGCCGACGTACCGCGGTCCGGCCCCTCGAGGATGATTTGTTAGCCTGCCCTCATCTAGGGGCGAGAACGCCCATCGGGGAGGAAGTCATGGGGAGATCATCCATCACCAGCAGGCCCGTCGGCATGCGGACAGCGCACTGTGTGGCGCTGATCGCAGGGCTGATCATCGCCCTGGCGGCGTCGGTGTCCGGCGCCACATCGGCCGGCGCCGCACCGAATGGCACACCCGGAGGTGAGCGGGTGGTGTTCGTCCTACCGGGGCAGCAGCTGCTGCCCGAACCGGCCCTGCTCGACGCCACCTACGGCCCGCTCGAGGACGCCCTGCGACGCGACGGCTACCGCGTCGAACGCCTCGACGACGTGCAGGGATTCGACGTCGCCGCCGACGCCGAGGTGATCGCGCGTGCAGTCCGCCCGGCGGCCCGGTCGGCATCCTTCGTCGGGCTGGTGTCCCACTCCGCCGGTGGACTCGGCGGCCGGTACTTCCTGAAGTTCCTCGGCGGCGCCGATCTGGTCGACGAGTACGTGGCGATCGGCGTCCCCCAGTACGGATCGCCGTCGGGGTGTTCCCAGCCGGTCGGCAAGGGCTATGACACCTGCACCGATTCACCCCTGATCAAGCGGCTCAACGAGGGGCCCGACGCCCCCGGTCCGACGCGGTACTCGGTGGTGCAGAGCGACGGCGAATGGGTCGACGGACGCCTCGACGGCACCGCACAGTGCCGGACATATGTTCCGGTGCCGTTGTCGGGCACCGGCTTCGACCACACCGTCGAACCGGCCACCCCGCAGATCGCCGACCCGGTGCGGGCGACGCTGCGCGGGCAGTGCCCCGGACAGGTGGTGACCGATCCCGTGGACGGCTTCACCTGGAAGCAGACGGTGTATCCCGACCTGAAGGCACCGAAGTAATCTGTCGGTCATGGCGATTCTCCCGATCTGCATCATCGGCGAGCCGGTGCTGCACCGTCCCACCGAACCCGTGCCGCTCGACGCGCAGGGCCGTCCGTCCGCCGAGACGGTCACCCTGCTCGACGACATGTACGAGACGATGGACGCGGCCAACGGTGTCGGCCTCGCGGCGAACCAGGTGGGCGTCGGTGCACGCATGTTCGTCTTCGACTGCCCGGACGGCGAGTCCCGGATGGCGGCGCGGCGGCGCGGCGAGGTGATCAACCCGGTGCTCGAGACCTCCGAGATCCCGGAGACCATGCCCGACCCGGACGACAACGACGAGGGCTGCCTGTCGGTGCCGGGCGAGCAGTTCCCCACCGGTCGTGCCGACTGGGCGCGGGTCACCGGCGTCGACCGTGACGGCGGCGAGGTGGTGATCGAGGGCCACGGGTTCTTCGCGCGGATGCTGCAGCACGAGGTGGGCCATCTCGACGGCTTCCTCTACGTCGACGTCCTCGTCGGCCGTAACGCCCGCGCGGCGAAGAAGGCGGTCAAGCGCAACGGCTGGGGCACTCCCGGCCTGACGTGGCTGCCGGGTGCGCAGGCCGACCCGTTCGGTCACGACGTCGAAGACGAAGACGACGACTGAGCGCCGACCGGACATCGACGGCCGCCGACTCCCGTGACGACCTACCGTGACCACCGACAACCCACGACCGCCGACAACCCATGACCGCTGAACACCCATGACCACAGAACCCATGTCGTCCGACCCGTTTCGGGGCGTGCCGGCCTTTCGGGGTGACCGGGTGGTGGTGCGGTATCTGCTCGGTGCCGCGGCACCGGCCGACTGGCGTCCGACGCCCAATCCCGCACCGGTCGGCGGGCCGACCCGGTCCGATGTCACCGGCTTCCTCGTCGACCGCGGCGACCCGGTCCGTCTCGAACGTGACGGCGTGATCGAGTCGATCCCGCGGTCGGCGATCACCTCGATCCGGCTGCTGTCGGCGGTTCCGTTGCGCAACAGCGAGATCCGCGCCCTCGAACAGGTGATGGCCACCGCCGGGGCGGGTCCGGAGCAGGAGTGGATCGGCGGATGGCTGGTGCGCGCCGACGGCCCCGACCCCTCGGCGGTACCGCTGGAGCGGTCCGTGCACGCCGACCCCGACACCCTGGCCGCGATCGAGGGCTTCTACACCGCACGCGGATTGCCGGTGCTGCTGTCGATTCCCGAGCGCCTGCTGCCGCGGCAGGTCGACGGCACCCCGGCCGGACCCGAGATCCACATCCTGACCTGCGATCTCCCCGGCTCCGGCGCGACCGCCACCCGGGGGATCGACCCCGACCCGGCGCCGGTTCACCACGATCATGGGGATGCGGTGGTGTGCACCGCCGCCGACGGCACCCGGTGGGCGGGGATCTCGGCGACCGACGACGCCACGCTCGCCGAGCGCATGGTGTGGGCCGCCGGACTCGGGGCGCAGCGTGCCTACGCCCGGCTCCCCGCCGATGACGTCGCCGCCGGAGATCTCTATCGGACAAGGGGTTTCACACTGCATCACCGCAGCAGACACCTCAGTCCGGCGGGGATGTCCCGGTGAACGCGGGCGCACCGACCCCGGCCCGACGCCGGCGCCAGGCACTGATCAGCGCGATCGGCCTGGTCGTCGTCGCGGTCGTCGTGGTGATCACCTGGCTGATCGACGGCCAGGGCACCGATCAGGATTCGGCGCACCGGGATTCGACGTCATCGCAGACCACCAGCGCTGCGGCATCGACATCTGCCACGACATCGACGTCGAAGGCGGCGGCCGCCAGGCCGGGGACGTCGCGCGCCACGAGCACTCGCCCCACCGCGGGCACCGCACCCGCCCATGTGATGCGCACGCTGGCGCTGATCGATGCCGGGCAATGGCCCGAGGCGGCGAACGCACCGGGCACCAAGGGCGGGGTCACCTTCCGCAACAGCGAGGGGCGACTTCCCCGGACCAGCGCGTCGGGTCAGCGGATCACCTATCAGGAGTGGGACGTCAATCCCAAACAGCAGGGACGGTCCCGCGACGCCGAGCGGATCGTGACCGGCAGCGACGGAACGGCGTGGTACACCGCCGACCACTATCAGACCTTCAACCGTATCCGGGGGCCGAACTCGTGACCGCTCAAGCGCTTTCCCTGACCGAGTTCCTGTCCTGCGGCGCGCTGCCGGGGCTCGCCGACCGGCGGATGTCGACCGACGACGCCATCGCCACCCTGCCGGCCTCGCTACCCGACGGCGTCGAGCTGCGGGTCACCGACGCCGCCCGATTACGTACGCGCAGGGCCCTGTTCACCGAGTTCGCCCGGATCTGGACCTTCCCCGACTACTTCGGCAACAACGCCGATGCCTTCGACGAGTGCATGCGCGATCTCGACGAGTTCGCCCGGGACGCCGGAAGGCCCACGCCGACGGGGTATCTGACGGTGATCACCGGGGCGCAGCGTCTGCTGACGTCGACGCAGGAGTTCGCCTGGTTCGCCGACTCGATCGCCTTCTACCGCGACCACTACCGCGACGTCGCCTCCCCGCCCGCACCGTTCGCCGTGCTGTTGACGGCACCGGAGGCCGCCCGGCCAGAGGTCGTCGACCGCTGGGGTTCGGTGGGTATGCCGCCCGTCTCCGTGTCGGTGTGAGCTATTCGCCGGCGGCGCGGGCCAGTGCCGGGCGCAGCTGGTCGAGTACGTAGACGGTGGCCCCGGGCGACGGTTCGTTGAGCCCGGTGACCGACATCTGCGTCATCTGGGTGACCGCATCGGACTTCACCGACCGCAGGTTCTTGTAGCCGGGCAGCCCCACCAGACGTTTACGCAGGCCCTCGTTCTCGGTGGCGATCACCAGCAGATCGGAGTCGAGCCAGCCGAGGTTCTCGACGCTGAGCGCGAAGCGCGGCTCACCGGTCGACTGTGCCTGCGCGATCACCCTGGGCGCCATCGAGAGTCCCAGTGAGCTGAACAGTTTTCCGGCGCCGTCGTTCGGATCGCCGAGCACCGAGAACTGATCGGAGCCGTACATGTAGGCGAACGAGTACGTCTTGCCCTGCAGACCCGGGTACTCCCGGGCGATGCCGGAGATCTTGTCGTCGACCCCGGCGATGATCTGCTGCGCCTTCTCCGGCTCGTGCAGGATGGTGCCCATCAGAGTGACCATGTCCTGCCACGGATCGACCTGCGACCCGCTGATCTTGTCGATGGTCGGGGCGATCTGGGAGAGCTTCTCGAATTCTCCGCTCATGGAGGCGAATCCGGGTGCGACGATGAGATCCGGGTCCAGCTTGGCCACATTCGCGACGATCTGGTCGTCGACGTGCAGAGCGGTGGAATCGGCCAGCTTGTTCCCGTACCAGGGCGGGGTCTGGTGGGTCAGGGTCTCGGTCGCGTCGTAGTAGCCGACCGGGGTCTTGTCGAAGGCGAGCAGCACATCGGTCCACTGACCGCCGAGGGTCACGATCCGTCGCGGCGTCTCGGGGACGGTCACCGACCGGCCGTCGGGCAGGATGATCTGCACCGAACCACCTACCGACTCGTCATCGGCCGGCGACGAACAGCCCACCGCGACAACCATCATCATCACCACGGCGACGACGAGCGGCAGCATCCGGCGCAGTCGCCACATCCGGCCGGTCATGCGACAGCGCACGGGATCGAGGCGTAGGCAGCGATGGTGCAGACGCTCTGGTTGCTCAGCCTCCATGCGCCGTCCATCCACACCCAGGACAGGTCTCGGTAGCGGGAACCGTTGCCCACCAACGACATCTGCAGCCTGGCGTTCATCGTGGTGCCACTGACGGAGACCGGACCGACCACCTGGTAGCTGAATCCGGAGTTCGGGTAGGCCGCCAGCAGTCTGGCCACCGTGTCCACGGTGGTCAACGCCCGGGCGCCGCCCTGCAACTCGGCGATCCGCGCAGAGCGCGAGGCACCGGTGTTCATGATCAGCTTGACCTTCGTGGTGAGCTGCGCCGGCGACAGCGCCACCGGTGCGGCCGCCTGGGCCGGGGCCTGGGTCGCGGGAGCCTGCGCTGCGGGGGCCT
>NZ_BCNF01000099.1 GCF_001485495.1 Gordonia desulfuricans NBRC 100010 | reverse complement strand
CTACGCTCCTCGTCGGCTCAATCAGCGTGGGGACCACGCCCGCCGCTGTGCTCGTCGTCGGCTCAATCAGCGTGGGGACCACGCCCGCCGCTGTGCTCGTCGTCGGCCCGATCAGCGTGGGGTCACGCCCGACGGTGCGCTTCTCGTCGGCTCAGTCACCGCAACGACCACGCCTCGTCGGTGCGTACCCCGTCAGTGATCGCCCTCCGCGGCGGTCACGAAGTCGATGAGTTCTTCCACCGAGCGCAGTAGATCCACCTCGAGATCACGGAAGTCGCCGACCCCTGCCAGGACCCGTCGCCACCCGTCTTGCGGTGTACCCCAACGCAGTCGAGAACACACACCGGTCTTCCAGTCCTCGCCCATCGGCACCGTCGGCCATGCCGAGATGCGCACCGATGCCGGTTTGACCGCCTGCCAGACGTCGACATAGGGATGCCCGCACACCAGGACGTTCTCGCCGACCTCCTCGGTCAGCCGGGCCTCCTTGGTGCCGGCCAGGAGGTGGTCGACCAGCACGCCTGCGCGCCGGTGCGGTGCGGGCTGGAACTCCGCGAGCGCGGCGTCGAGGTTGTCGAGCCCGTCGAGGCTGACCACCACCACACCCTCGGCCCGCAGGTCGGCCCCCCACACCCGCTCGACGAGCGTCGCGTCGTGGACGCCCTCGACGAACAGACGGCTGGCACGGGCGGTGCGAGCACGCCGCACCGGGGCCATCCGGGACCCGGATGCGGTGCGGGCCGCGGCGACCGGTCCCCGACCACGCGGTCGCACCAGCGTGACGGGCTTGCCGTCGATCAGGAAGGCCGCCGGATGCATCAGGAAGACCCGGGTACGGCCGTGCCGATCCTCGAGCCGGACGAGGTCCCCGGCATAGCTCTTCTCCAGACCGACCACCGCACCGCAGAACCCGCTGGCCGCGTCCTCGACCACGAGATCGCGTTCTGCCGCGACCTCGGGGGCTCGCGGTTTGGTCCGGCGCGGCGAGGCCAGCACATCCCGGCCGTATCGATCATCCATCACAGCAGTCACGGTAGTTAACAGCCGTCCCACGGTGGCGATGCCACGCCGATCCACAGCCCACCCGCACGATGCGAGGGATGACGGTCGCACCAGTATTCTGGTTGACCTATGACCAGTACCGATCACACCGTCACCCAGGCCTGGCCGACCTGCGGGTTGGGCGCCTGGGCCGCTGCGTGGGTGGCCGGACGCTGCTCCCCCGACGACGTCGCCGACACCCTGGCCGGCTTTGCCGGACTCCACCTCATCGACGATCATGCCGCGCTGCCGACCACCGGGATCGATGCCGTCCCGACCGACGGCACACTCGGCCTGCTCGCCGTGCTGCGCCGCGCCCGGAACCTGTCGGTCCGCCTGCCCGATGCCGGTGCCCCGCAAGGCCTCCCACCGGACCCGGCGACGGCCGCGGCCCTGACCGCCGGTGAGACGCTGCTCGTCGACGACGGCGCGCCGACCCCCCTGGCGTTGATCCCCACCGAACACGACGGATCCTGCCGCTGGTCGGTGTACCGATACGGCGTGCCGGTACCGGTCACCGGTACCGCCTCGGCCGGCGAGATCGAGTACGAACTGCGTGAGGCCGTCTCGGAGACAGCACAACTGATGGCGACGCTCGGCGGACGGGCCGGGGCGCACCGGGCGGATCTGCGCGGCACCATCAGCACCCAGACCCAGCGTCACCTCGTCGACCTCCCGCCACACGACGACGCCCGTGCGACGCGCCTGCTCGGCACCGCCGCACAGGTCGAGGCGATCGTGTCGGTGGCCACCCTGGGTGGCGCGGGATTCGGCGCGACCGCCGGTCAATGGGAGACCGGCGATCACGGACTGCGTCGACTGGTTCGGCTCGCCCACGCCGCACGGGCTGCCGCCGTCAACCGCGTGATCGGCGAATTCCTGCCCGGCGGCTGGTGATCCGGGACCCGTTCGTCAGGGTCGGGTGGCCGGGCGCCGGACCGACCGGCCGCAGCAGCCATCACCACAGGGGGTGCCGCTGTCGCCCACCCCGAGTACATCGAGATCGCCTGTGCCACGCCGATATTCATCGACGAGATCGGCGACCATCGCGATGAACCGAGGGTCGGTACCCACGGTCTCGGCACGGACATAGTCCAGACCGAGTTCGTCGGCGAGCTGTGCGGCCTCGTTGTCGAGGTCCCACACCACCTCGACATGATCGGAGACGAACCCCACCGGGAACACGATCACCTGCGAGACACCTTGTGCGGCGATCGCTTCGAGGTGGTCACAGATGTCGGGCTCGAGCCACGGCACCTGGGGCGGCCCTGACCGCGACTGCCACACCTGATCATGCCCGGCGAATCCGGCCATTTCGGCCACCCGCTGGGCCGCCTGTGCGACCTGCCGCGAATACAGTTGTCCGCCATCGGCTTCGGGCCCCGAGGCCGCATCGGCGACGATCGGGATCGAGTGGGCGGTGCACACCAGACGCGGGGGGACGTCGGCCGCAGGCAACCGGGATGCGGCACGCAGGACGGCGTCACGTCCGGCGGTCAGGGTGGCCGACCGATCCCAGAACTGCGGGAGTTTGCGCACCAGCACCGGGTCTGCGGACACCGACTGCGGACGCGCCTCGTGCAACGCGACGAGGGAACGTTCGATGTCCTCGTGATACTGACGGCAACCCGAGTAGCCGCCCCAGGCCGACGTCGCGAATGCCAGGATCCGCCGGTGCCCGTCGTCGTACATCTGCACGAGTGTGTCTGCCACCAGCGGATACCAGTTGCGGTTGCCGAAGTAGATCGGCAGATCGGTGCCGCGGGCGTCGAGCTCGGCCCGCAGCGACGCGATCATGTCGCGGTTGAGCTGATTGATCGGCGAGACCCCACCGAAGTGCATGTAGTGGTGGGCCACCTCTTCCAGACGTTCCCGGGGTACCCCGCGGCCCCGGGTGACGTTCTCCAGGAACGGCATCACGTCGTCGGGACCCTCGGGGCCACCGAAGGAGAGGAAGAGGATCGCGTCGAACTCGCCCGCCGACCCGTCAGCTCGTACCGGCATGTCAGGCACCCAGGAAGTTCTCCGGGAACCAGGTGTTGTGGCTGGCCCCGCCGTCGACGTACACGATGGAACCGGTGGTGGCCGGCAGAAAGTCCGAGAGCAGCGCGCACACGCTGGTACCCACCACACCCGGGTCGTTGACGTCCCAGCCGATCGGTGACGCGCCGTCCCAGTACTCGTTGAGCATGTTGAGCTTGCGGGCGTCGTCGGTGGCGGTACCCGAGATGGCCTTGGCGGCCAGGGTCTTGATCGGGCCCGCGGCGACCAGGTTGGAGCGGATCCGCTTGGCGTTGCCGACCTCGCGGGCGACGTAGCGGTTGACCGACTCGAGGGCGGCCTTGGCCACGCCCATCCAGTTGTAGTCGGGCAGCGCGGTGCGGGGATCGAAGTCCATGCCGACGATCGATCCGGCTTCGTTCATCACCGGCAGCACGGCCCGGGCCAGCGAGGCATAGCTCCAGGCCGAGATCTCGAACGACTTGGCGACGTCGGGGCCGGGACCCTCGAGGAAGGGCACGGCGTCGGGACCCATCAGGGTCTTGGGGGCGAAGGCGATGGAGTGCACCACGCCGTCGACACCCTCCGGTGCGAGCTCACGCACCTTGTCGGCGAGGGCACCGAGGTACTCCTCGTCGGTGACATCGAGCGGGATCGCCGACGGCACCTCCTGTGGCAGTCGCTTGGCGATCCGGTCGATCAGCCGCAGCCGATCCGGGATGCCGGTGATGATCACCTTGGCGCCCTGTTCCTGGGCCACCCGTGCGGTGTGGAAGGCGATCGAGGCATCGGTGATGATGCCGGTGACGAGGACGGTCTTCCCGTCCAGGATTCCGCTCAACGTGTTCTCCTCGGGATGTCGGGGTGTTCGAGAAGTCGAATGGGATGGTGTGGGTGGAGCGGGCCGGTCAGTGACCCATGCCCATGCCGCCGTCCACCGGGATCACCGCGCCGGTGATGTAGGAGCCCTGGTCGGAGGCCAGGAAGGAGATCGCCGCGGCGACGTCCTCGGGCGCTCCGACGCGGCCCAGCGGGATGGCCTGCTTGGCCATCTCGATGTACTTGTCCTCCATCTCGGCGGTCATGTCGGTGTCGATGAAACCGGGGGCGACGACGTTGGCGGTGATGTTGCGGGAGCCCAGCTCACGCGCGATCGAGCGGGCCATACCGATCAGGCCGGCCTTGGAGGCGGCGTAGTTGACCTGGCCGGGAACGCCCGAGGTGGCGACCACCGAGCCGAGGAAGATCATGCGACCCCACTTGGCCCGCTGCATGCCCTTGGTGGCGCGCTTGGCACAACGGAAGGCGCCGGTCAGGTTGGCATCCAGGACGCTGCTGAACTGCTCCTCGGTGAGGCGCATCAGCAGCATGTTGTCGGTGATACCGGCGTTGGCGACGAGTACCTCGACCGGTCCCTGGTGCTCGGCGACCTCGTCGAAGGCACGCTCGACGGAGGCGGTGTCGGTGACATCGCACTGCACGCCGAAGAGGCCCTCGGGGGCACCCGATCCGCGGTGGGTCACGGCCACCTTGTGACCGTCGGCGGACAGGCGGCGGGCCACCGCCAGCCCGATCCCACGGTTGCCACCGGTCACCAGCACCGACCGGGACGGCTGCCCGGTGGAGGTTTCGTTGCTCTCAGACATGGCCACCAACCTATCGGTCCGACCTGTGTGCCCGGCGCCCAGGTCGGACATGGCCCGAGGCGATCACGGCACCCGCTGGTTGACGAGCAGGGACCCGACCACCGCGATGATCGCCAGGATCGTGCCGGCGATGATCCACGGGCGGGAGTTGTCGCCCTTGCGCATCTCGTAGCCGATCTCCTGCTGCAGCGTCTCGTACACCTTGTTCAGTTCGTCCAGGCTGGACGCGGTGAAGAAGGTACCGCCGGACAGGTTGGCGATCTCCCGCAGCGACTCGTCGTCCACCGGGACCGGGACTCGGTCGCCGTCGAGGTCGACGGTGCCGGTCTTGGTGCCGAAGGAGATGGTCGAGACCGGGATGTTCTCCTCCTTCGCCTTGCGGGCCGCGGTGAACGCCCCTCGCGGGTCGTTCTCGTCGTCGGGGACGGTCTGCTTGCCGTCCGAGAGCAACACGATGCGTGCCGGCGGCGCCCCGGCCTGCCCACCCAGGACCGAGTTCAGCGTCTGGATCTGCTGGATCGCGGCGAAGATGCCCTCTCCGGTCGCGGTCTTGTCGGCGAGTTGCAGCTTGTCCACCGCCGCCTTGGTGGCGGCGTGGTCGGGGGTCGGCGTGACCAGGCTCGACGCGGTCCCGGCGAACGAGATGAGACCGAGGTTGATGCCCTCGGTGAGTTCGTCGGCGAACTTCTTGGCGGCCGCCTGGGCGGCCTTGATCCGCGACGGCGCAACGTCGGTGGCCTCCATCGACCGCGAGACGTCCATCACCAGGATGACGGTGGCCTTGTTGCGGGGAACCTTGCGTTCGGCCTGCGGACCGGCCGCGGCCACCACCATCAGCAGCAGCGCCACGAGCAGCACGGCCAGCGGCACATGTCGCAGGCGGCGGACCCAGCGGTTCTCCGGCGGGGTGACCCTGTCGAGGACCTCGAGGTTGGCGAACTGCAGGGCACGCCGGCGTCGTTTCCGCAGGATGTAGACGTAGACGGCGACCACCGCGAGCACCGGCAGGGCGAGCAGCAGCCACCAGGGGTTGGAGAACATCGTCGGCTACCCCACCCCTGCGGCGAGTCCGCGACGGCGTTCGCCGACGAATCGCACCATGTCGGTGAGCCACTCCCGATCGGTACGCAGGGACAGCACCGGACCGCCACAGCTGCGCACGACGCGACGTACCTTCTGCTGGTGTTCGCGGGCGGCGGCGGCGAAGTCGCGGCGCAAGGTCTCGGTGACGGTGACCTCGCGGACCTCACCGGATTCCGGGTCGGCCAGACGCACCTGACCGACCGGTGGCAGTTCGAGGTCACGCTGGTCGAGGACCTCGACGGCGAGCAGTTCGTGGTGGGCGCCGATCGCACGCAGCGACCGTTCCCAGTCGATCGGGCCGAGGAAGTCGCTGACCACCACCGCCAGGCCGCGGCGCCGCTCGGGCCGGCGCAGGGCCTCGATCCCCGCCTTGAGATCGCCCCGCACACCGGGCGCCGCCCGACGCGTCGTGGCGATCGCCTTGAGCAGGTGCTGGTCGTGCACACGACCGGCACGTGCCGGGATGCGCACCACCTGGTCACCGGTCACGACGATCGCGCCGTGGCGGTTGCCGCCACCGGCGGTCAGGTGCACCAGCGCGGCCGAGGCGGCCACCGCGAGATCGCGTTTGGTGCAGTTGACGGTCCCGAAGTCGAGGCTGGCCGAGGCGTCGACGACGATCCACGTCTCGAGCTCGCGGTCGGCGATCATCTGCCGGACGTGCGGTTGGGTGGTGCGTGCGGTGACCGACCATTCCATGCGCCGGATGTCGTCGCCGGGCTGGTAGGCGCGCGCCTCCCCCGGCTCCGATCCCGGACCCGGGATCAGACCGAGGTGCTCACCCTGCAGGACGCCGTCGAGCTTGCGTCGGACGGTGAGCTCGAGCATCCGCAGCGCAGCGGTCAGCTGCGGCTCCTCGAGCAGACCTGCGCCGAACGACGGCAGATCGCGGTTAGCCGCCATACTGCACGGACGTCCGGTCCGCCGGGGCCGTCGGATTCACCGCTCCGGGATAGCCGTTCGGCGCCGCGGGGGCAGCCGGGTTCTGCACAGGCGGGTTGTGTACAGGCGGGTTCTGGGGGTATCCGGCGACCGGTCCGGCCGGGGCCGGCACCGACTGCGCACCCACCTGGGGCAGTCCGACGGTCTGCAGGATGCGGGTGATCACGGCGTCGGCGGACACCTCGTCGGCGAGCGCGTCGTAGCTGAGCACCAGACGGTGACGCAGCACGTCCGGGATCACCTCGACCACGTCCTGCGGGATCACGTAGTCGCGGCCCCGCACCAGCGCCAGGGCACGGGCGGCGGCCACGATACCCAGCGTCGCACGCGGTGAGGCGCCGTACGACAGCCAGGTGTCGACGTCGGTGAGGCCGAGTTCGGCGGGCCGGCGGGTCGCGTTGATCACGCGGACCACGTAGTCGACCAGCGCATGGTGGACGAAGACGTTCGCGGCGGTCTGCTGCAACCGGATCATCGCGGCCGGATCGAGGACCTGCGAGGCCTTCGGCGGCACGTTGCCCATCCGGTAGACGATCTCGCGCTCCTCTTCCACCGACGGGTAGTCGACGAGCACCTTGAACAGGAAGCGGTCGCGCTGCGCCTCGGGCAGCGGGTACACGCCCTCGTTCTCGATCGGGTTCTGGGTGGCCATCACCAGGAACGGCTCGGGCATCGGGTAGGTGGTGCCGCCGATCGACACATGCCGTTCGGCCATCACCTCCAGCAGCGCCGACTGCACCTTGGCGGGCGCGCGGTTGATCTCATCGGCGAGCAGGAAGTTGGCCACCACCGGACCGAGCTCGGTGTCGAACTCCTCCCGGCCCTGCCGGTAGATGCGGGTACCGATGAGGTCGGTGGGCACCAGGTCGGGGGTGAACTGCACGCGCGAGAAACTGCCGCCGACGACCGTCGCGAAGGTCTCCACGGCCAGGGTCTTGGCGACACCCGGCACACCCTCGAGCAGGATGTGTCCCTTGGCGAGCAGACCCACCAGGATCCGTTCGACGAGCTCATCCTGGCCGACGATGACGCGCTTGACCTCGTAGATGGCCCGCTCGAGCAGCTTCACGTCGGATTCGCTCAGTGCGAGGCCCCCCTCGCCCGCGGCACCCTTGCCCGTGACGGCAGTGGCCTGCGACTCGGCACTGGGATGTGAGGTCAACCCTTGCTCCTGTCCTTCCGTGGCGCGACGGACGCCGTGCATCGCACGTCACCGTCACCTGGACTGCCGCGGGCCACCGTCACCGGTGCCGTGGGCATCGTGTGCCAGCCTAGCCGCGCGGCCTGAGAACTCGCCACGAAGCCCGTGGGCGCGTCGGCGTGCCGGATGACGGCCGCCGGCGGGTGCCGGGCCATCGGTGGGTACACCTCGACCACGGCTCATCCCAGCGCACGTCACCCGGCCGTTCGGGCCGGACGGGCCGTGCGATGGGAGCGGCCGTGAAACAAGTCCGCGTGCGCGCGCCGGCCGTCAGAGCAGGCGGACGACGTTGGGCATGGCGCCGTCGGTACGCAGTGGCGAGACCTTGACGACGTCGCCGGACTGCGGTGCCTCCACCATCTTGCCGTCGCCGAGATAGAGGGCCACGTGGGTACTCGCGTTGGGGCCGTAGAAGATCATGTCGCCGCGTTGCATCTGCGACAGCGGGAACTGCGGGCCGGAGGTGTACTGGTAGCCGGTGTAGTGCGGTAGCTCGATGCCGACACCGGCGAAGGCGTAGATCATCAGCCCGGAGCAGTCGAAGCCGACCTTGTTGTAGTCGCCATAGCTGTCGGCGACACCACCGTCGCGGATGCCCTGGGTGGGTCCGTTGGCGTCGCCGCCGCCCCACGCGTACTGGACGTTGAGCTGCGAGAGCGCTCGGTTGACCACGATCTCGACGGCCTGCGGACCACGGAGTCCGGGGCGGACCGCGCCGCCGCCGCCACCCGAGCTGCCGAAGATCGAGCCGAGGCTGCCGGTGCCGAGGCGCGAACTCAGGGTGTCCCCGCCGTCGCTGCCCAGGCCCGCGCCGCCCACGCCGAGTTCGTCGAGGAGCTCCGAGTGCGGCACCTGCGCCTGTCCGACCAGCGCCGACAGCACCTTCTGGGTGACGTCGAGGGCCAGTCGGGCGGCGGCCTCGGCGGCGACCTGCATGCTGTCGTTGTCGCCGGCCGCCTGGTTGGGGGCCGGGGCGACGGGACCGGGGTCGGGCTGTCCGGGCAGGGCTCGGAACAGGCCGGTCAGAAGGTCTGTCGGCGCGGGGTCGGCCGCCGGGGTCGGCCGGACGGTCCCGCGCAGTGCGTCGAGTCGCTTCTGGGTCTCGTCGCGCTGCGTGATCAGCGCGACGCGCTTCTTCTGCTGATCGGCGATCGCCTCACGGGCCTGCGACACCGAGGCCACCGCCGCGTCGCGACGCTGTTCGGCGCTCTCGGTGGCGAAGGAGGTCTGACGCCGTGTGGCCTCGAGCGCGGCGACGTCGTTGGCCTGCTGGTTGCGGGCGACCTGCAGGCGTCGGATGGTCTGCTGCTGTTCGCGGCCGACCTGATCGATCACGCTGACCCGGCCGAGTACGGCATCCGGGTCGTCCGAG
The DNA here is from genome assembly GCF_001485495.1 of Gordonia desulfuricans NBRC 100010. Lineage (GTDB taxonomy): Bacteria > Actinomycetota > Actinomycetes > Mycobacteriales > Mycobacteriaceae > Gordonia > Gordonia desulfuricans. The sequence continues at coordinate 24,501 of NZ_BCNF01000099.1, read as the reverse complement.
GAGAGGTACTCGGCCATGGTGCCCTGGTTGCCGCCCCGCAGGTAGATCGATCGCACGTAGTCGTCGAACCGTTTCTGGGCGGCTGCGGTGGCCTGGGTGGCCTTGGTCAGCGAGCTCTGGGCGTTGTCGGCGGCCACGCGTGCCAGGCGCTGGGCGGCCAGGGCGTTCTGGTAGTCGACGACCGAACGATTGACCTCTTCCTGGCGGAGCGCGACGGCCTGGTCGAGGTCGCTGAGGTTCTGATTGACCTGGGCGATCTGATTGATCAACGACGACACCGGGGATGTGGGTGCGCTCGACGGGGCGGCCGACGCGGGTCCGACGGTGCCGACCGCGGCGGTGGCCGCGGCGATGAGTGCCACGACGACGCGAGCGTGCATCGAGCGGACCACTGAAGTGGTTCGTCGCCTCACTAGTGAACTCCCTCGCCATCCGGCCCGATCAGCGCTGCACCCCCATGCGCAACACACATCACATGTGACGCGGTGGACTACATCCGAACCACAAGTGACATTGGAACCGTACGTCACATTTGCCACAGGGGAAAACCACTGTGGTGAATTACAGCGGCGTGATTACCTGCACAAATCGGCGTGAACTGCCGAAAGAACCTCGAATCGGTTCAGATAAAGAATTCGCAACATCCGACGTCGTCGGCGAGATCACGGACGGTCCACGCCGAGCTCCTGCGGAACACCCCGCGCGAAGCGCACGGTCGAATCCTGCGCAAAGCACACGGTGAACCCCGGCGGAGTACCGGTTGGATGCGGGAGGGATCGGTCAGCGCGGCCCGGCCGGCCCGTCGGACGTCTCACCGTCGGTGCCCGCGGGGCCGACGGACACCGGAGCCGTCTGGCCCCCCGGCTCCCCCGCATCCCGGCGCCGACGCACTGTGCGCAGCCGGCCGAGGACGGCCCCGATGACGACGACCACGATCAGCACGATCGTGACGAGCGTGTAGTTCACCCCCGGATCGGTGATGTAGTCGACCATGTCGCGTGCGGCCTGGGTGGGGTTGCTCAGGCTGAGGTTGTCGGTGGACTCCTCCAGCTGCACACGGCTGAACTCCGACGACGAGCTGCCGACCGCATTCGGACCGAGGACCAGGACGGTGCCCCCCACCTCGTGCTGGAGCTCGGTGGCGATGTCGCGATAGAGCGTGAAGCGGGGCATCTTCTCGGTGAGCACGACGATGTTGATGTCGTGGCCCTGCGCCCGGGCGTCGGAGACGATCTTCTCCAGACCCGGCACCTGATCGGCCGGACCCCACACGTGATCGGTCTTCAACGTCGCGGCGATCGCGGCGAGGTCGACATCGCCCGGCGGCTCCCAGGTGGAGCCGGGCACCGGCGCGGCGAGCACCAGCGGTCCGTCGGACGGTGCTCGGCCAGAGAGCGGTCCTTCGGCGAGGGGCTCAGGACTCACGGCGATGGTTCCTCACTCGTCGGGTGCGCCGTTTCGCCGGGTCGGGGTGGCGAAGACGTTTCACGATCATTAAATGTCCGGGTGAGGTGACCCGTAGTCGAACCTCGCTCAGCACGGTACGACAAAATGGGATCGTCGTGAGCATCCGGGGCCACCCCCGGCGCGTTTCATCGGCGTGTCCGCCTTGTTAGCAGTACGTGCGTACTGTTAGAATGAGGACGTCGCCACGGGTAGCGCCGTGGTCGCTGGATGAGACACCGAGTACAGCACGACCCCGACGCAGCCCGTCGGGTGATGGTCAGAGTCGACGAACCGGGCTACCCGGCCGCGTTCGTCGGTGACGGCCACAGCCGTCCCGGTTCCGTCGCCCGGGACCGAACAGCATCGCCGGCGCAGCCCGCCGGCCAGAGGAGAGTGGATAGAAGTGAGTATCAATTCCTTTGGCGCCCGAGGCACCCTTGAGGTGGGCGACAAGTCCTACGAGATCTTCCGGCTCAACGCCGTACCCGGCACCGAGCGCCTGCCCTACTCACTGAAGGTGCTCGCAGAGAACCTGCTGCGCACCGAAGACGGCGCGAACATCACCACCGATCACGTCAACGCACTCGCGAACTGGGACCCCAACGCCCAGCCCGACACCGAGATCCAGTTCACCCCGGCCCGCGTGATCATGCAGGACTTCACCGGCGTGCCCTGTGTCGTCGACCTGGCCACCATGCGTGAGGCCGTGACCGCACTCGGCGGCAACCCCAGCAAGGTCAACCCCCTGTCCCCGGCCGACATGGTGATCGACCACTCGGTGATCCTCGACGTCTTCGGCCGCGCCGACGCCCTCGAGCGCAACGTCGACCTCGAGTACGAGCGCAACGGCGAGCGCTACCAGTTCCTGCGGTGGGGCCAGGGTGCCTTCGACGACTTTAAGGTCGTCCCCCCGGGCATGGGCATCGTCCACCAGGTCAACATCGAGTACCTGGCGCCGACCGTGATGACCCGTAACGGCCAGGCCTACCCCGACACCTGCGTCGGCACCGACTCGCACACCACCATGGTCAACGGCCTCGGCGTCCTCGGCTGGGGCGTCGGCGGTATCGAGGCCGAGGCGGCCATGCTGGGCCAGCCCGTCTCGATGCTGATCCCCCGCGTCGTCGGCTTCAAGCTGACCGGCGAGATCCAGCCCGGCGTCACCGCCACCGACGTGGTGCTCACCGCCACCGACATGCTGCGCAAGCACGGTGTGGTCGGCAAGTTCGTCGAGTTCTACGGCGCCGGTGTCGCCGAGGTCCCCCTCGCCAACCGCGCCACCCTGGGCAACATGAGCCCCGAGTTCGGTTCGACCGCGGCGATCTTCCCGATCGACGGCGAGACCATCAACTACCTGCGTCTCACCGGTCGTAGCGACGAGCAGCTCGCACTCGTCGAGGCCTATGCCAAGGAACAGGGCATGTGGCACGACCCCGAGCGTGAGCCGGTGTACTCCGAGTACATCGAACTCGACCTCAGCTCGGTCCTGCCGTCGATCGCCGGCCCGAAGCGTCCGCAGGACCGCATCCTGCTGTCGGAGTCGAAGATCGCCTTCCGCAAGGACATCCACAACTACGTGGAAGAGGGCAACACCCCGCAGCACACCAATCTCGACGAGGCCGTCGAGGAGAGCTTCCCGGCCTCCGATCCGGCCGAGCTGACCTTCGCCGAAGAGGACGCGGTGGTCGTGCAGTCGGCCGCCAACGGTTCCGAGGGTCGCCCGACCAAGCCGATCAAGGTCGTCGACGAGGAGCGCGGCGAGTTCATCCTCGACCACGGCGCCGTCGTGGTCGCGGGTATCACCTCGTGTACCAACACCTCCAACCCGTCGGTCATGCTCGGTGCCGCCCTGCTCGCCCGCAACGCGGTCGAGAAGGGCCTGTCCACCAAGCCGTGGGTCAAGACCAACATGGCGCCGGGTTCGCAGGTCGTCACCGACTACTACGAGAAGGCCGGCCTGTGGCCGTACCTGGAGAAGCTCGGCTTCTTCCTCGGTGGCTACGGCTGCACCACCTGCATCGGTAACACCGGCCCGCTGCCCGAGCAGATCTCGAAGGCGATCAACGACAACGACCTGACCGCCACCGCGGTGCTGTCGGGTAACCGCAACTTCGAGGGACGCATCTCCCCCGACGTGAAGATGAACTACCTGGCGTCGCCGCCGCTGGTCATCGCCTACGCCCTGGCCGGCACCATGGACTTCGACTTCGAAGCCGACGCGCTGGGCCAGGACACCGACGGCAACGACGTCTACCTCAAGGACATCTGGCCGTCGGCACAGGAGATCGACGACACCATCAAGTCGGCGATCAGCCAGGACATGTTCCGTAAGTCCTATGCCACCATCTTCGCCGGTGACAGCCGCTGGCAGAACCTGGCCACCCCCGAGGGCGACACCTTCGCGTGGGACGAGAACTCGACCTACGTCCGCAAGGCGCCGTACTTCGACGGCATGGCACTCGAGCCGTCCCCGGTCACCGAGATCAAGGGCGCCCGCGTGCTCGCACTGCTCGGCGACTCGGTCACCACCGACCACATCAGCCCGGCCGGCCCGATCAAGCCCGGGACCCCGGCCGCGCAGTACCTGGATTCCCATGGTGTGGCCCGCAAGGACTACAACTCGCTGGGTTCGCGTCGTGGCAACCACGAGGTGATGATCCGCGGCACCTTCGCCAACATCCGTCTGCAGAACCAGCTGCTCGACGGTGTGAGCGGCGGCTACACCCGCGACTTCACCCAGGAGGGTGCACCGCAGGCGTTCATCTACGACGCATCGCAGAACTACCAGAAGGCCGGTATCCCGCTGGTCGTCCTGGGTGGCAAGGAATACGGTTCGGGCAGCTCGCGTGACTGGGCCGCCAAGGGCACCAGCCTGCTGGGCGTCCGCGCGGTCATCACCGAGTCGTTCGAGCGCATCCACCGCTCGAATCTGATCGGTATGGGCGTCATCCCGCTGCAGTTCCCGGAGGGCGAGTCGGCCAAGTCGCTGGGACTCGACGGCACCGAGACCTTCGACTTCGAGGGCATCACCGCGCTCAACGAGGGCCGGACCCCGGAGACCGTCAAGGTCACCGCCACCAAGCAGGACGGTTCGACCGTCGAGTTCGACGCCAAGGTGCGCATCGACACCCCCGGAGAGGCGGATTACTACCGTAACGGAGGCATCCTGCAGTACGTGCTGCGCAACATGATCAAGAGCTGACCGAGGAGCATGTAGGTGCCCAAGGTCAGCGATGACCGCCTTGCCGCGCGTCGTCGGGAAATCCTCGACGGCGCGCGGCATTGCTTTGCGGAGTACGGATACGACGGTGCGACCGTCAAACGGATCGAGGAGTCGACCGGCCTGTCCCGGGGTGCGATCTTCCACCACTTCAAGGACAAGGAGGCGCTGTTCCTCGCGCTTGCGCAGGAAGACGCCGAACGGATGGCCGACGTGGCGGCCGAGGCCGGTCTGGTGCAGGTCATGCGGGACGTCCTGGCACGTCCGCAGGACTTCGACTGGCTCGGAACCCGACTCGAGATCGCACGAAAACTACGGACGGACAAGAGCTTTCGCGATGCCTGGCTCGGCCATTCGGCCGATCTGGAGAAGGCCACCCTGGACCGGCTGGAACGCGGCCGGGCGTCGGGGCGGCTGCGTGAGGACGTACCCACCGAGGTCTTGGTGAAGTACCTCGACCTGGTGCTCGACGGACTCATCACCCGGCTGGCGACCGGCCAGCCCACCGATGATCTCCACGCCGTCCTCGACCTCGTGGAGGAGTCGGTGCGGGTGTCGCGTTGACCCGTCGGAACGCCCGGAACGGCATTCCCTGAACGCCAGTGACATGTATCACATAGCCGGTCCTAACTTTAGGTTCCCCTAAGTCGTTTTTCTGGCTAACTTCACAGGGTGCATTCAGACTTCTCGATGAATCCCTCCCTGGCCCGCCCGCCGCGCACTCCTGCGCGGCGCGGCCGGGCTGGGCGTGCTCGGCGCCACCGGCGTCGGAGCAGGTGCCCTCTCCGGCCCACTCGCCATGTCCGGCGCCGCGCATGCGGCCGAAGGCCCCACCGCGATCGTGATCGGCAGCGGCTTCGGCGGCGCGGTCGCCGCGCTGCGTCTGGGCGAGGCCGGCATCCGCACCACGGTGTTCGAGCGGGGCCGGCGCTGGCCGATCCGCCCCGACGGCAACACCTTTGCCACCTTCACCAACCCGGATCGCCGGGCCGCGTGGTTCGACACCTCCGCCGGCATCTCCAGCGTCGGCCGCACGCCGGTACAGCCCTATCCCGGCGTGCTGGAGACCATCCGCGGCAACGGCCTCGAATCGGTCCACGGTGCGGGCGTCGGCGGCGGTTCGCTGGTGTTCGGCGCGTTCACCCTCCAGCCCGACAAGGACGACTTCACCGAGGTCTTCCCCGGCGGCTCCGACTACGACGAGCTCGCGCGGACCTACTATCCGCGGGCCCGCGGGGTGCTCGGCACCAGCGGCGTCCCCGACGACATCCTGGCCCACCCCAACTACGTCGGCGCCCGCTCCTGGCTGAAGGTCGTGTCGCGCTACGGCATTCGACCGGAGTTCGTCGAGTACGCCGTCGACTGGGATCGTGTGCGCGCCGAACTCGCCGGCCGTGCCCCGGCCGGCATGTCGACCGGCGACATCTCCTACGGCGTCAACAGCGGCGCCAAGAACTCCGTCGACCGCAACTATCTGCCCGCGGCCGAGCGCACCGGCTTCGTGACCATCAAACCGATGCACGAGGTCTTCGAGATCCGCGAGCGCTCACGTCGCCCCGGATATGTGGTGAAGGCACGGCTCATCGACGACGCCCGCCGCACGGTGCGCATCGTCACCGCCGAGGCCGATCACCTGTTCCTGGCGGCCGGTTCGTTCCACACCACCTCACTGCTCGTCCGTGCACGGGCGCAGGGCACACTGCCCCGGCTCTCCCCGAAGATCGGCAACGGCTTCGGCGGCAACGGCGACTTCCTGATCGTGCGCACCGCACTGCGCGACCAGCACGGCCCGATCCAGGGCGGTCCCGGCTATGCCCGGATCCGTGAGGAGCGGATGCCCGGCGGTCCGGCCACCATGATCTACCAGGCCAGCCCGTTCCCGGCCCCCGCCGGATCGCTGGCCACCACCCACCTCATCCAGGTCCACACCGACGAGCGCGGCACCATCGATTACGACCGCTCGACCGGTGGCACCACGCTCAACTACCCGCATCCGGCCGAGACCAGCGTCCTGGACCGTCGGGCGATCGCCTTCGCCAAGCAGTTCCACGAGCGCACCGAATCCCGATTCGGCCGCCCGCACAACGGCATTCCGATCTACGACCGGACCTCCGGCTTCGGCTCCGGTGCCACCTTCCACGGCCTGGGCGGTGTGGTCGCCGGTCAGGCGGCGACCCTCGACGGTGCGGTGAAGGGATACGACAACCTCTACGTCGTGGACGGATCGTTCGCGCTGGGCGCCGTCGGCCTGGTCAATCCGTCACTGACCATCACCGCGCTCGCCGAACGCACGATGGACCGGTTCCTGGGCCGACGCTGAGCGGCCCGATGACGATCATCGGATCGGCCTCCGGGTCCGCCGGCCGCGACATCTCCGGGCATGACGAACCCGGTATGACGCGGCTCGCCGATCACCTCATGGCGCGGCTCGCCGCGAGTGGGGTGACGACGATCTTCGGTGTGCACGGCGCCAACTCCGAAGACCTCTTCGACGCGGCGGCACTCGAGCACCGCCTCCGCGTCGTGGTCGCCAAACACGAGTTCGGCGCGGGTGCGATGGCCGACGGCCTGGTGCGCATCACCGACACACCTGCCGTCGTCGTCACCACCTCGGGCGGTGGCGCGATGAATGTGGTCGCCGCACTGGCCGAGTCCTACGACAGCCGGGTTCCGGTCCTCGCCCTCGTCGGTACGGCGCCACGTCCCGGCGTCGGCCGTGGGGCGTTCCAGGACATGGCGTCGTTCCCGGACACCCCCGACATCGCGCGGGTGCTGTCCGGGGTGGTGGGGGCGGTGCGCGTCGTCGACGATCCCACCCGGATCGACGACGCCTACGACGAGGTGTCGGCGGTCCTGCGGTCGGGTCTACCCGCCGCGCTGGTGCTGCCCAAAGACGTGCAGGCGGCGATGCTCCCGACGGAGTCGCCGTCCGGTGACACGCCTCCGCCGGCGACGCCGCACGCCCGACTTCGGCACTCCGAGATCGACTCCCTCGCCGACGACCTGGCCCGGGCCGTCACCGACGGTGCACGGATCTGCGTGTGGACCGGTGAGGAGGCCTCGCGCGCCCGACCGCTCGCCGAGCTCGCCGGGCTGCTCACGGTGCTCGACGCCGCCCATGTGGTGTCGCCGGGCGGGCGCGATCTCGCCACCGACCGCACCGCCGGGGTCACCGGCGTGATGGGACATCCGTCGGCGCACCGGGCCGTCGAGGAGGCCGAGGTCTGCCTGGCCATCGGATGCCGTCTGTCGGCCACCGACCGCGCCGGTCTGGACGCGGCGCTGCGCGACACGGTGATCACCCACGTGGGCCGATACGCGCCGCGGCTCCCCGGCGTCGACCGGACCATCGGGGTCGACGACCTCCGCACCGCCCTCGACACCCTCGTCCGGGCCGTGCGCGAACGCATCCCGCCGGCTCCGGTACGGTCCGGCGCCATCAGCTCGCACACCACCACATCTGACGGCACCTCGTCTGACACCACCCCGTCTCATGTCACCCGGTATCCGCTCGAGTACCTTCCCACCCCGGCCACCGGGCCCGGACCGAGCATGCGCACGGTGGTCGAACACATCGGCGCCGTACTCCCCTCGGGGACAACGGTTTTTGCCGATGCGGGTAACACCGGCGCGAGTGCCGTCCACCATCTGCCGTTCGGTGACGGACGTTTCGTCGTCGCCCTCGGCATGGGCGGGATGGGGTATGCGATCGCCGCCGGGATCGGTGCCGCGATCGGCACCGATACGCGCGAGCGTTCCACCGATCCCGCTGCCCGAGAAAGGGATCGGCGGCTGCCGCGCACGGTGATCATCGCCGGTGACGGCGCCTTCCTGATGCACGGCTTCGAGATCCACACGGCCGTCGAGTACGGCGCACCGGTGACCCTGGTGGTGCTGAACAACAACGCCCACGGCATGTGTCTGGTGCGCGAGAACCTGTACTTCCCCGGCACTCCCACCGTCAACCGATTCGGCGAGGCCGACATCGCCGCCGGACTCGACGCGATGTTCGCCACGATGTCGGTCCGCCGCGCCGGCGATGCCGCCGCCGTCCGCGCGGCCGCAGCCGAACTGTTCGCCGAACCCGGACCCAACTGCCTCGTCGTCGACACCCCGGCACACGAGATCCCACCCTTCGCCCCCTTCCTGTGAGGACCCCATGACCGCGACACCACCACCTACCGGATCGTCGACCCCGCTCGCCGACCTCGACGGCGTCACCCTCGACGGCGTGATCCGGGCCGAGACCCACACCCGCGCCGAGATGACGCCGACGGTGATCGACATGATGCGGTCGGTCTATCCGCACGAACGGGTCTACGGCAGCTACTGCCCGGTACAGGGCTACGTCGACGCTCCCCCGCGCGAGCTCTACGAGTGGCTCGCCGACACCCGTTCGCTGGAGGAGTGGACCTACAGCACCCGCTACCTCCGGCCGACCGGAACCCCCGACCTGTGGATGGGCCGTGACCGGCTGTCCACCGACACCGAGTTCTACGTCCGCACCGTCGCCAACCCCGACGCCATGACCGTCGACTACCACTGCGCCTGGGACCAGGGCGAGCACCTGTGGATGATCTATCTGATGCGCGTGGTCGACGCCCAGTTGGTGCTGAACAAGCCCGGATCGGTGGTGTTGTGGAACAACTGCCGCCATCCCTTCTACGACGCCAACCCCTACCCGAAGACCGCGCCCGAGGGACGCGAGGAATGGGTCGGGGACCTGTGGGACATGTTCGCGGCCGGTCATCAGATCGAGTTGGACAACCTCACCGCCATCGCCGAGCACCGGCACCGCGCCGGACTGCCCCTGACCCCCGATTGGATGCGTTCATGACCGCCTTGCACTCCCCTGATCCGACGGCGGTGGCGTTGGCCGACCTCGCGACCTATCTGCCCGAGAATCGGGTCCCGGCAGAGTATTTCGCCGGCTTCGCCGAGGACGACACCCTCGCCGACAGCGTCATGTTCCGGGCGCCGGCCTTCCGTCATCACGCCGCCGACGGCGAGTCGTCGGCCGACATGATCGTCGCCGCCGCACGGGTTCTGCTCGATCGGCACGGGCCCGGCCATCTCGACGACGTCGACATCGTGCTGACCCACAGTCAGCTCCCCGAGGTGCCGGTCCGCGGATGTGTGGGTGAGGTGGTACACCGGCTGGGCCTGACCCCGTCGCTGGTCCTCGACGTTCACAACGGTGGGTGTGCGGCGTTCGTGCACATGATCGACGTGGCCGGATCGCTGTTGCGCGGCGGCCGCGGTCGCAAGGCGCTGATCGGCCTGGCGCAGAACAGCGCCGGCCAGATCTTCACCCAGGAACAGGTGCGCGGAAAGGCGCAGGCCGCCATTCCCGGTGACGGTGCCGCGGTCGCCGTCGTCACCCTCGACGAGGACGCCAATCCGGTACTCGGCATCGCCTCGCGCAGCTTCGGCGAGTACTCCGGCGACATGACGTCGGTCGCCCACCCCGACCGCAAGTACTGGGAGGCCGGTCCCGGCCAGATCCACGTCGGGTTCACCGAGGCCAAGGTCACCAAGGTGCTCGCCCGGGGCAACCGGATGGTGCCCGAGGTGGCGATGGCGGTGGCCGACGAGATCGGGATCCGGCCCGCCGACCTCGACCTGCTGGTCACCAACCAGCCCAACCGGATCTTCCTCCGGAACTGGCGGGAGGCCCTCGAACTCCCGGAGGAACGACACCCCGACACCTTCGACACGTGCGGGAACCTGTTCGCGGTGGGAATCCCGATGACCCTCGATGCGGCCATCACCGCAGGCCGGGTCGCGCCGGGTTCGGTGGTCATGGCCGCGGCCTTCGCCCACGCCGGTGACTATGCGGCCGCGGCCGCCCTGCGGTGGAACGGGAGGTCGTGACCATCGCACCGCCGGTCCGGCTGGACCTCAACGAGTCGTTCTTCCCCCCGTTGCCGTCGGTGACCCGGGCACTGGCGCAGTCGGCCGATGCCGCCCACCGCTATCCGGAGTTCCGGCCCGAACGCTCGCGACGCGTCGTCGCCGACCACCTGCGCGCCGACGGACCGACCACCCACGGGGCGAACACCCACCGACCGAACACCCACGGGGCGAACACCGACGGCGCGGGGACCTGCGGATTCCCGCTGACCCCCGAGCACGTCACCGTCGGACCGGGCGGCACCGCCGTGGCGCACACGCTGCTCGCCGCCGCCGTGGACCGGGCGGCCCGGCGTGGGGTCCTGTTCCCGGAGATCGTCACGGCCACAACCACATTCGACGGGTTCGCGTTGATCGCCGATGCGCTCGGCGCCCGGCTGGTCGGGGTCGGTACCGACCCGGCGGGTCGTCCCGACGTGCACGCCCTGCGCGCCGCGATCGGACCGGCGACGGCCGCCGTGATCATCTGCTCCCCGCACAATCCGACCGGGGCGTGCGTCGACGGCGATGCATTGCGGCGCTTCGCGACCGACTGCCCCGACGGTGTGCGGATCCTGCTCGATCAGGCCTACGTCGAGTACTGCACGGACCCGCCGGACCTGTGCGCACTACTCGAGGCGTCGTCGGAACTCGTCGTCCTCCGGACGCTGTCGAAGGCCTACGGCCTGGCCGCGGTCCGCATCGGATATGCCGTCGGACATCCGTCGGTGATCACCGAGACCCGGCGCTTCGAGATGCCCTTCGCGGTGAGTTCGGCTGCGGCCGCGGCACTTCCGGTGGCGTTGGCCGCCCGGACCGAACTCGCGCAGCGCGTGGCCGCAACGCGTGCGCAGCGCGATCGGCTGGTGCACACCTCGACCGCCCTCGGCTGGCATGTGCCGGTCAGCCAGGCCAACTTCGTCTACCTGCCCGGCGCCCAGGGACGGGCGGCGGGCCGGCTGCTGGCGGCGGCAGGTCTGCACGGGCGGACGGTGGGCGACCACGGCTTCCGGCTGACCGTCGCCGATGCCGCGGTCACCGATCGGGTGCTCGACGCCCTCGCCGCGGGTCCGGGGGACCCGCTCCGTCGTCATGACCGGTCCGCCGGGGCCGGGTTGTTCCCGAGCGGCGCGACCACATCCCGCCCCCGGGTGGCCAGCAGGACACCGAGCACCCCGTAGCCGAGTACGAACTGCGCCGCACCCACATAGAGCCCTGCGGTGCCGAGCGCGGCGAGGGGTACGCCCCACAGCAGCCAGCTCTGTGCGAACAGCGTCTGCCATCGGAGCCATCCCTGCCAGCGGCCGGCGATCGCCACGCGGACCCCGATGACCACCATGCCCAGCATCGACAGCGGCCAGCACGTGTCGAAGACCGCCCACAGCACCGAACCGTGGATCAGCCAGAACGCGTCGAGGACGGTCGAACAGATCGCCCCACACAGCAGTACCGCCTGGATCAGGTAGCCGATCCGCGCCACCGAACCCGTGGCGCCCGGCCGCGTCATCGCCCGCTCGGCGTACTGCAGCCGGAGCAGGGCGAGCAGCGCGATCTGGAACAGCAGGGCGCCAAGCCCGCCGAGCATCGACACGATGCCGAAGCCCTCGGTGTCGGCGACCGCCGACAGCCCGACGGCCACGGTCACCGATCCGACCGCCAGGACAATCCCGGTGCCGCGCCGGCCGGGTCCGGTCGGGCCGGGGTCGCGTGGGTTCGCGTCGACATCCGGTCGGGGCATATCCGGTCGGGGCACATCCTGACGGGGCACATCCGGTCGGTTCACGTGTACATCGGTACGGTCCATCGTGGGCTCCTCTCCCACTGTGGCCGCCGGGTGCGGCGGCTCGGTGCGAGAAGTCTCACCGCCACCGGTTGTGAGTCGCCTGAGGTTGCGGGCCCCGGCGTTCCCAGCCGATTCCAAGTGGACGGCGCGATACTCGCCGCCATGTCGGGTCGGGTGTGCGTCAGGTCCGGGCCCTCCCAGATCCGGTGTGGGCCCGGCCGGCTCCGGTCCGGGTCGCGTCGGGCGTCAGGACAGGCAGGCGGCGACGAAGTCGTCGGCCTCGGCATCGGTGAGTGCACGTCCGATCGCGTGGTGTTCGGCGAACACGTCGTCGTCGACCTCGTCGCGGATCTGCGCCACCCACGGACCGAGGTCGACGATGTCCATGGCATCGGGCCGGTACCCGGTCCGCTCGGTGTGCCGGGCGACCACACCGAGCAGCCGGGCGGCCGTCGCATGATCACCGCGGCGGAACGCCACACAGGCCAGGGTGTCGATCGCGGTCATCCAGGAGGTGAGGTCGTCGGTACTGCGGGTGATGTCGACGAGTCCGGCGAGTTTGCGTTGTGCGGGTCCGTCGATCCGCCCCCCGGCGATGTCGCATTTGGCGTGGATCCACAGCGACGACCCGACCACCCAGTCGTGTCCGCGCTCGCGACCGATCTCCACCGACCGGGTGAACTCGACGCCGGCGGTCTCGTGATCACCGGCGCGGAAGGCCGCGGCGCCCAGCACCATCCGGGCGGCCGTCTCCAGCCAGCCCTGATCGTCGCTGGCGGCGATCTCGAGTGCCACCCGTGCCCGTGCCGACCCCTCCTCGACCAGTCCGGCCCCCGCCTGGAAGTTGCCCAGCGTCAGAGTGGCATCGGCGAAGACGAACCGGTCCTCCCGGGTCTCCAGGCCCAGGTCGCCGTCGGCGATCAGCCCGTCGACGACTCCCATCGTCGACAGCAGCGAGGCGAGGTCGCCACACAGGTAGGCGATCATCATCGCGCCGGTCAGCGCGCGCAACCGAACAGCGATGGGTACCGCCGGGTCGCCGGCGGCCGCGACCACCGGGTCGAGCATCCGGACCCCCTCGTCGATCAGCCCGCGGCGGTACCAGTACCACACGATGTTGCCGACGATCTCGAGGTAGGCCACCGGGTCGTCGGTACGGCTGCGGACAAGGGCCGCATGGATGTTGGGCATCTCGACGTCGATCCGACGGGTCCAGCCGAGGCTGTCGGGGCCCTGCAGTCCGGCGAACACCGGCCGGCTGAACTCGCGCACCCACTCCAGATGTGCCGTGTCGATCGCGGCGGCGACGTCGGCGGCGAGATGCTCGCGGGCGTACTGGCGCAGGGTCTCCAGAATCCGGTAGCGACGCGGGTCCCCGCCGATCACGGTCACCATCGACGAGTCGATCAGCGCCTCGAGGTCCGGCAGCAGCCGCACCCCGTGGCCGGTCACCGCCTCCGCGGCGGTGAAGTCGAAGCTGCCCTCGAACACCGACAACGCGTCGAACAGGGTCCGTTGCGAGTCGTCGAGCGCCCGGTACGAGGCATCGATCGCGGCCTCCATGCTGATGTGCCGGTCACCGCCGGCGCCCGGTGCCCCGCGCCGATCGTGGCGGAGCATCGCGAACCGGTCGTCGAGGCGTTCACGCAGTTGCCGCACGGAGAGCACGGAGTTGCGGGCCGCGGCCAGCTCGATGGCCAGCGGCAGGTTGTCGAGCGCATCGCACAGGGCGATGATGTCGCCGCGGTTCTCGAAGCCGGCGGCCGCCGGTGCCCGCTCGGCGAACAGCGATGCACCGTCGGCCAGCGGGGCGAGCACGTAGACCGACTCACCCGGTACGCCCAGCCGCACCCGGCTCGTCGCCAGGATGGACAGCCGCGGGCACGCGGTGAGCAGACCCAGGGCGGCCTTGGCGATCTCGTCGGCGATGTGTTCGCAGTTGTCGAAGACCAGGAGGGTCTCGCGTTCGGCGAGCAGGGATGCGACGGTGTCGAGGCCGCCGGGAGCGGTCAGCCGCAGCACCCGCACCAGGGTGTCGACGACGGCATCGTGATCGTGGGCACCGGAGAACTCCAGGAACCACGGCCCGTCGGTGTCCCCGCCGTCTGCCGTCCGGCCCTGGGCCACGGCGAGGGCGACGCGTGTCTTGCCGATCCCGCCGGGTCCGGTGACGGTGACCAGACGTTCGGTGCGCAGCATCGCGGTCACCTCGGCGACCTCGGCGTCGCGGCCCACGAACGAGGTCAGTGCGGTCGGGATGTGACGTCGGGGTGTCCCGCGGTCGATTCTGACGTGATCTGCGGCCGGGCCATCGGCGCCGGGGTGAGCGGCGCCGGCACCCGCCGCGGCGGAATCGGTTCCGGCCGAGATCGGGCGGGTCGGCAACAGCGACGGATCCTGTCGCAGGATCGCGGTGTGCAGGGCCACCAGCGACGGCCCGGGATCGGTACCGAGTTCGTCGGCGACGACGCGACGGGCACGCCGGAGACTCTCCAGGGCCTCGGCCTGGTGTCCCGCCCGGTACTGCGCGAGCGCCAGCAACTCCCACCACTTCTCCCGCAGCGGGTTGGTCCGCAGCAGTTTGGTGAGCTCGGCGATGACGAGTTCCTGGTCGCCGCATGCCGACATCGCCGCGAGGTGCCCGTCGACGGCGTCGGCGCGCAACGATTCCAGCCGGTCGGCCTCGACCTCGGCGAACTCCCACCCCTCCGCGTCGGCGTAGGCCCGGCCCGTCCACATGGCGAGGGCCCCGGCGAACAGGTCGCGGGCCTGCTCCGGGCGGCGGGCCGCCAGTTCGGCGTGCCCACGCCGGGCCTGCGCCACGAAGCGGTCGGCGTCGAGGGCGTCGTCGGGCAGATGCAGGGCATAGCCGGCGCCGGTGCGGACGAGAACCGTCGGGGTCTCGCGACCGTGCGCGGGTTCGATGCCGCGTCGCAGGGTGGAGACATAACCCTGCAGGGTGCCCGAGGCCGAACGCGGCGGTGCACCACGCCACAGTTGGTCGATCAGGGCCGAGGCCGGGACGGTGTCGCCGCCGGCGATCAGCAGTCGTGACAGCAGTGCCCGGGGCATCGGCCCGCCGAGTGCGGCGTCGACACCGTCCACCTGCACGCGCAGTGCGCCCAACACGTGAACATCGATCGGCATGCCGAGAACAATAAGGCCAAACCGGGCGTGTCCGACAGCGGACGACACGCGCGGTCATTCGGAAGAACCCGTGGCCGAACACCGGGCCGGACAACATCATCGGCGATTCCCCGCCACTGACTGAGCGCTCGCTATAACCTGGGTTCCACTACGGGTGATCCACGTCACGAATCAGCCGTACCGTCGCCCCGCCCAGTGAGGAGAGAGTGTGTTCCCTGGAGTCTTCGCCGCCCGCACCCCCGACAAGCCCGCCGTGATCCGCGCCGCCACGGGAGATCAGCTCACCTATCGCGAACTCGACGAGAATTCCACCGCGCTCGCCAACCACCTCGAGGGTCTCGGCCTCCGCCCCGGGGACACCATCGCCGTCGTCTCGGAGAACGATCTGCACATCTTCGAGGCGTACTGGGCGGCCCTGCGCAGCGGCCTCTACATCACGGCGATCAACCATCACCTGACCGACGAGGAGACCAACTACATCCTCACCGACTCCGCGGCGAAGGTGGTGCTCGCCGGCGCGTCGGTGGCGGCGGCCGTCGCGCGCACCGGTGAGATCGCGACGCTCGCCCAGCCCGGCCACCGGATCGCCTGGGGTGGACAGATCGACGGGTTCACGTCCTATGAGGACGTGCTCGCCGCCGCCGACCGCACCCCGCGCACCGATCAGCCGCGCGGCACCGACATGCTCTACTCGTCGGGTACCACCGGGCGCCCCAAGGGAATCCAGACCCCGCTGCCGCAAGGCCAGGTCGACCAGATCCCCGACGCCTACACCGCGATCTTCGCACCGATGTACGGCTTCGACGAGAACGTTGTCTACCTCTCCCCCGCACCTCTGTATCACGCTGCGCCGCTTCGGTATTGCGGAGTCACCAACTCTGTCGGCGGCACCGTGGTGTTCCTGGACCGATTCGATCCGGAGGACGCCCTGGCGGCGATCGAGAAGTACCACGCGACCCACAGCCAGTGGGTGCCGACGATGTTCATCCGGATGCTGAAGCTGTCCGACGAGATCCGCGCCAAGTACGACACCGGCAGCATGAAGATCGCCGTGCACGCGGCGGCACCGTGTCCGGCCGAGGTCAAGCGGGCGATGATCGAGTGGTGGGGTCCGGTGATCCACGAGTACTACGCCTCCACCGAGGCCGCCGGCGCCACCTTCATCGGCCCGCAGGAGGCACTCGAACGACCCGGTTCGGTGGGCAAGGCACTCCTGGGAGTGGTGCACATCTGCGACGAGGCGGGCAACGACCTGCCCACCGGCGAGGTCGGCCTGGTCTACTTCGAACGTGAAGAGGCCGCCTTCGAGTACCACAACGACCCGGCCAAGACCGCCCAGGCCCGTCACCCGCAGCACGACAACTGGTCGACCACCGGAGACGTGGGCTACGTCGACGACGAGGGCTACCTGTATCTGACCGACCGCAAGGCGTTCATGATCATCTCCGGCGGGGTGAACATCTACCCGCAGGAGGCCGAGAACGTCCTCGTCACCCATCCGGCGGTGTTCGACGTCGGCGTGATCGGGGTGCCCGACGCCGAACTCGGCGAGGTGGCGATGGCCTGCGTGCAGCTCGCCCCCGGATACTCGCCGACCGACGAGCTGGCCGACGAACTGCTCGCCTTCACCGTCTCGAAGATCGCCAAGTACAAGGCCCCGCGCAGCGTGGACTTCGTCGACGACCTGCCGCGAACCCCCACCGGCAAGCTGGTCAAGGGCATCCTGAAGAAGGCGTACTGGCCTCAGGCCAACTCGATGAGTTCCTGATACTCGTCGCTCCAGTGGTCCTCGGTGCCGTCGGGCAGCAGGATCACGCGCTGCGGATCGAGCGCCGCCGCCGCACCGGGGTCGTGGGTCACCAGCACCACGGCCCCGGAGTAGCTGCGCAGCGCGTCGAGCACCTGCTCACGCGAGATGGGGTCGAGGTTGTTGGTGGGCTCGTCGAGCAACAGCACGTTGGCCGCCGACGACACCAGACCGGCCAGTGTCAGACGCGTCTTCTCGCCGCCGGACAGGGTGCCGGCGGGCTGTTCGAGCTGTGGCCCGGTGAACATGAACGCACCGAGCAGTCCGCGAAGGTCCTGCTCCCCCGCATCCGGTGCGGCGTGGCGGATGTTCTCCCACACGGTCGCATCGTCGTCGAGGGTGTCGTGCTCCTGCGCGAAATAACCGATCTTGAGGCCGAACCCGGGCTCGATGGTCCCGGTGTCGTGCGTCTCGACGCCGGCGAGCACCTTCAGCAGGGTGGTCTTGCCGGCACCGTTGAGGCCGAGCACCACCACCCGTGACCCCTTGTCGATGGCGAGGTCGACGCCGGCGAAGATCTCCAGCGAACCGTAGGCCTTGGTCAGCGACGACGCCATCAGCGGGGTCTTGCCGCACGGGGCCGGATCCGGGAAACGGATCTTGGCGGTGCGGTCGGCCACCCGCTCGTCGTCGAGGGAGTCGAGCATCCGCTCGGCACGCTTGAGCATGTTCTGTGCGGCGGTGGCCTTGGTGGCCTTGGCGCCGAGCTTGGCGGCCTGCGACCGCAGTGCCGACGCCTTCTTCTCGGCGTTGGCACGTTCGCGCTTACGCCGCTGTTCGTCGGTGGCACGCGCGTCGAGGTAGCGCTTCCAGCCCATGTTGTAGACGTCGGCCTCACCGCGCACGGCGTCGAGGAACCACACCTTGTTGACCACGTCGGCGAGCAGATCGACGTCGTGGCTGATCACGATCAGGCCGCCGTCGTGGTTCTGCAGGAATCCGCGCAGCCAGGTGATCGAGTCGGCGTCGAGGTGGTTGGTCGGCTCGTCGAGCAGCAGCGTCGTGGTGGACTTGCCGGAACCGTCGGAGGCCGCGAACAGGATGCGCGCCAACTCGATTCGACGACGCTGACCACCGGACAGGGTGCGCAGCGGCTGGCCCAGGACGCGGTCGGGCAGCCCCAGGCTGTTGCAGATACGGGCGGCCTCGGACTCGGCGACGTAGCCGCCGAGGGCGGAGAACCGCTCCTCGAGCCGGCCGTACTTGGCGACGGCGCGGTCGCGCACCTTGTCGTCGGCGGCCTCGGCCATCAGGGCCTGCTGCTTCTCCATCTCGTGCAGGATCGAATCGAGTCCCCGCGCCGAGAGGACCCGGTCCTTGGCGAGAACGTCGAGGTCGCCCTCCTTGGGATCCTGCGGCAGGTAGCCGAGTTCCCCGCTGCGGACGACGGTGCCCGCATAGGGCTCGGTCTCGCCGGCGAGGATGCGCAGAGTGGTGGTCTTGCCGGCGCCGTTACGCCCGACCAGCCCGATCCGGTCGCCCGGTTGGATGCGCAGTGCAGGGCCGGGCGCCGACAGCAGGGTCCGGGCGCCCGCTCGGACTTCCAGGTCGGTCGCGGTGATCACGACGTTCGAGTCTACGGGGCGGGGTCGCGATCCCCGGAATCGTGAGGTCGGCGCCACACTCCGGGCGCACGATCAGGCCCGAACGGACACCCCGGATGACCGATTCGATAGCCTCGACTACACTAGCTTAGCCTCACCTTAGTGCCAGTTCAGGTGAATTGTTTCCGAAGAGATGTTTGGAGCCCTCCCGGTGCCCTCTGCCCACCCGCGTGCCATCAGCGTCTGCGTGGTCATCTGTTGCTATACGGCTGACCGCCGCGACCTGCTGACCCGTGCGATCGACGCCGCCCTCGCCCAGACCGAGGACGGCGACCGCCTCGTGGTGGTGGTCGACCACAACGATGCACTGCGCACCGAACTCGATGCCCGCCTGGCCGGCGACGACCGCGCCACGGTGGTGGCCAACACCGGCACCCGCGGGTTGTCGGGGGCCCGCAACACCGGCGTCGCCAACGCCTCCCAGGACGTCGTCGTCTTCCTCGACGACGACGCGGTGCTGCGCCCCGGCGGACTGGCCGCCGCCCGCGCCGCCTTCACCGACACCGCCGTCCTGGCGATCGGCGGTCAGGTGGACCCGGCATGGGCCTCCGGTACCGCACCGCGGTGGTTCCCCGACGAGTTCGGCTGGGTGGTGGGCTGCGACTATCGCGGTATCGCGGCCGACGGCGCCGACATCCGCAATCCGATCGGGGCCGCCATGGCGGTGCGCCGCGTCGAACTGGAGAAGATCGGCGGGTTCACCGACCGGCTCGGGCGCGTCGACGACCTGCCCGTCGGCTGCGAGGAGACCCTGATGGGGATCGAGTTGCACCGCACCTTCCCAGACGGGCGCATCCTGCGTACCACCGGCCTCGCCGTCGACCACACCGTGTCGCCGTCACGGGAGACGCTGCGCTACTTCATCTCCCGCTGTCGCCACGAAGGCAAGTCCAAGGCCACCCTGCGCCAGATCGCCGGCTCCGGCGATGCCTTCTCCGCGGAGGCCACCTATCTGGTGCGGACCATCGGCTCCGGCGTCGGCCGCTACCTCGGTCAGCTGGTTCGTGGTGATGTCACCGCACTCGCCCGGCTGGCCATGATGCTGATCGGCGTGCTGGCCACCGTCGCCGGTACCGCCGCGGGCACCGTGCGGCAGATGCTGACCCCGCGGCGCCGCACCACCGCATCGGGCACCGGCTCCGCACCCCGCCGCGCGGTCGGGGCGATCCGCAGCGACGACCTCGTGTCCATCGTCATCCCCACCGTCGGGCGTGACCTGCTGGTCGAGACCGTCGAGGCCGCCCTCGCCCAGGATCACCCGGCCATCGAGGTGATCGTCGTCGACAACCGGCCCACCAGCGGACACACCCGCGCCCTGCTCGCCGATCACACCGACCCGCGGCTGCGGATCGTCGACGAACCCGTCCCGGGTATCTCCGCCGCCCGCAACGCCGGCAACCACGCCGCCCACGGCCGGATCGTCGCCTTCACCGACGACGACGCCCGACCCCGCCGCGACTGGGTCAGCCAGATCGTCTCCGCGTTCACCGACGACCCCACCGGCACCGTCGCCGTGGTCACCGGTCGCGTGATCGGCGTCGAGGACCCGACACAGTTGCAGGAGATGTTCGAGAACGCCAAGGTCTTCGACAAGGGCGCCGCCGACGTCATCTGGGCACTGAACCCGCACCCCGCCCACCTCGCCGACGGCGTCTCCGGACCGCACAATGCGTTCTTCCCCTACACCGCGGGCCAGTTCGGCAGCGGCAACAACATGGCCTTCGCCGCCGGTGTTCTCGACGGGATCGGCGGCTTCGACCTACGGCTGGGCACCGGCACCCCGACCCGCGGCGGTGAGGACCTCGACGTGCTGCGGGCGGTGATCCTCGACGGCGACGCCATCGCCTACCGCCCGAATGCCGTCGTGGTGCACTACCACCGCGACAACATGGACGACCTGCGCGTGCAGAGCTACGGCTACGGCACCGGGATGTCGGCGGCCCTGACCAAACTGCTGTTCAGCCGCCACGTGTTCGCGGTGCTGGCCCGCCTCCCGAAGGGGGTGCGACTGCTCCTGGTCCCCGACCAGGAGACCGCGTCGGCATTCGCCCGTGAGGGATGGCCCGCCGAACTCCGGCACCGGGAACTCCGCGGCTATCTCGCCGGCCCGTTCCTGTTCGTCCGCGGACACCTGCGCTACCGCGCGGCCCGACGCGCCGAGGCACAGCGGTGACGGCGACCCTGGAGACCGCAGAACGTCCCGGCTCCCCCGAGGCCGACACCCGCGTCGTCGCCTACGGGTGGAACCCTCGCACCACCTTGTGGATCGGCGCGGTCCTCGCCGCGCTCCTGGTGGTCGTCGACATCCTGGTCGCGGCCGGGGTCGACGCACCCCCGGCCTGGGCGCGGACCCTGATGGCGTGCGCCGGAGTGCTCCTGCTGCCGGGAATCCCGATCGTGGTGGCGCTGCGGGTCCCGGGTCGGGCGTTGTCGACGGTGCTCATCGTCGCGGTGTCGACGTCCACGCAGATCCTGGTGACCCAGGGCACCATCATCCAAGAGCTGTGGAACCCGCTCGTCACCCAGGCGGTCATCGCGGTCGCATCGTTGCTCGGCTGCCTGTGGGCGTTCCGATCGGTGCCCGGGACCACCCGGTCGCCGTCGTCGCGGCTCGGTCGCGCCGACTGGGCCCTCCGGCGTTGGCTGTCACTCGCCGGTCTGGCCGCGTCGCTGGTCTGCTTCATCGTCGCCACCGACCTGCTCGACATCCTCACCGTCGGACACTTCGGTGTGATCGCCCACCTCACGATCTGGTACTTCGTCGGTCTCGGTCTGCTCGCGGCCGTGATCGTCGTCGGCGTGACCGCACGCCGGCTCGATCCGATCGTGTTGTCGGCGAGCGTGGCGATGGCCGTCGTGTACAACACGATGCTGGTCGGCGCGGCCACCGGCGAGACCTCGATCCCCACATCGTTCGTCCACCGCGGATTCATCAACGTGCTCGCCGAGGGACACCGGCTTCCCGACCACATCGATGCCCGGTTCAGCTGGGCCGGTTTCTTCTCGCTGTTCGCGCACGTACAGACCGCGGCGGGCCTCGACGACACCGTCGACCTGCTGGTGTGGGCTCCGCTGGTGGCCGGGGTCGCGTTGTCGTTCGGGCTCTACGCGATCGCGGTCGCGATCACCGGCCGTGCGCGGCTGGCATGGGTCGCGGTGCTGCTCTACCACGGGTTCAACTGGTATCAGCAGGACTACTTCGCACCCCAGGCGCTGGCCACGATCGGTTATGTCGCGATCATCGGCGTGCTGCTCTGGCAACTCCGCGCGGCCCCGCTGCCCGACCCCGGCACCCGCGGTGTCCGACGGATCGTCGGTCTGCTGCGCCGTACCCCGGGGCGAGTCCCCGGTTACGGGCCCGGCCGCACCCTGGCGATGGAGATCGTCCTGCTGCTGATCGTGACGGCGCTGGTCGTCGCTCACCAGATGACGCCGATCCTCACCGTGATGGCGCTGGTGGCGTTCGCCGTCACCGGCACCACCCGCTACCGCACCCTCTGGATCGCGGCCGGCCTGATCTTCGCCGCATGGTTCTCCTACGGCGCCACCGACTTCTGGTTCGGTCACATGCAGTCGATCGTCGACGACATCGGCCAGGTGGGACAGTCGGTGGGTTCGGGTGTCAGCGATCGCCTCAACGGTGACCCCACCTACACGCGAATGCAGTATCTCCGCATGCTGGCCTCCGGCGGGTTCGCCGCGGTCGCCTTTGTCGGGTGGTGCCTGAACCGTTCCTCCCGTGCCTGGCTGGTCGGCGGATTGCTCAGTGCCGCACCATTTCTCCTGATGGTCCTGCAGAGCTACGGCGGCGAGATGGTGATCCGTTCGTTCCTGCTGGCGTCCCCGATGCTCGCCCCGTATGCGGCGCTCGCACTGGCCTCCGTCGGCGCGATGGTGCGTCGCGCCATCCCCCACCCGGCACGTTGGTCGCGTATCGCCGGGCTGGTGCTGATCTGGCTCGGCGTCGTCGCACTGGGCTGCCTGGAGACCACCAACCGCGGCCTGAACACGGCCTTCGAGGCCTCCACGCGTGACGAAGTGGTCCTCAGCATGGACTTCATCCAGTCGGTCGAACCCGAGACGCGGGTGATGAGCATCGGTCACGCACCCCACACGATCGCGCCCCGACGGGTCCTCGATCCCACCGGCCCGCGGTTCTCCTACATCGATTCCAACGAATGCCTCGAGAACCTCGGCGAGTGTGTCGCCGAGCGGTCACCCGACTACGTCTACATCACGAACCAGGGAATGAAAATGTCTGCGCTGCAATACGGTGCCGATACCGATCGGGCGCAGGCGCAGATCGACGGGCTCGTCGCATCGGGCGCCTACGAGGTGATCACCCGGACCGACAGCATCGAGATCCTGCGGGCCACCGGCCGCGAGGAGGCGGGTACCCGATGAGTTTCACCGTCGTGTTCTTCATCGCCAGCGGACTGCTGATCGCCGCCGGCATGGTGTTGCGGGAGGTGCAGGTCGGCGACGGCGGCACCGAAGGCCGTGGCCCGCTTGCCCATCGGATCAGCATCGTGCTGGCGATCCTGGTCATCCTGTCCGCAGGTCTCACCTTGCACCGTCTGATCGACATGGCCCTCTCATGACCCTTCGCCGACGCCTGCTGGGTGTGGCGCTCGGAGCGGTTGTCGCACTGCTCCTCGGTGGTTGCGCGATCTTCGCCGACGACCCCGAGCCCACCAATCGCTGCGTCCGCACCGGAACGGTGGAGGGCTCGGGTCAGGCCCCGACCGATGTCGACCCGACGCTGTGGAAATCGACGTTCGTCGACACCTTCGATCGGTGCGACCTGGGCTCGCGCTGGAGCACCTACTCCGGCCGGCCCGGCGGAAACCCGGTGGGCCACTGGGACAAGACGATGGTGTCGGTCGGCGACGGTGTGCTCACCCTCTCGGGCAAGCGCACCTCGGCGGGCTGGGTGACCGGTGGCGTGTCGAACTTCCCCGTCACCCAGCAGTACGGGCGCTGGGAGATCCGGATGCGGGCCGAACGCTCCGCGGACCTCTCGTATCACATGCTGCTGTGGCCGCAGAACGAGCAGTGGCCGCCGGAGATCGACTTCGCCGAGAGCGTCGCCTCCGAACGCGACGCGATGTCGGCGTTCGTGCACTGGAAGGCCGACGGCAGCAACGAGAAGGCGCACGCCGACCTCACCGGGGACTTCGCCGAGTGGCACACCGTCGGCGCGGAGTGGCTGCCCGGACTCATCCGGTATCTGCACAACGGCAAGGTGTGGGCCGAGGTCCGCACCGCGGACATGGTCCCGAGCACCCCCATGTGGCTGGGTCTACAGGTGGAGGCCGGTGCGTGCGAGCGACGCGCCGATTGGGGCCTCAACCCGTGCAACGACCACGAACCGCGCCCCGAGCGCGCCGAGGTCGAGATCGACTGGGTCGCCGTCTACGAGCCCGTCGACGACGAAAAGGCTTTCCTGACCGCCGGATACGGCAAACCCACACCGGGCGCAGTGCAGATCAAGTAGACACTCGCCGAAAGAGCAGCGCCGGTGCGAGTCGATCCCCTTTGACTCGGTCCCGGCTCAACCCAATATGGTTGCAGCTGTTGCTGGTTGAGCCGACGCGGAGCG
>NZ_BCNF01000098.1 GCF_001485495.1 Gordonia desulfuricans NBRC 100010 | reverse complement strand
GGACGCTTGCCCGCGGCCATGCCGAAGCCCTTGGCGGCGGGCTTCTTCTCGACAGCAGGTGCGGCGGCCTCGGGGGCAGCGGGCGCGGCGGCAGGTGCGGCTGCAGCCGGGGCGGCCTTGGCGGCAGCGCCGGGCTTCTTGCCGCCCTTCATGCCGAAGCCCTTGGCGGCCGGCTTCTTGTCGGCCGGTGCCTCTGCCGGTGCGGCGGCGGCAGCAGCGGGCGCAGGCTTGGCCCCACCCGGCTTCTTGCCGCCCTTCATACCCAGTCCGACCTTCGGCTTCGGGGCCGTGGCGGTCCCGGCGGCGGCCGTGGCCGCAGCAGCCGCGGGGGCTGCCACTGGCTCGGGCTCGGGCTCCGGTTCCGGAGCGGGCTTGGCGATCGGGCCGAGGAAGCGGCCGCCACGGGTCACCTCGGGGGCGCCGCGCTTGACCGACTCCAGCAGCAGCTGGGCGACGTCGACGACCTCGATCTTGCCCTCGTTCTCGGTACCCGAGGTCCGGGCGGTCACACCGTCGGTGAGCATCACGCGGCAGAACGGGCAGCCGGTCGCGACCTTCTTGGTGGCGGTCCCCGGATCGCCCAGGGTCGACAGGGCCTCGTCGACCCGGTCGATGTTGATCCGCTTGCCGATCTGCTCTTCCATCCACATCCGGGCGCCACCGGCACCACAGCACATGGATCGTTCGCCGTGACGCGGCATCTCGGTGAGTGCCGAGCCCGATGCGGCCATCAGTTCACGCGGGGCGTCGTAGACCTTGTTGTGGCGGCCCAGGTAGCACGGGTCGTGGTAGGTCACGCCCTCGCCGAGCGGGGCGACCGGCACCAGACGCTTCTCCCGCACCAGGCGGTTGAGGAGCTGGGTGTGGTGGACGACCTCGTAGGTGGCACCGAGCTGCGGGTACTCGTTGCCCAGTGCGTTGAAGCAGTGCGCACAGGTGACGACGACCTTCTTGCGCTGCTGCGGAGCGGTCGAGAAGACCTCGTTCATCATCTCGATGTTCTGCTGCGCCAGCATCTGGAACAGGAACTCGTTGCCCGCGCGGCGAGCGGAGTCACCGGTACAGGTCTCGCCCTCGCCGAGGACCATGAAGTTCACCGCGGCGATGTCGAGGAGCTCGGCGACGGCCTTGGTGGTCTTCTTCGCGCGGTCCTCGTAGGCGCCGGCGCAACCGACCCAGAACAGGTACTCGAAGCCCTCGAACGACTCGACGTCCTGACCGAACACCGGGATCTCGATGTCCATCTCGTCGATCCAGTTGGTGCGCGCCGAGGCGTTCTGGCCCCACGGGTTGCCCTTGTTCTCCAGGTTCTTGAACATGCCGGCGAGCTCGGACGGGAAGTCCGACTCGATCAGCACCTGGTAGCGGCGCATGTCGATGATGTGGTCGACGTGCTCGATGTCCACCGGGCACTGCTCGACACAGGCGCCACAGGTGGTGCAGCTCCACAGGGTCTCGGTGTCGATCACCGCACCGAGCTGCTCGGGATCGAAGGCGCCGTCGACGGCCTCGATGCCCTCGCCGCCGCCGATCACACCCTTGGACTCGCCGACCAGCTTGCGGGCGGCCTCGGCGCGGGCCGACGCGGGGATCTTGGCGAGCGCGGCCTCGTCGACGTTGCCGTCGGCGTCGACCAGACCGACCTCGTCGCCGCCCATGTCGGTGCGGCCACCGGCGATCAGGTACGGCGCCTTGGCCTGTGCGTGATCACGCAGCGACATGATCAGCAGCTTGGGGCTCAGCGGCTTGCCGGTGTTCCATGCCGGGCACTGGCTCTGGCAGCGACCACATTCGGTACAGGTGGTGAAGTCCAGCCAGGCCTTCCAGGAGAAGTCCTCGGCCTTGCCCGCACCGAAGGCGTCGACGTCGGGGTCGGCGGTCTCCATGTCGAGGACCTTGCCGCCCGACATCATCGGCTTGGCCGCACCCAGGGTGACGCCGCCGTCGGCCTCACGCTTGAAGTAGATGTTGGGGAAGGCGGCGAAGCGGTGCCAGGCCACACCCCAGTCGATGTTGCGGCCGACCACGGCCAGCCAGATCATGCCGCTCATCAGCTTGACGACGGCGGCGGCGGTCACCCAGTAGACCGAGCAGCCCTCGAAGAGCTGCGCGAAGTAGTGGGTGAAGAACGACGTCCAGATGGGGGCGTGCTCGAGGCCGGTGGCGATCTTGAAGGTCTTGACGAAGATCATGCCCAGGCCCTCGACGAGGACCACGAGCTCGACGAAGTACGCGGCGCCGAAGCGTGAACCGGAGAACCGGGAAATGCGTTCGGGGACCCGCGGGTGGTTGAGCTGGCGGATGACGATCAGCGTCGTGATGCCGATGACGGTGCCGAGGCCGAGGATCTCGTCGGCGAAGATGTAGACGTTCCAGCCACCGATGATCGGCCAGTGGAAGCTCGGGTCGAAGATCTGACCGTAGGCCTCGAACCAGAAGATGGCACCGATCAGGAAGCCGAACATCACCAGCCAGTGCGCCCAGCCGACGGATCGGAACTTGACCATCCGGGTGTGGGCGACGAACTCCTTGAGCATCGTCCACAGTCGCGGGAAGAACGGCCAAAAGCGCGAGCTGTCGACACGCTGTCCCTGGGCGATCGCGCGGACCATGGTCCACACGCCACGCAGGAAGAGCGCCCAGCAACCCAGGCTGATGACCGCGGCAATGATGCCGATGGTGATCGTCGTGGCATTCACGGCGTCCGGCCCCTCTCTGGTGTGTCGCCGAACCTCCAGCGCAGGGCTGACGTGCGCGAGGTCGGACGTCTCGTATAGGTAACCGTAAATCCTGAGGACACCTGAGCGCTGCGAAGGTTGCCCTAAGTAGCGCTTGGTAGGATTGGTAGGTTGCCGCGCTTACGATACCCGCCAGTAACTTACTTGCCAGTCAGGAGATGGATCTGACACTGCGACCTTGTCCGTCCAGCTGCCGGTGAATGACCTGTGTCATGTCGATCCGTCACTGTGTCGGCCATCACGAAATGGTCAGGCCGATCGGCTTGCCGGTGGCGAATCATCTGCAGGGTGGTGTGGAGATGTCGGTCAGGCGGTGATGTTGGTCACCGGAAATGCGCGATTCGGTCACCCCGGCAGATCTGCCACCTTCTCCAGCTCGTCGAGGGCGGTGTCGAGATGGGTGAGCAGGCGCTGCAGGCTCGGAAGCTCCTTGCGTGCGCCGATCAGGCCGAAGTTCACGTGCTCGGCCGTGGTGGTCACGGTGATGTTGAGCGCCATGCCCTCCATCACCACCGACACCGGGTAGACGCCGTCGAGCCGTGCCCCGTTCCAGTACATGTGCTCGCTCGGTCCCGGCACGTTGCTGATCATCAGGTTGAACTGCGGTGGGGTGTAGCGGACGAAGCCGGGCACCGGGGCCAGCGCGAGCGAGACGATCGTCGCGGCGCCGTAGGCCAGTGCCTGCAGCGGTGACAGGTTGCGGATCACCCGCTTCGACTCGCGCATCGAATTGACCAGGGTGTGCAGACGCCGCTCGGGGTCGGGCTGGTCGGTGGCGAGGTTGGTGAGGATCGCGGTGATCGCGTTGCCGTCGGAATCGCCCTCGTCGTGCATCGACACCGGGACCGCGGCCAGCAGCGGCGCCGCCGGCAGGGCGTCACGGTCGATCAGATACGACCGCAGCGCACTCGAACACATCGCGACGATGACGTCGTTGATCGTGATGCCCATCGCGGAGGCGACCGCGCGCACCCGCTCGGTGGACCACTGCTGTGCGGCGAAGCGTCGGGCACTGCCGATCGGCACGTCGAGGATGGTCCGGGGGGCCGGGCGGAACGGTGCGGCGAAATCGGAGTTGGTCATCGCGGTCCATGCGATCCGCGCGGCGGCGGGACCGATCCCCACGAGCTGGGTTCCGATCCCGACGGCGGTGCCGGCGAATCCGAGGATCCCCGAGATCGGCGACGACGGCGAGGGGGCGTGCGCCGGATCGCGGCGACGCCGGTGCCGGGTGAGCGCCGGGTCCCACGGGGCGGTGCCGGAGCGGTCGTCGGGGTCTGCGTTCAGCGTCCGCTGCAGCAGTCGCAATGCCGACACCCCGTCGATCAGCGAGTGATGGAGTTTGGAGTAGAGCGCCACCCGGCCGTCGTCGAGGCCCTCGATGATGTGCAGTTCCCACATCGGCCGATTCCGGTCGAGCAGGGCGCTGTGATGCAGCGAGACGTACCGGAACAGCTCGCGGATGCGGCCGGGGCGGGGCAAGACGGCGTGGCGGACGTGATAGTCGACGTCGATCTCGTCGTCGTGCGACCACGCGAACACCCCGAGCATGCTCGCCGGGGAGGCCGGCCGCTTGCAGAACAGGGTGTCGATCTCGGTGCAGCGGGTGAACCGGTCGATCATCTCCTCGGCGAGCTCGGTGCCGGTCTGACCCTCGCGGGGGACGAACAGCTGCAGGCCGCCGACATGCATCGGCTGCTCCCGGGTCTCCGCGATCAGGAACATCGATTCGGTGACAGGCATGTACTCCATGGCGCTGCGCCTCCCTCCGCGTGCGTGGGGTCCGGGCGCACGACGACCGAACCGCGTGTGGTTCAGGTCACAGTACAACGGGTTCACTACCGTGGTGCGGGTGAGTGTCCGTTTCGTCGCGGGGCGTCTGGTGGTGTTCGGACTGATCGCCGTGGAACTGATCGTCGCGGTCGCGGCGACCTGGGTGTACGTCGCCGCGGCCGGCCGGGTGGTGGGCGCGGGCACCCTTCCGCGTGACAGCACGCTGGTGGTTCTCGGGTCACTGGTCTCCGACGGTGAACCCGGCGACTATGTGCGGGGCCGCCTCGATACTGCGCTGGACCTCTACCGCGACGGTCATGTGGCGCGAATCATCAACTCGGGCAACGGCTCCGCCGATGCCGGTGACGAGCCCGCGGTGATGCGCGCCTACCTCGAGGCGCGCGGGGTGCCCGCCGCGGTCATCGTCGACGACCCCGTCGGCTTCGACACCGCCGACACCTGTCGCGGACTTCGTGATCGTTTCGAGGTGCGCCGTCCGGTGCTGATCACCCAGGACTTCCACCTCGACCGGGCGATCGCCCTGTGCCGGCGCCTGGGCGTCGACGACCCCACCGGCGTGGTGGCGGAGTGCGCGTGCTCATGGCCGACGGTGTTCCGCAATCACCTGCGCGAGACGTTCCTCGCCCGGCCTCGGGCACTGTTGACCGCCATCTCGGGCTGATACCGTGCCATGGCGTCTATTCGTTGCGCTCGACCAGTTCGGCGACGAGATGAGCGATGGCCACCTTGCCCGCCGGGCGTTCATGATACGGGGCCGGCGCCTCCCAGCCGTACAGCCAGGGATCGGCGGTACACACACCGTGACCTCGGCCGGCGTGGGACGCCCGTACCAGGTGTGCGCCGGCCTCCGTAGCCGCCTCGGAGATCGCCTCGGTGACGTTGTCGAGGACGTCGAGGGTCAGCGCCAGTTGCTCACGTGTCAACGGCATCTCCGAGCATGGCTCGTCGCCGTGCTGGGCCAGGGGTGGATAGTCGACGAACACCACCCGGGCTTTCGGCGCCCGCTGTTCGATCTCGACGAGCATGTTGTCGAGGGACTGGTTGAGTTCGGCGTATGCCGAATCCGGCGGCCGTGGTGAGGGATGGGGGTTGCAGTGGCCACCGGGCTCGAACGGCCCGGCCGTCAGGCAACTCTGCGCCATCACCCGGGGGATGTAGGCGATGTTGTTGCCGCCGATCGTGACCGTGATCAGCGTGGTGTCGGCGGTGATCGCCTCGATCTGCGGGGCGCTCGCCGCATTCGGCTGAGCGCGATGCAGGATGTCCTCGGTGGTGGCCCCCGAACAGGTCACGTCCACCAGCCGCATACCGAGCAACTCGGCGACCTTGTTCGGATAGTTGTCCTTCGACCGGCCACACGGGGCGTCGGTCAGGACGCTGCCGCCCGGTCCGGCGGCATAGGAACTGCCCAGCGCCACATACTGTTCGGGCGGTCCCGAATGAGACCCGGAGGACGGTGGGAGCGCCTGCGGTGCAGCCGTGTCCGAGTTGGTATCGGTACAGGCGGTGGCCGCGAGGGTAACGGCGATGATCGTGGCAAGGGTCGATGCGAGGGTGGGCGTGGCGCGGCCCGGGTCCCTCGCCACGCCCGATCGTGCTGGGAACATCACGGTACGGTCTACATCCTCAGGAATTGATCGGTGCAGGGTCAGCCGCCGGGTCAGCCGATCTGGCACACCCACTGCTGGGTCGATTCGGCCCAGATGTAGGTGCCTGTCGCGCCGCTCTGGTCGGTGCATGCGTGGCCGCCCGGGTCGTCATCGCGCACCGGCGATTTGGTGGTCGTGGTGACTCGCGGTGCATCGCCGGTGATCTCGCAGATCCACTGATTTCCCGTGTTGTCCCAGACGTATTTGCCCGGTGCGCCGCTCTGGTCGGTGCACGCGTGGCCGCCCGGATCGTCGTCGCGCGCCGGAGTGGTGGTGTTCTGGTGCTGGCTTTGCGGCCGGGTGGTCGTGGCCGGGGCGTTCTGCTCGGCGTCGTTCGGGGTCGTTGTGGCCCTCGATGTGGTGACCGATGACGATGGGGTCGACGGTGACGGCTTGGCGCTGGAGCTCGACACCGGGGTGTCGCCATCGGATCCGCTGCACGCGCTGAGGGTCAGGACGGCTGTACTCAACAGCCCGGCTGTGATCAGCGCTCGATTCGGGGTTCTCATGTCGCCTTTCGCTCTCTGGTGCCCAAGGAGAACCCGAAGATCGGGTAGGGCGCGGTCCTCATCAGAAGCGACATTATTGCTCGACCGCCGGCACCGAAAGGAAGTCAACAAAACGGTTACATCGGACAACACTCGTTTGTCGACCGCGGTTTCGTGTGTGGGCGCGCGGTACCGTGACGAAGTTCGTGTGCGACGCGGTTTTTCGATTTCACACGAAACTATCGCATTCCCGATATGTCCGATATGCTTCGTCACCATGTGCGTCGGGCGACCAGAAAGGCCGTGATGAGACACCCGCCGCGACGCGTCGGCCCCCTGTTCGTCGGGCTGGTCGCGTTGATGGTGCTCTCGGCCTGTGGGCAGAGCTCCGGTAGTGCCCCGGCGGTGGATTTCCCCCACACGTCCTCCTCGGCTGCCGCCGAGCCCGATCCGACACCGGTCCGCCGCGCGTCGAATGTCCCGATCAGGCCGTTGGCGCCCGGTGAGAAGCCGCCGCAGTTCGTCCTCTTCTCCTTCGACGGCGTCGGGGTGTCGAAGAACTGGGATCTTTTCCTCGAGGCAGCCGAACGCTCCGATGCGCGATTCAGCGCATTGATGACCGGCCTCTACTTTCTGACCGACAAGGCAAAGAAACGTTACCGCGGCCCGGGATACCGGCCCGGGGAGTCCGCACTGGCCTTCGGTGGAACCAAAGCCGAGGTGATCGAACAGATCGAATACCTCAATCGCACCTGGTATGGCGGTCACGAACTGGGTACCCACTACGTCGGACACTTCTGCGCGGGCACGCGCAATCCGGGGAAGAACTGGAGTACCCGGGAATGGAATCACGAGCTCGACCAATTCTTCTCGTTGATGGCCAATTGGCGCAGCAACAACGGGATAACCACTGGCCCCGATCTGGCCTTCGGGCCGCAGGAGGTCAAGGGTGGCCGGACCCAGTGTCTCGAAGGCACCCCAGCGAAACTCTTTCCGGCGCTGCGGGCGCACGACATGACGTGGGACTCCTCGATGCCTGCCGCCCAGCCGGGGGTCTACTGGCCGTCGAAGATCCGCGGTATCTGGGAATTCCAGATCCCGTACGCGTGGTCACCGCCGCTACGGAAACGACAGACCGTGCTGGACTACAACTTCTGGTACACCGTCAACGGTGCACAGGACCGGCCCAAGGACAAGGCCCGGATCAGACGTGTCGTGCTGGACACCTACCGGTACATGTTCAAGCGGGCATATGAGGGCAACCGCGCGCCGCTGGTGATCGCCAATCACATGAACGACTGGAACGGCAATGCGTTCAACCCGGCGACCGCGCAGTTCATGACCGAGACCTGCGGCCGGCCCGAGGTGATCTGTGCGACGCACGCCGATGTGGTGGCGTGGCTCGAGGTGCAGGACCCGAAGGTGCTGCAGGAGTGGACGAGCCGACCACCGGTTGCGGTGTCGGCAAACCAGTGAGGTGCGAATGAGGAGATTCGGGGACCGGGCCGTGACCCGGACGGCGCGTCTGAGCGCGGCCGGGCTCGCGGTGCTGCTCGCAGTCGCGGTGGCCGGTTGTTCGTCGGGCGGCGACGACACCTCGGCCGGGTCATCTGTGACGTCAGGAACTGTGACGTCGGCATCCGGGACGTCGACGTCGGCATCGGGTGGCGAGTCGACCACCGCCACGCGCGACGACGCTCTGGCCGCCCGCGTCCCCGAACCGATCCGGAGCCGGGGCGCGCTGATCGTCGGGACCGCGGTTCCGTTCGCGCCCGGCGAATTCGAGAAGAACGGAACGGTCGTCGGATTCGACGTCGACGTGATCGGCGAGGCCGCCACGATCCTCGGATTGCGTACCGACATCCGCACCACCGGGTTCCCGTCGATCCTGCCCGGCGTACACGACGGCACCTTCGATGTGGGGGCAAGGTTGATCTTCGACACCCGACCACGCGAGGAGCAGGTCGACATGGTCACCTACTTCAGCGGCGGGACGCAGTGGATGCAGCGCGCCGGCAGCGACGTCGACCCCGAGAACTCGTGCGGTCTCCGCGTTGCCGCGGAGACCGGCACGGTACAGGCCGACACCGAACTGCCCGCCAAGAGCTCGGCGTGCGAGACCATCGGCGACCAGCCGATCGATGTGGTCGGATTCGACACGCTCGACCAGGCCGTCACCGCACTCCGTGACGGTGCGGTCGACGCGATCAGTGCGGACTCGCCGGTCGTCGCGTATGCGGTGGCCCGCTCGTCCGGCGCACTGAGCGTGGCCGGAACCCCCTTCGACACCGAACCGTATGCCTTCCTGGTGGCGAAGGGATCGGCTCTGGCACAACCACTTCGCGATGCGGTCCAGGAACTCCTCGACAGCGGACGGCTGTCGGCGATCGCACACCGGTGGGGGCTGCAGGACGGACTGATCGCCACGTCCACGATCAACGGGGCGACCGAGTCATGACCACCCAGCTCAGGAGTCGCCGGACCATGCGAACCACGGTGCGCCGCACGCTGACCGGACTCTGCGGCGCACTCGCCGTCGGGCTCGTGCTCGCCGGCTGCTCGTCGACCTCCACCGACGCGGTGCCGACCGCATCGACGGCCGATCCCGGCGCGGCCGCAGCAGATTTCGCGAAGGTGGTGGCCTCGTCGAATGTCGATGCCCGCCGCTACCTCTATCCGACCACCACAGGCAGCCGCGACGACGACCAGAACTGGGCCGATGTCTTCCTGCCGAAGGGGGCGCAGGGGGAGAACTCGGTGCCGCTGGTGATCCTCATCCACGGCGGATCCTGGCAGTCGCAGGTCGGTGCCGACACCTTCGTCACCTTCTCGCGGCGACTCGCCGAGCGCGGCCTCGCCGTCTACAACGTCGAGTACCGGCGTGTGGGGTCCGGGGGCGGATGGCCGACCACCTTCCAAGACGTCGCCGCCGCACTGGACTACGTGCCGACCGTGGCCGCGAGCATCCCGGAGATCGACGAGCGCAATGCGGTGGTCGTCGGGCATTCGGCGGGCGGACAACTGGCGATGTGGGCGGGCACCCGGCACAAACTCGAGTCCGGCGAGGTGGGTGCCGAACCGAAGTTCCGTCCCACCAACGTCATCTCACTGGCCGGTCCACTGGACATGCGGGTCGCGGTGAAGCTCGGTGACGACCGGATCGTGCGGGCGCTGGGCGGTGAACCCGACGAGGTCCCCGACCGCTACACCTCGGTCGACCCGATCCAGAACCTCGACCCCGCCACCCCCACCATCGCGATGGTCGGCAAGAACGACAAGGTGGTGCCGCCGGTGCTGTCGCAGAACTATGTGGCCGCCGACAAGGCCGCGGGTGGGTCGGCGCGACTGGTGTTGCTCGACGACACCGATCACGGCACCATCGTCGATCCACGGGCGCCGGCGTTCACGGTGGTGCTGGAGACCATCAGCCGTGCCGCCTACAACGCGCAGCGGTCGGGCTGACACTTGATGGTTCTTCCTGAACTGGTGGTTCGTCGCTGAATCGGTTTGGGAGTCGACCTGTTTCAGACTCTCGGTGGTCGGAGTGGTCCAGGCCGATGGGCTTTGGCCCCTGACCTCGGACACGGGGTGTGATTCGGCGGATGCCGGCGCGGCAGCGTCGGCTGAGGCGAACGCAATGGGTTGGTCTGTGGCGTCGAGTTCGGCGCACGCTCGTTCGACGTCGGCGGGGTGTTGCCGCCGGTCTGGTGGTTGATCAGCGACCGCGCCGCGATCGCGGAGAACGGGTGCAGGTATGTGG
>NZ_BCNF01000097.1 GCF_001485495.1 Gordonia desulfuricans NBRC 100010 | reverse complement strand
TATGCCGCACCGGCGAGAGAGGTGAGCCGGGCGATGGGCGACCACTCGGATTCCGGCGGCATCACCGATGGGATGAATGCATCTCACCTTCGCCCTGCCCGCGGGAGCGCTCGACGCAGGCGGTTGCTCCGCCGACGATGCACCTGCGGAGTCCGCCGGCGCGAGCCCACCGAGTAGTGCGAATCGTTCACGTCCGTCCGGCCGATGAGTTCGTCGGCGGGACGACCACGGCTGCCGCCGTTGTGGTGACAGGCCTCAGCCGACGATGGGGAGCGAAAGTTGCCGTCGTCGACGGCATTGCGTACCAACACTGTGAAAGTACGAGTGGAAGGCCCGTCAGCTGACGCCGAGCTTGCTCCCGGCCTGGGAGCGCTCGCGCTGTTGCAGGGTGCATTCGTCGAACTCGGTGCGCCAGTTGTCGGTGACGGTCAGACCGCGTGCGAAGGCCTCTTCGACGGCCAGTTCGACGGGGAATCCGTACCGGTCGTAGAGGGTGTAGAAGTCCTCGCCGGTGAGCGGGCGGTTCTCCTTGCCCAGACGCCGCAGCTCCCGCAGGCCCTTTCCCAGGGTGCGTCGGAAGGAGCGTTCCTCCTTGGCCAGGGTCGCGAGGATGTCGTCGCCGGCCGCGGCGATGTCCGGGTACGCGTCGGCGTAGATGTCGATGACGACGCGCGCGACCTCACCGATCGCGGAGTCGGGCAGTTCGAGTCCGTGGGCAAACCGGATCGCGCGGCGGATCAAGCGCCGCAGCACGTAGCCGTGCTCCTTGCCGGCCGGTTTCACCCCGTCGCCGATGACGAACACCGCGCCTCGGATGTGGTCGGCGATGATCCGCATGGCATGCGTGTTCTCGTCGTAGGTCCGACCGGAGAGGGTCTCCAACCTCTCGATCAGAGGCCACAGCGTGGACACCCGATAGACATCGGGGCTGTCGATGGAGGCTGCGGCGATGCGCTCCAGACCACCGCCGAAATCGACGTTGCGCCTGCCGAGTTCGCGCAAACCGGATTCCGTGCGGGTGAACTGCATGAACACCGAGTTGCCGATCTCCAGGAACTGTCCGCCGTCGGAGTTCGGGTGGCTGTGGCGCCCGAACGCGGTGTCGTGCTCGACCTGGGGGAAGTAGTAGAACACCTCGGTATCGGGGCCGCCGGGATCGCCGATGGGCATCGTGTCCGGGCCGCCTCCGCGTGACCACCAGTTCTTGTCGCGGTAGAAGCAGATGTGGGCTCCGTGATGACCCTCGTCGTCACCGCGTTGTTCGGTGTCGAGCACGACGCGGTCGGCTGAAACCCCTGCAGCGGTGAACAATTCGGTCCAGATGTCGGCGCTGTCGGTGTCCCGGGGAATGCCGAGCGCCTCGTCGCCGGAGTAGACGCTCACGTAGAGTCGGTTCGGATCGAGGCCGACGATCTCGACGAGGAACTCCCAGAGCATGCGGATCTGCTCGTCCTTGAAGTATCCGCCGAGGCTCCAGTTGCCGAGCATCTCGAAGAACGTGGTGTGACGGTTGTCGCCGACCTCGTCGATGTCCTGTGAACGCAGGCAGGGCTGGACGTCGGCGAGGACGTCTCCCTGCGGATGATCGGCGCCGAGCAGGTAGGGCACCAGGGGCTGCATCCCGCTGCCGGTGAAGAGGGTCGTCGAGTCGTCTCGGAGCACGAGTGGTGCCCGATCCACGATCTTGTGGCCACGGGCTGCGACGAGATCGAGAAAGCCTCGACGAATCTCCTCCACGTTCAACAGAATGAGCTCCTTTGTCGGCGATGAATTCGTCGATTATCCGAGGTGATCGATTGTCGTATCGGGGGATGGCGGATATCTATCTGTTCGACACCCCCATGGTGGCCCTGGCCGTCATTGAGTTGAGTGGACCATCGAGTTGGGTCGACCATTGCGTCGGGTTGACGAAATCAGGTCTCTGTCAATGGAACCAGGTTGGTGGAGGACATACGAATCGAACGTATCGAAGGCACCCCAACCGGCGCATCCCCCTCGACCCTGAACGGGTGATAGTCAGCCTACGATGTGTCGACAATTCTCGGCAAGGCCATTTGCTCAACAGTATGTGTAGGGTTCACAACCCGGTGTTGTCACTGTTTGTGGAGATCGATCTCGGCAAATGATGAATTAATATCGATTTCCATGACCGAAGTTTCAGGAGTGGCCGAGGGTGACACGCCGGGAGATGCGGGCCGTGTCGCGACACGGGCGTCGGTGACCGACGCCGACGAGACATTCCGATCCGGCGCCGTCGCACAGTCGCTGTCCCGGCTCGGACGCCACGCTCGCGACATCGCGGCGCACGCGCCGGTGGCGATCACCCTGAGTGGGGTCCTCCTCGTCGTCGGGCTCATCACCGGAACGTTGTGGGCCGGCACCGAGGGCAAGAGCTGGTTCACCGACATCGCCTACGGCGTCCCGGCTCTGCGTGAGGGACGATGGTGGACTCCGTTGAGCGGCATGCTGTTCGGGCTGACGCCGGCTCAGCTGGTGAGCATCGTCGTGCTTCTGCTGATCGTGGGGTCGTGGGCGGAGTGGCGTCTCGGCAGCGTCCGCACACTCATCGTGATGATCGTCGGTCAGCTCGCCGGGATTCTGGTGACGTGCCTGTTCGCCTGGGGATTGAGCGCGGACGTCATCGGCGGGATCGGTTGGGGCTGGCCGACGCATCTGGCGACGGTGCGCGACGTCGGCATGACCACTGCCGTGGTCGCCGCGGCCACCGCGGCCACGGCCACGCTCCGCTCACCGTGGCGGCTGCGAGCACGGCTTGTGCTCACTGCGTACGTATCGCTGTCGATTCTGTTCGAGGGCACCTTCGCCGATGTGAGTCACCTCGTTGCCTTCGCGATCATGTTGGTGGCCGGCGAGCGATTGTTCAGTACCGGCGAACGCGGATTCGCTCCGCGAACCCGCCGCGAGGTCCGACTGCTGAGCTTCGCCGGTCTGATCGTGATTGCCGGCTCTTCGATTCTCGTGTGGTTCTTCCCCGGGTCGGGCCCGCTCGGGCCCACCGATTCCGGCGACTCGTCCGTCTGGGCCATGTGGGTTCACGTCGCGGTGATCGCGGTCGTCGCCATGGCATTGCGGCGTGGGCGCCGATGGGCGTGGTGGGTGACGGTGGTCTTCGGTTCACTCAACGTCGTCGCCGTCGTGCTCGCGGTGACCCTGGCGGCGGTCGCCGACTATGCGCCCGAAGGCGGTGTCACGCTGGGCACCTCACTGTTGTGGCTCGCCGAGGTCGGCATCCTCGTCAGTGGGCGGTTCGCCTTCACCGTCCGTGGCCGCAGCCGTATCTCCGACGGTCCCGGGGTCGATGCGGTCAAGCAACTACTGCACACCTACGGCGGCGGGACCATGTCGTGGATGACGACCTGGGACAACAACCAGTATCTGTTCGACGCCCCCGGCGACCCGAGTTCCGTGGTCACCTATCAGCGGCGCGCGGGTGTCCTTCTCGCTCTGGCGGATCCGGTGTGTGCACCAGACCAGGTCGCGGAGACCACGCGGGCATTCACCCGGTTCGCCGAAAGCAGCGGCCTGGTGCCCTGCTGGTTCTCCATCGGTACCCAGACCGCGTCGATCGCACGCGAGATGGGCTGGCGCACAGTTCAGATAGCCGAGGACTCGATCGTCGACCTGCCGGACCTGCAGTACAAGGGCAAGAGCTGGCAGCATGTGCGATCGGCGCTCAACAAGGCGAAGAAGGAGCAGATCACCCATCGCCTCACCCATCTGGCCGACGAGTCCTTCGCGATGCGGGCGCAGGTCCAGGCGATCTCCGAGGAATGGGTCGGCGACAAGGGGCTGCCCGAGATGGGATTCACCCTGGGTGGGGTCGATGAGGCCCTGGATCCGGAGGTCCGGGTCTCGCTGGCCGTCGACGCCGACGGAAGCATCCACGGTGTGCTGTCGTGGCTCCCGGTCTACGGCCCCGAGAACACCATTCGCGGATGGACTCTGGATGTGATGCGACGCCGCACCGACGGTTTCGGCCCGGTCATCGAGTTCCTCCTGGGTTCGGCGTTCATGGAGTTCAAGGGCGAGGGCGCCCAGTTCGCCTCCCTGTCCGGCGCGCCATTGGCGTCGTCGGACGATTCCGGTGACCGCACCGCGACCGACAGACTGCTCGACATGCTGGGCGCGGCGATGGAGCCGTTCTACGGGTTCCGGTCTCTCCATGCGTTCAAGAAGAAGTTCGGCCCGCGCTATGAGGGCGTGTACCTCGCCTACCGCGATGAAGGCGATCTGCCGCGTATCGGCGTGGCGATCTCGCGCGCATATCTTCCCGACGCGACCCCGGGGCAGCTCGCACGTCTGGCGATGAGCCGCGACGGCGGCGGTCACTAGTCGTTCGGCCACTGGTCATTCGGGATGGCGCGAGCCGTCCCGATGCGGTTCACCTGCGGTCAGAGTCTGGCCTCGGCGGCTCTGGCCTCGGCGTTCTCGGCGGCGCGAAGGCCGCCGAGTTCATCGGAGATCACTGCGATGGTCACGATGCCCATCGCGATGCTCGCCAGTGCGGCGAAGCCGAATTGTGCGAAGTCGGTGACACCGCCGATCAGGGTGAATGCGATCGCCGCCGTCCGGAGGAGCCGCAAGGGCCATTCGGCTTGTGGTGGTCGGCGCCGTGAGCGTCGCCGCGCGATCATCGCGAATCCCGACACCACGAAGGTCGTCGCACCGAGAACCACATAGGTCAGATTCGACACATGGACGAGTCCCGCGGTGTCGTCTGTGATCCCGAACAGGACTTCCGAAGGGCGCCAGGGGATGTCGAGCGCCGACGTCACGGCGACGTGGAGCGATACGGCGACCATCAGCCACCCGAAGATCGTCGTCCACACCGGAGAGTGCACCAGGGTCGGTGTGTGCGCGCGGAGTCGACGGGTGACCGCATGGACGCGATCGGGTGCGGATTCGCATACTGCGAGCATGTCGGTGACGGCCTGCACCGACCGTGGATCGACTCCCTTGGCGTGTGCTGTCTGCAGGAGATTCTCGGCATCCGCGCGCCGTCGCGGAGTGAGTCCGCTGGTCACGCCCTGCGCGGCGATCATCGCCGCGTTGGCGAGGGATTCGTGCGGGGTCGGCCGGCGTGCGATACGGACGATGTTTCCGCCGAGAATGATCACGAGAACGGTGATGTAGATGATGTCGGCGCTGGGGTGATAGAAGTAGTCGTTGGTCTTCGTCACGAATTTGCCGACCTCGTCGACGAACAACCCGAAACCGATGCCGCCGATGATCACGCTGGTGGTGCGGACACGGAATCCGATGAACAGCCATTGGATGGTCAGGGCGACGGTCATCAGCGCTCCGCCGTACAGCGCGTGCGCGATATGCAGTGACCCGCTACCGATCTGCGGGTATCCGGTGATCTCGAGGTAGGCGCGCGTGACCATGATGGTGATCGTCGCCGCGATGATGAAGAGTGTCACCCATGTGACGCCACCTGCGGAGCGCACGAAGTTGTGTGGTGCCCACGCCTGTCGACCGACTGCATCGAGTCGGTCGACAGTGGTGTTCTGCACGGGGTATGCCCAATCTGTTCGTGACGGGCCCACGACGTACCACCACGGCCCAGCGGGTGGAAATTCAGTGGAGGACATACGAATCGAACGTATCGAAGGCACCCCATCCGGCGCATCCCCCTTGGTGAAGCGCTTTCCATGCTAACTCGACGACGGGCCCGGTGGCAATCGGATGCTCCCACAACTCTTCTGACAATCGACAAGCATTGCTTGTCGTCCCCTGTCGGCGCCGTGGGTGGGATGTCGCTGTGGATGGGATGCCGCTGTGGGTGGGACGGTGGTGGGGACAGGCAACGCCGCATCTGTAGTCGGCCTGGCCGTCACGTCAGGTGTGGAACCTGCCAGTCGAGGAGCACTGCGAGAGTGCGTAATCCGAATGTGGCCACGAAGCCGGACCACAGGGCCACCGCCGGCCGCCCGAGGTACGTGAGGGTCACCGCGACGACCAATGCACCCGCCAACGCCGCTGTGCCATAAACGCTCTGGGACAAGACATAGGGTGTCCTCCCGAGTAGGACATCACGGATGATTCCTCCGCCGGTGGCGCTGATGCCGCCGATCACGGTTGTCACCACGATGCTGCACCCCATGCCGAACGCCTTCTCCGCGCCGGCGATCGCGACGAATGCCAAGGCGGCCGCGTCGCACAGCGCGAGGGCCGTCGCCGGGACGGCGTCGGCCAGTCCGACGAGCACGAATGCGACCGTGGCGCCGGTGAGTGCGGCGACGACGCGCGACGAGGACCTCAGAGATGCCGGTGGCAGAAAGCCGAGCAGGACGTCGCGCAGGATTCCGCCACCGAGGCCGACGATGAACCCCACGACGAGGATTCCGAGGATGTCGAGATCGGTCTGGGCGGCTGCGGCAGCCCCCTCGAAACCGAACAATGCGGTCGCGACGAGGTCGACGGCGGTGAATGTCCGCCCGCTCAGTTGCGAGCGATTGCCGCTGTCAGGCGTCGCCACGACCACTTCTCGACCGGTCCGGCGCGTAGCGCACATTGCTCTACCTACTTTGCGGCATCGTCGATGGGTGTGGGGAGGTCGCCGCGATGATAGTCGACGATCCGACGGTGATGCTCGGGATACAACCACGACGTGTGGGCCCTCAGATAATCGTGTCGAGTGACCTGCTTGCGGACCCGCACTCAGATGTCCTAGCGTCAACGTTGCGTCACCACAAGGGGATTCGCCGAATGTCGCACACGATGTCGCCCACCGTAGGAGGGAGTCGTATGTCGACGAACCAGCAGTCTCCGATGCCCGGTCGGGATGGGGCGCACCACCCCGGCCCCCGCCCGTATCGGCCCCGGAAGTGGTACGACTGGGCCTTTCTCATCGCGGCGGCACTCGGGCTCCTGTTTTTCGGCATCGGCGAGATGACAGACATCGTCGACGATCCCGGCGCCGGTGGGGTCGCGCTGATCGCCGCACTGATCGAGATCGCGATCTTCGCTCTGATCGTACGTTTCCTCATGCCGGTCGACCGGTTTCCCCGCACCCGCATCGACATCGTCTCCGCGGTGATCTGGGGCGGTCTCATCGCGGCCGGGATCGCCGGGAACCTCAACAGCCTGGGCACGGGAACGCTGATCGCGCCGTTCAGCGAGGAACTCACCAAAGTCGTCGGAGTACTGGTCGTGTTGGGGTACAGCGCGATCGTGGTCACCCCGGCGGGTGGTTTCGTCATCGGCTTTGTCATCGGAGCATCGTTCGAGGTCGTCGAGAACATCGGTTACATCACGGGAGCGGACACCAATGGTGGGGATGCGGTGTCGACGGCCCTCGCCCGAACCTGGATCGGTTTTGCGCTGCATCCGATGTGGGTTGCGGTGACCGGAGCCGCCCTCGCCTACGCCCTCACGCAGCGGTCCACTCGGGGGTGGCTGGCCTTCGCGGGCGCGGTGATCGGCGCGGTGATACTCCACGGAGTGTGGGACAACGTCGCCATCCCGGTTGTTCTTGCCCTCGTGTACGTGGTGATCGTCGTGACCGTCGTCGTGGTGGGGTTCCGGGTCCGGCGCGGCCCAGCGGCTCCGGCGACGCTGCTGCGCCGGCCCGTGCTCGATACGTGAGAATCGGTACGGGAGGGCCGGACTATCCGTCGAATCGTCCGGCAAGCGCCTCCTGGACCCGAACCTTCATCTGTGCCACCGGCTTTCGGTAACGGACTTCTCGATGTCGTGAGCGCTCCATCGCCGACGGTCGGTGGACGTAGCGGCGCCGGGCCCACGGTGAGTCGGGGCGCGCCAGGCGCACACTCCCGACGATCAGCAAGGGGACGAAGAACATCCCCAGCAGACCTGTCCAGATCTTGCCCTTGAGTAGCGTGACGACGGCCAACGAGTATTGGATCGCCAGTACGACGATGCCGATCGTGATGCCGAGCCATCGACTTTCGCCGTCAGAGCTGCTGAAGTCGTTGCCGTCCAGGCCGATCGGATGAATGCCCAACACGAACATCACGGTGATCGCGAAGGCGACGAAGATCGCGTCGATGCTGGTGCGACCTTCAGCCGACCAGTAGACATCGCGCAGGTGCAG
Source organism: Gordonia desulfuricans NBRC 100010 (assembly GCF_001485495.1). Lineage (GTDB taxonomy): Bacteria > Actinomycetota > Actinomycetes > Mycobacteriales > Mycobacteriaceae > Gordonia > Gordonia desulfuricans. Next base: position 16,277 of record NZ_BCNF01000097.1, on the reverse strand, counting down.
GACGAGTGCGAACTCGTCGAGGACCAGCGCCGAGCCGATCCCGAATCCCGACGCGAAGACGCAGTTGAGAACCGGGGTGTGATAGCTGGCCACGGCGATGAACCCGAAGCCGGACACCAGCATCGCGATGAGCCCGAACACGACATGGTGGATGTGGACAGTTCCGGTGGTGATGTTGCCGGGCCACCAGCGCACCTCGGCGCGGATCATCCGGGTACTGAACCGGATGAACAAGAACGTGAGAGCGAAGGCGACCATCATCATGAACAGCGGTAGTCGGCCGGTGGCGACGATGGTGTCGGAGAACGTATGGGTCATCGTGGAACTCATTCCAGGTCGGAGGATCTCGGAGTCGGGGAGGACTTTTCGACTCGGCCCAACCACCACGCGGTGAGGCCGTAGGCCACGACGCTGAACAACACGGTGGTGACCACGGTGTACAGGGCGACGGAGGCGTCGCCGATATCGGAATCGGCGAGCTTGGTCCAGGCGAGCAGGCCGAAGACGATCGAGGCCGTTCCGCGGGGACCGATCGCGGCGACCATCAGTCGCTCTCGGAAGTTGAATCGAGAGCGGGTCAGGGACAGGGTGACCGGTACGATCCGGAGCACGGTGAGTGCGGCGATCGCGAGCAGCGGGATACCGAATCCGGGCCATCCGATCTCGAACAGGTAGCACACCGCGACACCGAACATGAGCCAGACGACGATGTTGGCGAGCGTCGCGATGTCCTCGACGAGCACGAGTCCGGCAGTCTGACGTCGTCGCGATTGCGTCGCCTGATACGCGAGGCCGCAGACGAATGCTGCGACGAAGCCGTTGCCGTGGAACATCGTTGCTGCTGCATAGGCGAGGACTGCGGCCATCACCACCGTCATACCGAGGGCACGGTTGTCGGTGAGTCCCCGGCGCAGTGCGGCATTCGTCGACACCGCGGTGACCGCGCCGCAGACGAGGCCGACCGCGACGGCCACACCGGTGGCGGCGAGGGCCTCGCCGATCGACTCGAGAAGGGAGGCCTCGTCATCCTGGGCGAGGGCGAGGGTGAGGCCGAACACGAATATCGGCGCGACGATGCCGTCGTTGTATCCGCTCTCGACATTCAGCAGATGGCGCACACGTTGGGGAAGTACCCGGGACCGAAGCAGATGGCCCGCCGGGGACAAGTCGGTGGGCATCACCGCGCAGGCGATGAGCACCAGCACGGCGACGGAGTTCGTCGGGAGCAAGAAGAGCCCGAGGATCACCGCGCCACCGACCGACAAGGGCAGCGCGATGAAGAGCAGACGGAGCGCGGCCCCGCGGTCATGGCCGAGAAAGCCCCCGCGGACCTCGGTCGCGTCGACGAACAGCAAGAGCGCGAGGATGATCTCGACACCACGCTCGACTGCCGAACTGTCGAGGAGTTCGCTCATGTCCGGCCGGTACAGCAGCCCGGCCACGATCCCTGTGGCCAGCATGATCACCGCCGGCGAGATGCGATGCGCGTCCAGCGCGCCCGCCACGAGCGTCCATCCGATCCCCGACAGTAGGCCGATGATCAAGATCTGTGTCACCGCAATACCTTTCGTTGGTCATGAGGAGCAGTCGTCGTCAGACATGAGCTCAGGAGGAACGAACGACGCCCGTGGCCGCCGCCGTCGGCTCAGCCGGCCCGGCCCACGGTCTCGGCGACCAATCGGGCGATGGCCGACTTACCCTCGGGGTTCTGGTGGTACGGGGAAGGGCCGTGATATCCGTACAGCCACGGCTGTGGCGAACACACCCCGTGCGCGCGACCCGCCCGAGAGGCCTCGACCACGTGGGCGTCGACCTGTGATGCCGCGTCGGCGAGTGCTTCGGTGATGTGGTCGAGTACCACCGAGACCTCGGCGATCTGCTCGTAGGTCAGAGGCAATGCAGCGCAGCCGAAGTCGCCACGAACCGCCAGCGGTGGGTAGTCGACCACGACGACCGTCGCATTCGGTGCGCGGTCGGAGATCTCGGTGACGACCCGGGTCAACGAGTCCGACAGTGCCTCGAGGTCGTCGGCGGTGGGGAGCGGCGGCGCCAGTGGATCGCATCTCCTGGTGTTGGGGACGGCGCCCGCGGCGGCGCAACTCCAGGCCATTGCCCGTCGCATGTAGTCGATGTTGTTTCCTCCCACGGTCAGGGTGACGAGCGCGGTGTCGACGGTCACGGCATCGATCTGTGGCGCGTCGGCCGCACCCGGTTGTGCCCGCTGCAGGATGTCGGTGGTGGTCGCGCCCGAACAGCTCACATCCACCAGATTCATCCTCAGCAAGCCGGCGACCTGGTGCGGATAGTTGTCGTCCGACCTCCCGCACCGCCGATCGGTGAGGCTGCCTTCTGGCCCGGACGCGTAGGAACTCCCCAAGGCCACATAGCGCTTGGGAGTCGCGTGAGGTGACAGGGATGCGTGAGGTGACAGGGACGTCCGGTCGGGGGACGGGCCTTCTGGGCCCGGTGCGGGTGAGGCGCACGCGGTGAGGGCGACGGCGATCATCACGAGGCAGAGATGCCATCGTCGGAGGCCGCGCCACGGTGGAGTGCTCATCGTCGGAGTCATCCTTGTCGGTCGAGTCCCAATCTGGCTCCGAGCCAGGGCAACTGGGCGCGAAGGCCGCGTGACCACACGGTGAACGAGTGTCCTCCGGGAACGGTGGAGAAACGGACGTCCATGCCGGCAGACTTCGCGAGCGAGAAGATGGATTCCAGTCCTGTCCGGTACTCGTGGTCGTCGGCCCCCACCACAAAGGCACCCGCCACCCCGGGGAATCGCTCGCGACGAAGGATGTCGGCTGGATTGACGGCCGCGAACCGCGCGGAATCGCCGTGGAATGCCGCGGCAACGGTCTCCTGGCGGCTGCCGAGTGTGGGCTCGATCTGGCCGGACATGTCGATGAAGGTGGGATACATGAGGGGGAAGTTGGTGGTCAGCTGCAGTGCGCACGTACCGCCGTAAGAGAGGCCACCGACGGCCCATCGGGTGCGGTCCGAGTCGACCTGCAGTGCCCGGGCTGCCCAGGCCGCGACGTCGGTGGTGAGATAGGTGGCCACATTCCCCAATGCCGAATCCATGCAGAGTGGGTTCGCCAGTTCCGACCCCGTGGCGTCAGCCATGATCACCACCGGCGTCAGCCCGTTGTGGCTGGCCGCATACGCATCCATCGTCTGGACCAGTTGTCCGCCGGTGAGCCAGTCCACGGGCGCTCCCGGCTGACCGGCGAGCAGGACGAGGACCGGCAGGATCGGACGCGGCTGGGCGAAGTATGCGGGAGGCAGATAGACCTTTGCGGGTCTGGCATCGAAATGCGAGGTCGCGCCTGGTATCTCGGCCTCGCCGACGCTTCCACCGGTGGGTAGGTCGGAGGGCTTGCGCCACTGGTCGAGCGGCACCGTGGAGGTGTGTGCGATGTCCGCGAGATCCACGGTGGGGTAGTCCCGGAGGTCGAGCGCGACACGGAGCGTGGGATATTCGCCGAAATGACTGTTGACGTGGGCGGCCACCGCCAGCGCCACCACTGCAGCGGTCAGCACACTGAGTACCCGCACCGTGACACCGGTGCCGATGGTCAGTCGGCGAATGGCCGCGACGAGGCCGAAGATCGCCACCGAGATCCAGACATAGACCTGATCGGGGATCGGATCGGCGAACGGCTTCCAGATGGAGTTCACATACCACCTGATGAGCAGGGTGCTCCCGAGTGCGACGGCGAGCGATATCGCAGCGGTCACCAGGGAAGCCATCCACGAGCGTGATACGACGAGCCAGATCACGGCGACGATCGCGAGGGCGGTGAGTGTCCAGAGAATCCAGCCGTCGGTGATGGAGGCGTCGAGAAGGGCGTTCATCGGTTCGTCGATTCCGAACGAATGGTGCGGCTCCATCGAGAATCCGCCGTGAGTCGACGCCGAGGGAAGTTCCAGAGCTGCACTGGTGCAGGCGATGTCGACTCCGCGGCGTCGGAGGTGTCAGCGGTCGTCATGAGGTCATGGTAGAGGCGGAACGATGATGAGATCGGCGACGATTCGCGAGGTGGCAGGTGATCTTGTTGTGTACAAGAACGTTGCGTCGATTCACAATTACTTGTGTTTCCGTGGCTATTGCACCTCGACGGGTGGGTGTGGTTCACCTCGATATCGACCCCGGAGAGGGCGAGAATCCGGCGGTCGCGGATCGCGAACTCCCGGCTACACCTTCTTGGCCACTCGGCGAGCGAGGTTCCACCGCAATGCTCCGACAAGATCCTTGCCCTTTTCGAAGAACGTGTGGTCGTCCAGCAGCATGTCGTCGGCCAGCGCCTGCCGGAGGTCGTTGCCCGACACGGCCAGTGCCGCATCGAAGTCACGGCGCAGCGGTCCATGGGCGCCATATCCACAGCGCCGGTATTCGGCTGCGATCCATGGCTTGAAGAGGCGAATGCGATCGTGGAGGCCCGACGAGTACGACAACCCGTGCTTGGGGCGGTTGATCACGTAGTCGGGCAGCGCGTCGTCGAATGCACGACGCAGCACCCACTTTTCCTGCCCATCTCGCGTCTTCATCGACATGGGCAGGCGGAGGGCGGTCTCGACCACACGCTCGTCGAGGAACGGTACCCGTGCCTCCACCGTGGCGGACATGCTCGCCCGGTCGACTCGCTGTAGTTCGGTGCGTGACAGTCCGTGGAGTTTGTGCAGGAACAGATCCCGCCGTTGGTCTTCCGGAATGGTCTGATACATCGGGTAACCGCCGAACAGCTCGTCGGAACAGTCGCCGCCGACGGCGATCCGGATCCCGTCCTCGGCGATGGCGGTGAACAGCACTGCCGAGATCACCGCGTTGATGATGTCGCCGTACTCGGTGAGCTCGGAGAACCGGACCGCATCCATCACCGCGGACCGACCGATGTCGGACGGTCGCACCTCGATCACCCGGTGCGGGATGCCGATGTCGCGGGCGAGGCGGGTGGCATGGTCGATGTCGGGGCTGTCGGGGGTTCCGATCGTGTAGGCCACACATGTGGAGTGTTGCTGAGCAGCAAGGGATGCCACGATCGAGGAATCGAGACCGCCGGAGAGGATGATGGCGATCGGCAGGTCGGTCCGGACACGCGAGTGCACTGCGGACGTCACCGCGGAGCGGACAGCGCCGACGGCCTCGTCGACGGAAGTGAACTCGTGACCGCCGGCGGTGTGGAGCGCCTCGTCGAGATCGTAGTAGCGGCGTAGCGAGGCGCCGTTCTCGGCCGATATCCAGCCGTGGTGTCCGGGCGGAACCTCCATGATCGGTGCGTCGATGGTGACGAGCGCCTTGATCTCGGATGCCACCGAGACCAAGCCGTCGGCGATCGCGTAGTAGAGAGGCTTCACGCCCAGCCGATCGCGTGCGACGTAGACCGACCCGTTGAGTTCTGCGGCGAAGGCGAACTCTCCGGAGAGGTGCATGACCGCGTCGTCGGTCCACGTGATCAGGCTCAGGGCGACGAGTTCGGTGTCGGACTCGGTCGTCGGAGTGTGGCCGTGCTCGGCGAGCTCGGCTCTGATCTCGTCAGGATTGTAGATCTCGCCGTTGTAGCACAACGTGTAACGCTTGTTCGGACCGAATCGCCACGGTTGGATGGCATGCTCGCGGTCGACGATGGGGAGTCGGCGGGTGGCCGCTGCGAGATCGTGCCGTGTCCAGCGTTCGGTGACGGTGCCGCGTGACTCGATCGAAGAGATCATCGCGTCGAGAGTGCGCTCCTCCCACCCGACGCCGACGATCATCGCTATTCCGCACATGGTTCGCCTTTCACCGTTCTTCTCATCCGGGGGTTGAGGCAGATGTGCCACGCCTGTCCCTCGTCGATGACATTGATCTCCGCCGCATCGGCACGATCGAGGAGAACCGCGGCGAGAGCGTCACCGAAGCCGAGTCGGGTCATCCAGTCCATCTCGATGTCGGCAGCCCATCCGAGGCAATGCGCGCTGCCGGATGCGGCGGTGTAGCCGGAGCCTCGCATCTCGTCCTGGTAGGCGACGCTGCGGACCAGGCTGTTGACCCACGGACGCGGGGCATTCGGGGCGCGGTGTGCGAGGTCGTCGGCGATCGCGTTGAGCACAGCGATCACCTCCGGACGGCCGTACGGCAGCCGCATGCCGATCGTCCTTGGCGAGTGCCGGGGGCGCAGTCGTCGATCGAGCGCACGGACTCCACGTCGTGGGAGGTCGAAAACCTGTGTGCGGAAGTCGAACCGAAGCTCGCCACGTGACCTGGCCTGGCGCAGATCGATCAGTCCGGCATCGGTGGTGACCTCGATGTCGGTCCGGAAGGGACGGGTACCCGCCCACCACACCGCATCGAGGGTCGACAGGAGGCGGACCTTCAGCAGGGCGGGAACGTCACGCGCCGATGACAACCCGTTGGGGCGAAAGGTCATTGCCGAGTGGATCAGGTCGGTGGTGAACTGCTCCCGACCATCGGCGTCCCCGAGGTGATGATCGAGCACCGCAGAAATCGCCGGGGTGTCGAGACCTCGCCGGATCACACCGCCGAGATCCTGCACCGGGCACGTCGCCGCCTGCGTGGCCAGCATGTCGACCGCACGTCGGAATGTCGCCACGGTCAGCGGGCTTGTCAGCTCGGATTCGAGTCTTTCCGAACTCTCGGAATATGTCATCGGGTCAGATTCCTCGGAGGGGGTTCCGGCATGTCGTCGGCAACGTAGTCCATACATACTCCCCATCGGGGGTGAGTTGCGAGCGCAACGCGCCGTCGGTGAATTCCAGCGCGAATACCTTGTCGGACTCGGGTCGGGCGACCGAAAAGAATACTGCGGCACGCGGGATCGCGCCAGGGTCACCATCAATTGTTGCGGTCACACAAGAACTGCTTGTGTATTGTGGATTGCTCATTGTTGCGTCATTGTGGCGGGGGATCTTTGATCGGTCGGATCAGCGGTCCGAACGGATCGGGTGCCTCGACAGTCGGAGGCCGACGATCTGACTTCTGACGGGCCACGGCGGGTATCACCGTGGCTATCGCGATGGCCACGACAGCTCCGGAAACACGATGACGTCGGGGAAGATCTCGTCTGCGGGCCACGTGATCACTTGCCGAACAGCGCATCGCGAACCGGTGAGGGGGATCCGTGCGGGAGCCATATTGCCTGGAGTGGGATCTTGGGTGCGTCCTGGAACTCGATCACCCGGACCCGCCCGCCGAAGACATCGCCGGCCGGGTCGGTCACGAAGGCACATGCGGAATCGCTTGTGGCGACGGCGGTACTCGGCGGTGTTCCCTGGATGGGGTTGACGAGCAGCGAAGGCTCGAAGCCCTCTCGGTGGCACAGCGACACCACGAAATCGGTGTAGAACGACTGGTTTTCGGGACCCCAGACGATGATGGGGTAGTCGGCGAGGTCTGCGGTGACCACGACCTTTCGGTGGGCGAGTGGATGATGCACCGACACCGCGAGACGAAGTGTGTGGTAGGTGGCGACCGTGGATTCGAGGTCGAGTGAGTGATCGATCGCCCGTCGGAGCGCGACATCGATGGCACCCGAGTGGAGTTCATCCCGAATTCGATCGGGATAGACCTGGGTGACCTTGAACGGCTGGGCCGACATCTGCGACAGGAGTGGCTCGATGAGCTGGTAGACCTCTTCACCGGATACCGCGGGTGTATGGCCGATCACGAACGGTCGGGGCGTTTCCTCGATCGCGCGGTGCACCGCTTCGACGGTCTGCTGACCGCCGGCGAGAAGTGCCGGGGCACGACGGTACAGTTCGCGGCCCGCGTGATTTGGCAAAAGTGTTCGACCCGATCGGGAGAAGAGATCGACCCCGAGATCGGATTCGAGCTGTCGTAGTGATGCGGAGAGCCCTTGCTGGGTCATGAACAGTTGTGTTGCCGCAATTCGGAGATTGGGTGCCTCCACGGCGGTGACGAACTGATGGACTCTGCGTAGATCGAGGAAACGTGGTGCAGGTCCGCCCCATTCGGTTCGCTCGGACGGCTGATCCGTCACCCTTGCTCCTCCTGTTCAGAATCTGGTCGGTCTTCGCCCGCGTAGTGTGACGACACTCGTTGTCAGCGTTCTTTGTGGTCGTCAATTCATGCGCACGACGTACTAAACATCGATTCCACCGGACGCGCCAACAAGCGGTGTTTGACGAATATCAACCGATGATGTGAGCGACAGGCCCAGTGCGGTGCCCGTGGACCTCGGGCCATGCATGTCGCTGACGAATGGGGGCTTCGATCACCTCGATTCGAGACGGATGAATCACGGAAGAGTGGTCACGGCGAAACAGATCGTTGTCGATACGACGGGGGTCGGGTCAGGCGCCGAGGAATGCACGTCGAACCGGTGACGTGGTGTCGCCCGACCAGACGGCATGCAGTGGGATCTGTGGTGCCTGCCGAAGATCGAGTACCAGGACGCGCCCACCGAAGGTGTGGCCGGGCGGTTCTGTGACGAAGGCGCATGCGGTGGTGTCGGCAGCGACAGCGGCGCTCAGCGGGAATCCGTCGATCGGGTTCATGAGCAGCGTCGGTTCGAAGCCCTGCCGGCGGCACCACGACACCAGGAAGTCGGTGTGGCGCGACGTGTGGTCGGGCTCCGAGACGATCAGCGGGAATTCCGCCAGATCAGTGGTGTCCACGACCTTCCGAGTCGCGAGCGGATGGCCGACGGAGACCACCACGCGCAGGGTGTGGTGTCCGACCACAGTGGATTCGAGATCGGATGTGGCGTCGACCGCCCGCTGCAGTGCGAGATCGAGGGAACCGGAACGAAGTTCGTCGCGGACCTGGTCGGGGTGAATTCGGATGACCTTGAACCGCTGAAGGGGCATGCGTGCCGACGCCGGGCCGATGTGCCCGTACGCCTCTTCTCCGGAGACCTCCGAGGTGTGTCCGATCACGAAAGGGACTGTGGCCGCATGAGTCGCCGAAAGTAGCGCGTCGACGGTCAGTCGGCCGCCGGCGAGGAGTGCCGATGCACGGTGGTACAGGACGCGGCCGGCCTGGTTCATCTGGAGTGAGCGCCCGGAGCGGGTGAAGAGCTCGACGCCGAGATCGGTCTCGAGCCGGCGCAGGGATGACGACAGTCCCTGCTGCGTCATCGACAGCTCGGCCGCTGCCACCCTCAGGGTGGGAGCCTCGACCGCGGCGACGAAGTGATGAAGCCTGCGGAGATCGACGAGCAGCGGGATCTCGCGATCTCGTGAAGACATCCGGCGGGGCACAACAGGTACTGAACATCGAATGCTGCAGTGGTGCCAAACAGATAGCAGTTGTCGATCGACAAGAACAGATGGAGTCCACTGGTCGGCGACGGGTGTCGCCGACGACGATCAGGAATCGTGTCCCGGGGAGCCGTGACGGGTCGGCCTGGTTCCGATCCCGTTCACGGAGTCGGACAGCGTCCGCGAGAAGCGGATCGGTGTCGGCGTCAGGCGGAGATCCGCTCGCCCCGTTCGGTCTGCTCGGCACGTTCGGTCCGGCCCCGACGCCACTGACGCACGCGGCGTCCGGCGTCGATCGGCAGGCGTGGCCGTCCGGTCAGATACAGCGACCCGGGCAGATGCCGCAGGATCTCCACGAGCAGCAACGACCCGGCCAGGGTGGCGAGGTAGACCGTGATCGTGCCCCACGGCTGTCCGAGGGCGGCCAGGATCGTCGGCTGGCCGTCGGTCTTGGGATAGAGGATGAAGAACAGCACCAGGACGTGGACCAGGAACACCCCGAACGACCGGTTGGAGGCGAAGGCCACCGCGCGGGCGAACCGGGGCGTGAAGTCGCGCCAGTTCTGCGCCCAGTACAGGGCCGCCGCGTACAGACAGGTCACCGCGACCACCAGGAACGGCAGCAGCGTCGGCTGGAAGGCGGCCGCGGCGTAGATCGGCCGCTGGCCGTCGCTCCACACCCGCCACAGATACGTCCCGACCGCCAGCGCGCCGGTGCCCACGAGTGCGGTCGCCAGCCACCAGAACTTGCCCGACAGCCAGGCGGTGATCTCCTCGCGATGCACCGCGGCGACGGCGCCGAACAGGATGAAGAACTGATACGGCACGAAGGTGGCGTAGTAGTGCCACCAGTACTCGGCGAATCCGGCCGGGGGCTGCCAGTGCGTGATGGTGACGAAGGTCGCGAACTGCGCCACCACGCTCACCGCCATGAGCAGCCGGTGATGGCCGGCGGTGGCCCGGACCAGCCACAGCACCAGCGGGAACAGCAGATAGATCTGCAGCATCACGAACAGGAAGTACATCTGGAACCCGGACAGGCCCCACATCGCGAGTTTGCCGAACTCGTCGAGACTCGACGGCACCTCGGTCAGCCGGCCGTGCGCCCACATGTCCTCGATCACCCAGTAGATCAGTGACCAGGCCAGATACGGGAAGATGACCAGCTTGATCCGGCGGCGCCAGAACGACCACGCCGAGAAGTCGGACTTGTCGAAGTTCTGGTACATGAGCACGAAGCCGCTGAGTGCGAAGAACGTGTTGCGGGTGAAGTGCAACAACAGTGACGTGCTGTTGACCCCGACGCTGTCCCACTCGTCGGTGGTCTGGGTGAGGCAGTGGACGAAGATCACCAGGGAGAAGGTGGTGGCCCGGATCAGGTCGAGATGGTGGAGGTAGGCCTTGCGGGCGCGTCCGGTGGACTTCGACCGGCCCTTGTCCTGCTCGTCGGTGTGCTGCGCGCCGGCGTCGGTCGCGCGCGATAGAACTGTCGACATACTCCGTCTCTCGAATGGCTCGGTACAGGCCGGAGCCGCAACGACCCACTCAACCCCGTGATCAATCCGTGATCTGGTCAGCCTAACAGCGCCACCTGAGCGCTTGCTGGGACGGATCTGTCAATCCGTGTCAGGCGCTGACCGGCCGGTATCGGCGCCGTCGCCGATCCGATTGCCATGAACGTAATCCTGTCGCGGTCGACAGGGACCCGGCACGCTGGCCCGCATGACTGAGATCACAGGCAGTGACACCACTGCGAATGCCAAGAAGACGGTCGCCATCGTGGGGGCGGGACTGGCCGGGACGAGCGCGGCACTGGGCTTCGCCGACGCCGGATTCGACGTCACCCTCTACAGCGACCGTGACCGTGCATCGCTGCGCGACAAGGTGCCGCCCACCGGGGTGGGTGTGCTGTTCGGGGCGTCCCGCGAATGGGATGCGCAGATCATCGAAGACCTCTACGAGGTCGGCAACACCACCGGGATCAGCGTGCGCCTGCACGCCGGGGAGGGCGACGAGCGTGCCGACGTGCTCGCCTTCAACCCCGACTACGGCTATGTGGCGCAGGCGGTGGATCTGCGGCTGCGCGCCGACGACCGGCTCGGCCGGTTCCTCGACCGTGGGGGCCGCTTCGAGGTGGGCCACGTCGACGTCGCAGCCCTCGACCGGATCGCCGCCGAGCACGATCTCACCCTGGTGGCCACCGGCAAGGGCGGGCTGTCGGGGGTGTTCGAGGTGGACGCCGAGCGCACCAAGTACGACGCCCCGCAGCGACGTCTGCTGCAGGTGACCCTCGAGGGCGTCGACCACGGTCCCGACACCTTCGCCTACCGCTCCCGCGAGGGCGGCGGGCATGCACTGTTCAACCTCGACAGCGACAACGGTGAGATCTTCGTCGGACCGTTCCTGCACAAGGACGCCGGCGCCACCTGGTCGATCATCGTCTTCGCCAAGCCGGACGGCGCCTGGGCGCCGCTGATCGACGGCGTCGTCGACGTGCACTCGGCGCGGCAGGCCGTGGTGGACATCTTCGAGGGGTTCTTCCCGCACGACGCCCCGGTGATCTCGGCGCTGCAGGTGATCGAGTCCGACCCGTACGCCTGGCTCACCGGTGCGGTCACCCCGACCGTCCGCAAGGCCGTCGGGCAGACCGCGGGCGGGCATGTCGTCGGCGCGATCGGCGACACCGCGATCTCGGTCGACCCGGTCGCCGGCCAAGGTGCACAGAACACGCTGGTCCAGATCGCCGAACTGGTCGCCGCCGCCCGTGACCGTCTCGCCGCCGACCCGAACGCCGGCTTTGGCGCCGACTGGCTGGCCGAGGAGTTCGAAAAGCACTGGGAGCGCCGTGGACTGGCGTCCACCGAGGTGACCCGTCTGTACCTGGGCGACCCCGACTACGCGACCCACCTGGAACTGTCGTTCCCGGCCGCAGCGGTCAACACCGACGTCGCGTCGGCGCTGTTCGGGCTGTTGTCCGACCCGAATCCGTTGCTGTCGTTGAAGACTCGCGACGACGTCGTCGGATTCATCACCGCCGTCGCCGGTGAACCCGCCGACGACGTGCTGGCCCGATTCGCCCCGGCCGGACAGTTCAGTTCCGCCCCGCGTCCGGTGGGGGTCTGAGCCCGGGATCCGGTCAGCCGGCCGGGGTACCGGCCGCCTGGACGATCTCGTCGACGAGGACCCCGAAGGTCGACGACCGCGGGTCGACGATCGATGAATGTGTCTGTCCGGCAAGCAGAACGAGACGTGCGTGGCCGCCGACCGCCTGGTCGGCGGCCACGTAGCGTTCGGCCAGCTCCGGACGCACCACCTGGTCCCGGGTGCCGGTGACGACCACGATCGGGATGGTCGGGTCGATGTTCTCGATGGGGTCGACCGACGCATAGCGGGACGGCACCTGGCCGGGGGTGCCGCCCAGCACCCGGATCACCGCATGGTCGCCGAGGGCCACCGCACGCCGCAGGTCCAACGGCCCGGCCAGGGAGAACACCCGGGATGGACGGAACCGTGGACCGGAGCCCACCTCGCCCGGGGCGAGGTGGGCTCGTGTGGCCGCCCACACGGCCAGCTGCGCGCCCGCCGAGTGCCCGACCACCACCGCATGCGAGGCGTCGACCTGCCGGTACCGGGCCGCGACGGCGGGCACGTGGTCCATCGCGGCGCCGACGTCGGTGAACGTGGTCGGCCAGCCGCCGCCCTTGCCGACCCGCCGGTACTCGACGTTGAGGACGGCGAGCCCACGCTCGGCGAGGATGCGGGAGAAACCGGAGAAGGTGGATGCCCCGATCCGGGACTGCCAGCCGCCGCCGTGCAGCAGGATCACCAGGGGGAAACGAACCGGTCGCGTCGACGGGCCGGGCGGCGGGGTGAGGTCGGGGAGATAGAGATCCATCCAGTTCTGGTGCGGATCGGGGTGCCCGCCGGGAACCGGATATCGCAGATGTTCGACGGTGACCCCGGTGGCCGTGTCGGCGGATCGGGTGTGCACGGGACGGATCGGGACGACCTCGGTGTGCGCGGCCCGGGGTGGATCGACCGACGGTCGGATGTCGGGCTGCACCGGCGGTGCCGACGCGCAGCCCGCCACGACCACCAGAGCCCCGAGCATCGCCGACATCCACCGGTGCAGGCGGGGATGCGGCGGTCGGAGCACCTGACCAGTGTGCCCGCGTGATCGCCACCATGTACCGACTCCGGGCGGTCGGCCGCCGCCGATGTGGTACCAAGATGCGACGAATCGCCCATAGGAGCTCGCCACATGCCGAAGCAGCGCTGGACACCGGCCGACGCGCCGTCGCAACGCGGACGGGTCGCCGTCGTCACCGGGGCCAACTCCGGGATCGGTCTCGAGACCGCCCGCCAGCTCGCCGGCCTGGGTGCGCGGGTCGTCCTGGCATGCCGCAACCCCGACGCCGCGGCCCGCGCCCGCGACGACATCGCCGCCACCGTCACCGGCGCCCAGCTGGAGATCGTGCGACTGGATCTGTCGGATCTGTCGTCGGTCCGTGAGTGCGCCGACGAACTGCTCGCCGAACATCCCTCCATCGACCTGCTGATCAACAACGCGGGACTGATGCGCCAGCGCCGTGAACTCACCGCCGACGGCTTCGAGATGGACTTCGGGACCAACTTCCTCGGGCACTTCGCGCTGACCGGCCGACTGCTCCCGTTGCTGACCGCGGCCGAGGCCGGTCGCATCGTGACCGTCGGGTCCAAGGTGTACAAGGCCGGGGTGATCGACTTCGACGACCTCACCATGGAACGCGGGTTCTCCACCGCGCGTGCCTATTCGAGGGCCAAGCTGGCCGAACTGGTCTTCGCCGTCGAACTGCAGCGCCGGCTCGAGCGACGGCCGGGCCGATCCCCGATCTCGGTTGCCGCCCATCCCGGTGCCACCCAGTCCGGGGTGATGCGCGATCAGGCGGTCCTCGGCTGGCTGTTCACCACGCCGTCGCTGCGCTGGATTCGCCGGACCTTCATCATGGAGGCCCCCGACGGTGCGGCCGTCACGCTGCGCGCCGCCACCGACCCGGCCGTCCTCGGCGGCCAGTACTACGGTCCGCACGGCGTCTTCGGGTTCAGCGGTCCGCCCGCACAAGAGGTGCTGACCGAGAAGGCCACCGACCCGGTCCTGGGTGAAAAACTCTGGGGGACCGCAGAAAAACTCACCGGGGTGAGCTACGAGCTGTAGGCCGCGGCCGGACCGGGCGGTCAGTCGGGTTTGCTACCCAGCACGTACTGCCCCTCGCCGATCAGGGACTGCTCGACATGGCGAACACCGTTGCGGTGCAGTCGATCGATGATCTCGTCGACACCGAAGATGCGGAAACCGCCGATCCGGGCGAACAACCCGACGCCGGGGATCGACGACACCGGACCGGCCGCCGAGGTGAACACGACGATCTCGGCGCCCGGTGCGGCGACGCGGACCATCTCGTCGAGTACCGGCAGCGGATCGGGGATCAGGTACAGCGCCGCGAGACAGAGCGTCTGGTCGAAGGTGTTGTCGGGGAACGGGAGTACATGCGCATCGGCCCGGAGGTAGGCCGCGCGGGGTGAGCGGTTGGTGGCCAGTGCGGTGCGCAGCATCGCCGACGAGAAGTCCACACCGATCACCCGGCCGTCACCGGTGAGACCGTCGGCGATCTGGCCGGTGTAGTTGCCGGGGCCGCACGCGACGTCGAGCACCAGCCGCTCACCCGGCCGGGACAGATAGGCGCGCAACGCCTTGTCGTAGTCGGCGGTCTCGGTGCTGCCGTGACTGAACGCGCGGGTGAACACCGGGCGCCAGATGTCCTGATAGATCCGCGAGAACAGCGGATTGCCCATCAGCCTCGACGCCGGCGTCGACACGGTTCAGACCCGGGTGTCGGGCTGCACGCGCAGGGTGTGCAGGGTGGTGGCGAGTGAGTCGTACTGACCGACCAGGAGGACAAAGGCGATCGTGTGGCGCTCGTCGAGATGCCGGCGGAGCGCGGCCCAGGCGAGCTCGGAGATGTCCTTGTCGGCGACCAGTTCGTCGACCGCCCGCAGGATCGCCCGCTCACGGTCGCCCCAACCGGCGTCGGGGCCGGCCAGGATGCGTTCGATCTCGTCGCCGGACAGCCCGGCACGTTTGCCGAGCCGACGATGATGATCGAGCTCGTACTCCGACCCCCGCAGGTGTGCGACCCGGATGATGACCATCTCGGAGTCCTTGCGCGACAGCGTGCCGAAGGGCATCTGCCGGGCCGAGAAGTACAGCCAGGCGCGGAAGAGGCCGCGGCTGCGGCCGAGTGTGCTGAAGATGTGGGCGTTCTGCACACCGATGGCCTTGGCCGCCACCGTCGCGAAGGCCCAGTTGATCGGACCGAGTTCGCGGAGGCCACCGGGAGGGATCCGAGGCGTCGTCATGGGGCCACGGTAGACTACGGCGACTATGACGACCATCACTCCGCGTACGTTCAGCAGTGTCGAATCACTCAAGGCGGTCATCGGCGAGGATCTCGGTTCCGGTGAGTGGCTCGAGATCACCCAGGACCGCGTCAACGCCTTCGCCGACGCCACCGGTGACCACCAGTGGATCCACGTCGACCCGGAGCGTGCCAAGAGCGGCCCGTTCGGGGCGCCGATCGCCCACGGGTTCCTGACGCTGTCCCTGCTCCCGGTGCTCGCCGGCTCGATCTTCACCGTCGAGGGACCCAAACTCGTCATCAACTACGGCATGAACAAGGTGCGTTTCCCCAACCCCGTCCCGGTGGGCTCGCGGATTCGCGCCAATGCCGTGATCACCGAGATCGAGGAAACCCCCAAGGGTGTGACCATGGTGGTGCGTAACACCGTCGAGATCGAGGGCGTCGACAAGCCCGCATGCGTCGCCGAGAACGTCCGGGTGATGGTCTACTGATCGGTCCTCGACCGGATCTGTCGGGATCTCTGCTGGTCGCGTCGACGACGTCGGCCGCCGGAGATTTCGACTCGAGTCCTCGCTTCGCTCGGTCTCGGCTCAATCATCGTAGGGGGTCGACGTTGGGTATCGGTTCGATCATCAATAGTCAGTTGACTACTGGGTCAGTGTA